>NZ_CP085041.1:675150-1012725 GCF_022026155.1 Dissulfurimicrobium hydrothermale | reverse complement strand
CTTGTCGCTATCCTGCCATCGAGGCTCATGGCAGCCTTGGCCCTCACCCACGGGAACCCGGTCACGGCATGCTTGGCAAAAGGGGCAAGGACAATCCGGCATTCGTCTTCCATACAACCCAAACTGACCTCAATGCCCATTGAGCGCAGAAATTCTGCGCCGCCGCCTGTTACATTCGGATTTGGATCCGCTGCGCCTATTACGACCCTTTGTATCCCGGCCTCAAGGATGGCCTTGGTGCAAGGTGGCGTGCGGCCGTAATGATTGCATGGCTCAAGGGTTACGTAGATCACGCCTCCTCTAGCCGCCTCACCCGCAACATTAATTGCATTGACCTCTGCATGAGGGGCGCCAGCCCTTTGATGATAACCCTCGCCCACTATAACACCATCTTTTACCACCACAGCACCCACGGCAGGGTTAGGGCTGGTCTGTCCAAGCCCCTTTTTGGCCAATCTCAAGGCCCTTTGCATGAACCTTTCGTCAAGACTTTTTACATTTTTCTTCATGCAACATCTCTAGGAGCTGTTCCATAAACTCATTCAGGTCTTTAAACTGTCTATATACAGAGGCAAACCTTACATAGGCCACATCATCCCATTCTTTAAGCCTCTCCATAACCCTTTCTCCTATCAGGCTGCTTGGCACCTCACGTTCGCCTCGTTCCTGCATCTCACCTTCCAGTTCGGTCACAAATGCCTCCACCTGATCCACGCTTACAGGCCGCTTTTCACAGGCTTTCATTATCCCATCTATCACCTTCCTACGGTCAAATGGCTCACGCCTCCCATCTTTTTTTACCACCATAGGTTGGAATTCCTCAACCCTTTCATAGGTGGTGAAGCGCCCGCCACACGATATGCACTCCCTACGCCTTCGTATTGAACGGCCGTCGCGGCCCAATCTTGAATCAATAACCCTTGAATCAGAGGCACTGCAAAACGGGCACTTCATGAGACCTCTCCCCGGTCCAATTGGACAGGCAGGGCAAGCTTGATAAGCTCTATGCCAGCCTCTTCAAGCATAGCGCGAGACATGGGGTCTCTATAGCCTTCTGCATAATAAATAGAATGAACGCCTGCATTTATAAGCATTTTAGTACATATTGCACACGGAAGATTAGTGCAATAGAGGGTGGAGCCTGCTATGGCCGTCCCATAATACGCTGCCTGGACTATAACGTTTTGTTCGGCATGGAGGGCGCGGCACAATTCATGTCTCTCTCCCGAGGGGATATTAAGCTCCTCCCTCAGACAACCTATTTCAAGACAATGTTTGAGCCCGCTCGGCGCACCGTTATAACCTGTGCACAGGATCCGCCTATCTTTTACAAGGACGGCGCCCACCTTTCTACGGAGACAGGTGGAACGCCCCGCGACCAGCCTTGCAATAGACATAAAATAGACATCCCACGGCGGCCTTGAGTCTTTATCCATATGTCATCCAGCTAACGCCCCCTTCGTCAGGATATGACAAGAGGGCCGAGAGGTTGGAAAAGGCCTAGCGCCATCTATCCTTCAACCCGACATAGACTGGAAACCGCCTGCAGATATCTGCAACCTTCAGCCTTATCTCTTTGGCAATCCTCGTGTCTTTAGGCCTTGAAATAAGCTCTGAGATATAACCTGCTATCTCTTTCATCTCTTCGGCCCCCAACCCCCTTGTTGTAACAGCCGGCGTCCCGATGCGGATGCCGCTTGTCACCCTGGGCGGTTTGGTATCAAATGGGATTGCATTCTTGTTGACAGTTATACCAGCCAATTCAAGGATCTCCTCCGCTTCGGCACCTGTCACCCCCTTGTTTGAAAGGTCTACAAGGACAAGATGATTGTCCGTGCCGCCCGAGACGAGGCGAAAGCCGTTATCAACAAGCGCCGCCGCAAGTGCGCTCGCATTGGCGACTATCCTCTGCTGGTAGCTCTTAAACTCAGGGCTAAGGGCCTCTTTGAATGCAACCGCCTTGGCCGCTATCACATGCATGAGCGGCCCTCCCTGGATACCAGGGAATATCTGGCTGTTTATAAGTCTGGCATATTTCTCAGTGGAGAGGATAAAACCGCCCCGTGGACCCCTCAAGGTCTTGTGGGTTGTTGAGGTAATAAAATCGGCAAATGGAATGGGCGATGGATGGATACCGGCCGCGACCAATCCTGCAATATGGGCCATATCGACCATAAGATATGCCCCCACTTCATCTGCAACCGTCCTAAAGGCCGCAAAGTCCAAGGTCCTTGGGTAGGCACTGGCTCCTACAACTATAATCCTTGGCCTATGCTCCCTGGCAAGCCTTAAGACCTCATCCATGTCTATAGTCTCTGTCTCTCGACTAACGCCGTAATGTACGACCTTGTAGAGTCTGCCTGAAAAATTGACAGATGAACCGTGCGACAAATGCCCACCATGCGCAAGATTCATAGAAAGGATGACATCGCCTGGATGAAGCACTGCAAAATATACAGCCATATTCGCCTGGGTGCCTGAGTGCGGCTGGACGTTCGCATATTCGGAGCCAAACAACAGATTAAGACGGCCTATGGCGAGGTTTTCAATTACATCCACGTTTTCGCAGCCGCCATAATATCTCTTGGCAGGATAACCCTCGGCATATTTATTTATAAGAACACTGCCCTCGGCCTCCATTACCGCCTCGCTTGCCAGATTCTCGGAGGCTATCATCTCAAGCTGCCCTGTCTGTCTCTCAAGCTCGGCCCTTATCGCCCGAAACACGTCAGGATCAACTTCTTTTAGATGTTGCACATTTCTCTCCAATCCGACAGGACTGGGCTGCCTGTCAAAAAACTATTTCTGATCTATCATAGCCAATCTGCAGGCATGACGACCACCGGCAAACTGGGTGGAAAGCCAGCATTTTACCATCTCTTCCGCTATCGCCGGACCAACCACTCTGCCGCCCATGCAAAGTATGTTTGCATCATTGTGTTCACGACTCATACGAGCCGTATATATCTCATGACACAAGGCCGCCCTAATACCACGGGTCCTGTTCGCCATTATAGACATACCTATGCCAGTCCCGCAGATAAGGATCCCCCGCTCAGCCATACCCGATGCGACAAGACCAACCACCATCCGACCTATCTCAGGATAATTTACAGGCTCTTTTGAATAACACCCGATGTCTTTGATCTCATGTCCAAGACCCTTTATGATATCTTTCAGGGTCTCTTTCAGATCAAAACCGCCATGATCCGCCCCGATTGCTATCTTCATAGACCCTTTAGATCAAACCCCCATATTTTTTGAAGACTGATACCTTACTTTTCTTCATAGCGCCTGAACACAAGAACGGCATTCGTCCCACCGAAACCGAATGAATTGGACATTACAACTTTTATATCACCGCGCCTTGCAACGTTCGGCACATAATCGAGGTCACACTCAGGATCAGGATTTTCATAATTTATCGTCGGCGGGATAATCCCTTCCTCAATGGTCTTTACCGAGAACACCGCCTCGATTCCGCCTGCACCCCCGAGAAGATGGCCCGTCATGGACTTGGTGGAACTTATGGGTATCTTCCCCGCCTTCTCCTTGAACACGGCCTTAACTGCTCTGGTTTCACACACATCATTAAGTGGCGTGCTTGTACCATGGGCATTTATATAGTCTATGTCCCTATAGCTGAGTCCGGCATCATCAAGGGCCATCTGCATGCACCTCGCAGCCCCCTCCCCGTCATCCGGCGGGGCCGTCATATGAAAGGCATCACCTGTAAGGCCATATCCGACTATCTCAGAACGTATATGGGCCCCGCGCTTAATGGCGTGATCAAGCCCTTCTATGACAAGCATGCCTGCGCCCTCGCCTATTACAAACCCGTCACGGTCCCTCTCAAAAGGCCTTGACGCCCTCTCAGGCTCATTGTTTCTTACGGACAAGGCCTTTAATGATGCAAACCCGCTGAGTGCGAGAGGGGTAATCACCGATTCCGTTCCACCGCAGATCATGACATCCGCGTCACCCCTTTGGATGGTCTTGAACGCCTCACCGATGGCATGGGTCCCTGCAGCGCAGGCCGTGCACAGCACCGTATTGGGCCCCTTTGCACCGAAAATTATAGATATCTGGCCTGATGCCATATTGGGTATGGCCATAGGGATAAAAAACGGGCTCACCCTCCCCGGCCCTTTCTGTACAAGGATATCTCTATAGTGTTCAATAGTCCCGAGCCCACCAAGACCGCAACCGGTTATGACACCGCATCTAGGGGCCAATTCGGCCGATATCTCAAGTCCCGCGTCTTCCATCGCCATCTTCGTTCCGACCAGGGCATAAGCTACAAATAAATCTATACGCTTGACAAGCTTTGCAGGAAAAAAATCCGCCGGCTCAAACCCTTTGACCTCACCTGCTATCTGACAATCATAACCACTTGCATCAAAACGTGTAACCGGACCTATGCCGCTCTTCCCAGCCACTAGATTCGCCCAGCTCAAATCCACCCCTATCCCAAGGGGGCTGATAAGGCCAAGCCCTGTCACCACCACGCGCCGCTTCTGAGGATTTGCCATATTCTACCCTGATCTTGAAAAATTACTTGCCAGAATGGGCCTTTATGAAATCTATGGCGTTTTGTACAGTCTGCATCTTTTCGGCATCTTCATCTGCTATCTCGATCCCAAACTCCTCCTCCATAGCCATAACCAGTTCTACGAGATCAAGAGAATCAGCGCCCAAATCATCCACGAACGAGGCTGACGGCACGACCTTTTCCTTGGCCACGCTCAGCTGGCTGGCAATAATGTCAACCATCTTATTTTCTATGTCCATCTTTTGTTCAAACCTCCTTAAAATTTGAATTATATACTGTCCAGATCAAAACTCCTTAGTCGCAGAACAATCCTCCGTTTACATGCAACACATGACCTGTGATATATGAAGCCCCATCGGAGGAAAGAAAGGCCACCGCCTCGGCCACATCTTCAACTCTACCCATCCTACCCATGGGTATATGCGCGAGCAACTGCTCTCGGATCTTATCCGACAACCCTGCGGTCATGTCGGTATCTATAAAACCAGGTGACACCACATTGGCCGTGATACCCCTTGACGCCACCTCAAGCGCTATAGATCTCGTAAGACCCTCAAGCCCGGCCTTTGCAGCCGCGTAATTAGCCTGGCCTGCGTTCCCCATGGTACCCACTACAGAACCTATATTTACAATACGCCCCCATCTCTGCTTCATCATGGCCGTTAGGGCAGACTGGATGCAGTTGAAGGCGCCTGTCAGGTTTATGGATATGACGCTATCCCAATCCTCTTGCTTCATCCGCACGGCAAGATTGTCTCTCGCTATGCCAGCATTGTTGACCAGTATATGAAGCGCACCGGCATCTGATATCAATCTCTTTATGGAATCTGACGCGGCGCCTCTGTCGGATACATCAAATGGCAGCAGAGATGCACGGCCACCTGAACGTGTTATTTCATCCATTACAGTCCTTGCCGCCGCCTCATTATTTGCATAATTTATAAAAACACGCGCACCCAGACTAGCCAGTTTAAGGCAGATGGCCCGACCTATACCCCTTGAACCGCCTGTGACCAGGGCAATCTTATCCTTCAATATCTGTTCACAACCCATCTCTAACCACCTCTCCGGTTTTTATGCCTTATCCGCCTTATCAACTCGGGTACGATGTCCCTAAAATCACCTACAAGGCCATATGTGGACAGACCAAATATCGGTGCATCTGGATCCTTATTGATAGCAACAATGACCCCTGCGCCTTTTATGCCAGCGGTATGTTGAACCGCCCCTGAAACGCCGATGCCAATATAGAGTCTCGGAGATATGCTCACCCCCGACTGGCCGACCTGCAGCTTTTCAGGGAGCAACCCTGCGTCTACAACAGGTCTGGTCCCGCCCACGACACCGCCCAACACCTCGGCAAGCTCCTTCACAAGTGCCATATCCTTATCGTTCTCCACCCCACGGCCGGCAACTACGACGACCTTGGCGCCATAGAGGTCGTTCTCGGCAACGGCCTTCTCCTTTATGGATTCGATCACCCTGACCCTATGCAAGAACCACTCTCCTTCAAGTCTTATAAAAACGGTCTCGCCGTGACGCCTTGGGTCGTCTTGACCCTTTTTAAAGACATGCGGTCTCACTGTGGCCATCTGCGGCCTGCGAGTCGGACATGCGATCGTTACGAACAGATTGCCGCCCCAGCCAGGTCTTGTCTGCAAAAGCGTCCTGTCTTCGACGTTCACATCAAGATCCATGCAATCAGCGGTAAGCCCTGTCTCTAGAAGGGTTGCGACCCTCGGTATATATGCCCGCCCAGCCAAAGTAGCGCCTGCAAGTATGATTTCCGGTCTATATCTGCGTGCAAGCCCTGCCAGAACACTTGAATATACCTCTTCAGTAAACGGAGCAAGCTCGGGATGTTCAACCACAAAGACCTTATCAGCCCCATGCCTTATGAGCGTCTCAGCGGCCCATGATACGTCTGAACCCATCAATATGGCTGTAACGTGCGTATCGAGCTTGTCCGCAAGGATTCGACCCTTGGCAATGAGCTCAAGGATGATATCATTCAATTTGTTGTCCGGACACTCGGCGGCCACCCATAACCCGCGCCACGGATTCACCCCACCGTCTTTGACGCATACATCTTTTTCTAAAGAAATATCTTGCATCCCCTGACCTTAGATCCAATAACCATCTACCGACTAAAGCAAATTTGCATCTTTGAGCCTCTTCACCAAGGCATCCGCCTGTTCTTCCGCAGTCCCCGAAAGCATCTCACCTTTTGCGTCAAAACCTTTGACATAGGTTGAGAGCACGCGTGTAGGCGACCCATTCAGGCCTATTTTCTCAGGATCAACCTGGATGTCGTCTGCATCCCAGACAATCACCCCTGTCTTTTTAGCCCTAATCTTACCCTTTAAAGAAGGTAGTCTCGGCTTATTGATAGAAGGCAAGACAGTCGCAAGAAAAGGTGGCTCGATTTCAACGATATCGCAACCCAAATCAGTCTCACGCCTGAGTCTGAACATACCGCCTTCAACCAATCTCATCTCCTCCACATATGCAACACTTGGTATACCAAGTCTTGCAGCAAGACCAGGCCCGACCTGAGCTGTATCGCCGTCAAGTGACTGTTTGCCGCACAGCACAATATCAAATGCCCCAAGTCTCTCTATGGCCTTGGCAAGGATATAAGTAGTCGCAAGTGTATCAGAACCAGCAAAGGCGCGGTCTGAAAGGAGCACACCTTTATCAACGCCCATCGCCATCGCCTCCATCAAGGCCTCTTTAGCCTGAGGCGGACCCATCGAAACCGCCGTGATCTCGCCGCCAACGGCATCTTTGAGCCCGAGACCAGCCTCGAGGGCGTTTAAGTCCACAGGATTTATCACTGCACCAACTCCGTCTCTTATCAGAGTCCCCGTCTTTGGATCAAATCTGACTGTTTTTACATCAGGCACCTGTTTTATACAGACGATTATATTGAATGGCATAGAATGAAAAATGCAAACAGGCTGGATCAATTTCCGCAACCCCTGATTGCATACTCCTTATTTATAGCCTGGCCTATCACGTTTCTTAATATCTGGTTCGTGCCTTCATATATCTGAAGGACCTTCGCATCCCGCATCATCTTTTCGACAGGGTAGTCCTTCATGTAGCCATAACCACCGAGTATCTGAACTGCATCGGTCGTCGCCTTCATAGCCATATCGGTCGGAAACAACTTGGCCATCGCCGAGAGTTTGGCGAAGTCCTTGGCCCCTGCATCAATGGTCCTCGCCACCGCATAGACCAAGGCGCGGGATGCCTCTATCTGAGTCACCATATCAGCCAGCATATGCTGAATGGCCTGAAAAGACATGATAGACTGGCCGAACTGGATGCGCTCCTTTGCATATTTCAACGCCTCATCAAAGGCGGCCTGCGCAAGACCTACACCTATAGCGCCGATACCAGGACGGGCAAGGTCAAGGGTCCTCATGGCGATTATAAAACCCTGTCCCCTCTTTCCCAATACACGATCTTTGGGTATTCTGCAGTCATTGAATATTAACTCACGTGTCGATGAGGCCCTGAGGCCCATCTTGCGCTCCTTTTTACCGAAGCCTAAACCCGGATCCCCTTTCTCCACAATAAAAGCGGTGGCACCGCGTGCCCCCTTGTTTCTGTCCGTAAGCGCAATGATCGTATATATATCTGCCTCCCCTCCACTCGTAATCCACTGCTTTGTCCCGTTCAAAACCCATGACCCGCCTTCTTCGACCGCCGTAGTCTGGATGGCGGCCACATCACTACCTGCATTTGCTTCGGTAAGACCAAAGGCCGACAGACGCCTGCCTGAAGCTATATCCGGCAGATATCTAGCCTTCTGTTCCTCGGAACCGAAGAGCAGTATAGGATAACCACCAAGGGCGCTAGCCGCGAATGTAGTCGTCACAGCTATACAACCATAGGCCAGCTCTTCAAGTGCAAGACACATCTCAAAACACCCTGCACCAAGGCCACCATAGGCCTCTGGTATATAAAGGCCGAACAGATCGGCCTGCGCAAGGTCTTTTATAATATCCCACGGAAATTCCTCTTTTTCATCCAATTCGGCCCGGACAGGGACGATCTTTTCTCTTGATATCTTGCGGGCCAATTCAACGATCATCTGCTGCTCTTCGGTCAAAAAATAATTAACTTGGGCCATAGTTTGAATCCTTTATTGATATTTATTAAAGGTGCCTAACTCCGCTTAATTAATAAGGATTTAATCACCTTGCATTTACCAGCGCATTGCCAATGACCCCCAGGTAAAACCGCCCCCGAAGGCCACCATCAGCAGCTTAGAGCCGGGCAAAAGCAATCTTGAACGATTCGCCTCGTCAAGCGCTATCGGAATGCTTGCCGCCGAGGTATTACCATACTTGTGTATATTGATAAAGACCTTATCTGTTGTAAGTCCTAGCTTTTCCCTAAGAAAATCGAGTATACGCATGTTTGCCTGGTGCGCTATCAGAAGATCCACCTGATCTGTTGTCCAGCCATTTGCATTGAGCGCCTCCCAGGCCACAGACTCAAGGGCCTTGACTGCATGCTTGAATACCTCCCTGCCCTGCATCTGAATATACTGCCAGCCCAGCTCGAGCATCTCCATGGTTACGGGATGGGCCGTGCCGAGACCTTTGATGGTCAAGAGATCTCCCAAGGCGCCATCCGCATGGAGATGGGTCGAAAGTATGCCTCTGTCTTCCTTAGTGCCCGTGACAACCGCCGCCCCTGCACCGTCTCCAAACAATACACATGTAGTCCTATCTGTCCAATTGACGCGTCTTGAAAGCACCTCACTGCCGATCACAAGTATCTTCATTTTGCGGTTGTCGCGAATAAACTTGTCGGCTATAGAAAGGCCATAGATGAAACCGGAACATGTAGCAGACAAGTCGAATGCACCCGCCTTTTTGGCGCCAAGCTCTTTCTGGACAAGACATGCTACGGACGGCATTGGCGTATCAGGCGTAAGAGTACCGACTATGATGAGATCTAGTTCCTGCGGGCGGACTCCAGCCATTTCGAGTGCGTTCTTTGCAGCCCTAGTGGCAAGAAAGGAATTGGTCTCCCCTTCGCCGACTATATAACGCTGTTCTATACCGGTCCTTGTCTTTATCCACTCATCGCTCGTCTCCACCATAGCCTCTAGGTCTCTATTCGTGAGAAGTCGGCTGGGGAGGGCTGATCCTGTCCCTATTATGATGGCCCGATTAGGCATTTCAGGTCACTGCACTCGATAGTCTTATAGGATCTCTTCCTATGGCCTCGGCAATCTGGCCCGAGAGATCGGCCATGGCAAGCTCGTGGGCCATACATACGGCGTTCTTGACAGCCTTAACACCGGAACGGCCATGACATATGATAGCTACGCCTTTTATCCCCAGAAGGGGCGCACCACCATATTCTGAATAATCAACGCGTTTCTTAAACCTTTGAAAGGCATTCCAGGCAAGCCTGTACCCTATCTTGGCCATGAAACTCCTCTTCATCTCAGCCCTCAACATAATAAGCGCAGCCTCTGCAAAACCCTCACTAAGCTTCAAACAGATATTGCCCACAAAACCGTCACAGACGACTACATCCACCTCGCCCTTGAATACATCCCTGCCCTCAACATTGCCCACAAAATTCAAACCGCTTGCAGAAAGGAGATCATAGGCGCGCCTTACCTGAAGGTTGCCCTTTGACCCCTCCTCCCCTATGCTCATCAATCCGACCCTTGGTCTAGTCCTGGTCTTCGCCACCTTGCTGGCAAAGACCGCCCCCATTATGCCAAACTGAAGTAGATGATGGGGTTTGCAGTCCACGTTGGCGCCGACATCTATCATGACAACCGGATCTTTAAGGGTCGGCATCATAGTTGCAATGGCCGGCCTGACGCTGTTTATCCTGTCAAGCGTAACCATAGCAGTGGCAAGGGTCGCTCCTGAATTGCCAGCACTTACTACAGCCTGCGCCTCACCCCTAGCTGCAAGCTCAAAAGCGACCCTGATTGTTGAATCCTTCTTGCGCCGCAATGAATCAGCCGGGGATTCCTTCATTTCAACCACCTGGGAAGCTGGATATATGTCTATAGGAAGGCCAGTGGCACCAATGCGTTCCAAGTGTTTCCTGATCAAATCTTCACGGCCGACCAGCGTGATCTCTATACCCTTTTCCCTAGCAGCCGCAACGGCCCCTTCAATCAAGACCCTTGGGCCGTTGTCGCCTCCCATGGCGTCAACCGCTACCTTCATGGTTATTAAGAAATATCTTCTTTCTGATTAAAAACCTTGCCCTTATATGTCCCACACTGAGGGCATATCCTATGCGAGAGCTTGGGTTCAGTGCATTGCGGACATGCAGAAAAACACGGAGGGGTCAACGAATCATGAGAACGACGGTTTCCCCTCCTTGCTCTGGATGGTTTCTTCTTCGGGATGCCCATTTATAATTACCTCCATAAAAAATATTATCGAGTGCCAAAATTCTACATATAACCCAAGTGCATGCATCTCATGATGCCCGATCAAGGTCGCATCTTCAATCCCTTTAAAACAGTAAAGGGGCCCTGTTTTATATCTTTTTCACAGTGGCATGCCTCTTTGTTGAGATCGGCCCCACATGAAGGACATATCCCTTTGCAGCCATCATTGCACAACCTCCGAAAAGGTATCTGAAGCAAGATCTGTTCCCTCAATATCTCGCCAAAAGGGACATCTTTCCCATTGTAAGTCAATATCTCCGCATCTTTTCCTTTTGCTGCCGCATCAAACCCTTCCTTTTCAAGGGACTGTGGGATCAGCAGATAAGAAAAAGCCGCATCTATATCTAACTGATATGGATTCAGGCAGCGGTCGCAAACCAGGTTCACTGCGGCCTTGACAGAACCCTGAAGATATATCAGGCCGTCCACTCTATTAAGACAGACATCGGCCCCCACCGGCCCTGCAAGGGCCGGGTCGTCCTGATCAGACAGGATATTAGATACGTCGTCGCAATGGACACATAGACCCTCTTCGGGGATATCTTCTATAGATATCAGATACCTGTCAGGGTATGTAATTTTATCCATATTACTTTAAGATATCTCAACCTGCCTGGCCGGTCGATACGCGCGTCTTTTCAATAAACAGGTAACTATATATGCTGACAGACCATTGTCAAGGACAAGATCCTAACCGGCTGTTCATTCTGGCGAAGATTATACCAAGTTCATATAAAAAATACAGCGGTAATCCCATAAGCGTCATATTGAATACATCCGGCGTTGGTGTAAGCACCGCAGCTACAATACTTATAAGAAGTATTGCATAACGCCTCTGACGTACGAACAGTTTATAACTGCAGACATTTAGCCGACACAACACAGTCATGAGAAGCGGCAACTCAAATATGAACCCGAATCCAAGCATAAAAAAGCCGGCAAAATCCACAAAACGCCCAACCGATATAATCGGCCTGAGGTGCTCTGATTGATATTCCAAAAGAAATCTTGCGCCGAACGGCAGTGTCACAAGATAGCAAAATGCAGCGCCGGAATAGAACAGGATCAGCGAACTTGCGGCAACCATAAAGGAAAAGCGCCTTGTCATCCCAAAGACCGCCGCGAGTCCTTGAGATACCCGGAAGGCCACAAAAGGCGCAATGAATGCAAGGGCCACTATACTTGAAAGTTTTAAAAGCGCCACGACAGGCTCCATGACCCCGAAAAATGCAAGGCAAGGGGTGGCGAGATGTCTTTGCATGACCGCCAATATGTGGGGTGAAAACCAATAAATGATAAACGTGGAGACGAAAAAGACTACCAAGGTCTCGATAATAAAGCAGCGGATGAACATGAGGAATCTCGCAAGATCCCTCGCCAATGAAGGCTCGGCCTGGAGACTGCCCGATGTTATCTGTTTTGTCTTTTCTATTTTTTCTGATATCTTTTCCGGCATAAAGACCTTGACATTAAGGTGTCGGGCTACAAAACAGATTCCATTACCATATACGGCCAATATAGATATAGTCTTGATCCACCATCCAACAAAAACGAAGATATACCGCTTACTTTTGTTTGCTGAATTCCAGCCATCTACCTACTACAAAAATGACAAAATAGACCCTAGATGGTCTCTATCATAGATTATCACGAATATATTCAACTGCGTTTCTGAATATGGCGATCCCTGCGCCTTCTTCAGGCAGATCACATCTTGTCCACCTTGGGTGGTTCGTTCTGTGATTAAAGGCCTCGGGATGCGGCATAAGCCCAAAGATGCGCCCTGTAGGGTCACATACACCGGCAACTGCCAGCTCTGATCCATTAGGATTGTAAGGGTACTCCCCTGTCGGCTCGTTGGTGACGGGTGAAATATATTGCATAGCCACAAGGCATTCTCTCACCAGCCTATCCCTTATCGTCTGATCGAGCGTCACAAACTTACCTTCACCGTGCCTAACCGGCAGCTCGAGCGTTTCCATGCCCCTTGTAAATATACACGGACTCTCCCTCACAACCTTGCACGTGACCCAACGGTCTTCAAACCTCCCTGAATCGTTATAGGTGAGGCTTGTAACCCGTTCTTCATAGTTGCCATCAAATCCTGGCAGCAATCCTGCTTTCACAAGGAGCTGAAACCCATTGCAGACACCAAGAATAAGCCCGCCGTCCCTTACAAATCGCAGAAACTGGTCCATGAGTCGCTCACCAGACCCCTTTACCCTGGCATATTTGAGCCTGTGCGCCCCAACCTGAGCGGAGCCGAGGTTGTCGCCGTCCAGAAATCCTCCTGGCAAGTTCAGAAACTGATATCTGCCAAGACTTACCGTGCCATCGAGCAGATCGCTTAAATGGACGATATCAACCTGATCGGCGCCAGCAAGCCTTGAGGCATGGGCCATCTCTCTCTCACAATTGGTCCCGTAACCAGTAACCACGATCACTTTTACCTTAGCCGCCATTTTTATCCTCAATAATTATTCCAAACAGTTTTCCAATCAAAATTTCACAATAGAATCTGTTTTTGCTATAGTACATTATCATCTTTACAATAAAAACAACTCACTGACCATTATGGAGGTGACCACAATGGACATGAAAGACAAAGAAGGTCTGATAAAGATAATAACTACCACTGAAAGCAAGGATGACGCAAGATGCATAGCAGAGCACCTGGTCGAAAGGCGCTTGTGTGCCTGCGCACAGATAAGCGGGCCTATATCAAGTTTTTATTGGTGGAAAGGGGCGATCCAGTCTTCAGAGGAATGGCAGTGCGCAATAAAGGCCCCGGCCAGAAACTACAAAGAGATCGAGCGTGCGATCTTGAACTTACACCCGTATGAAGTCCCGCAGATCATAGCCATCCCTGTAATCGAGGCCCTTGCCGCTTATAAAGACTGGGTAATAGAGATAACAAGAGATTAAGAGATTTTCCTCGACAATGAATAACAAACTGAAGAAACATTTCCCATTGGTAGTCGTTGTCCTGACTACTGCATTGCCGGCAGGCTATCCTGTTTGTCCAATTGTGGCCAACGGCGTGGTGGGCTCAAATGGCGCCAGTAGCATCAATAAGGGACCTTGACATGACCAGCTGAAATTATTAAAAACCGTCCCATGAAAAAGGCACTTGAACTTGACTTTGACAAGGGCGGCGGACTCCTGCCCGTAATCGCCCAGGATTGGCTGACCGGCGAGGTATTAATGCTGGCCTACATGAACCGTCTCGCATGGGAAAAGACCCTTGAGACAGGACATGTGCATTACTGGAGCCGGTCAAGGGGCAAGCTCTGGCTGAAGGGCGAGACGTCTGGGCACATACAGATACTCAAAGAGGCATATGTAGACTGTGATTATGACGCCATTCTCGTAAAGGTGGAACAGATCGGGGGAGCGGCCTGCCACACCGGGTTTAAAAGTTGTTTTCATCATATGGTAAATGATGGTGGCCTGATGACGGTCGGTAAGCTGGTCTTTGATCCAAAGGAGATATATGCGAAGTGAACATACTTAAGCTTGGAATCCCAAAAGGCAGCCTCGAAAAAGCCACGATAGACCTCTTTGCCAAGTCAGGCTGGCGGATAGACGTTCATAACAGAAGCTATTTCCCTGACATAGACGACCCTGAAATATCATGCAGCATCTGCAGGGCCCAGGAGATGTCCCGTTACGTGGAGCAAGGGGTCATGGATGCAGGGATCACAGGCCGTGATTGGATACTCGAAAACGACTCCGATGTACACATAGTGGCGGATCTTATATATTCAAAGGTAAGCAAGCGCCCAGCCAGATGGGTCCTTGCCGTGCCGCGGGAGGCGCCCTACCGCTCCATAAAAGACCTGGAAGGCAAAAAAATAGCGACCGAGCTCGTTAACTTTACTAGACGCTATTTTGCCGAACATGGAGTAAACGTGCAGGTGGAATTTTCATGGGGGGCAACCGAGGCGAAAGTAGTATCAGGTCTGGCAGACGCCATAGTTGAAGTTACGGAGACAGGGAGTACAATACGCGCCCACGGCCTTGCCATAATCGCTGATCTCATGGAATCAAATCCGCAACTCATATGCAACAGACGCGCATGGGAAGATGCATGGAAGCGGCAAAAAATAGAACAGATCGCCATGCTCCTTCAAGGAGCGCTCAGGGCCGATAGGCTGGTAGGGCTCAAAATGAACGTTCCCGTCGCCAATATAAAGGCAATTATCGAGGTCCTACCAAGCCTCAACGCACCTACGGTATCACCGCTCTATGATCAGAATTGGTGCTCCATAGAGACCGTCATCAATGAAACAGAAGTAAGAGAGCTCATCCCAAGGCTTAGGGCCGCTGGTGCTGAAGGGATCATTGAATATTCGCTCAACAAAGTAATATAAAGATAATATGGATCGAAAAACGTGACAGAGGTGGGTAGGATATAATAACAAAGATTGAATTTATAAAAAGCGCATATTCCGTCTCGGAATTTCCGCCTGCGCGCCTCCCTGAAATAGTATTTGCAGGCCGTTCAAACGCTGGAAAGTCTTCTATTATAAATGCCGTCTCGTCCAGACACAGCCTGGTAAAAGTGAGCTCGATGCCTGGTTTTACACAGACCATAAATTTCTTTTTGGCAAACGAGCGGATATTCTTCGTCGATTTACCAGGTTATGGATTTGCAAAGGCACCCAAAGAGATCCAGGTCAAATGGAAGACCTTGATCGAACAATATCTTAAATCAAGACGAAACATCAAGACGGTTGTCTGCATCTTTGACATAAGACGGATGCCTGACCAGATGGATATACAGCTCCTGGATTATCTCAGCGCCCTTAGGATCAACGCCCTGGTTGTACTAAACAAGGCTGACAAGCTATCCCAACCCAAAAGGACGGCACAGATAAAGACGATCATGCGCGCCTTGCCTTCGCTTACAGAGACCCCCCTCTTGACCTCGGCGCGCACCGGAGAGGGGATAGATACCTTAAGAAGACGTATTCTGGACCTAGGGTAATCCAGCCATTATATTTATCTTTTGTCTTTCTTTTTAGACCGAGACCCGATCTCGCAAGAAGGGGCAGCTCAGGTGGGTACACCAAACCTTGGAAGCAGCCAGCGGTTGATACCGAACCATACGATGACAATAAAGATGAGCAACAGGATGTCTTGCATAAAAGAACCTACCTGTCATGGAGTAGGCCCAGTGAATGATAGGCCGTACATACCTTCCTCTTTTCCATAGGGCATTTCACTATATTCCAACAGGCTGTATACTGCAACAGTTTCTTGAGACCGGCTATGCTAACCCCGTGGTCGTGTATCATCGACCTCAGGCATGTTATCCACTGTATGTCATTAAGGGAATAATAACGTCGCTGGCCACGTCTCGTCGGCCTTATCAATTCCTCCTCTTCATAGATGCGAAGCGTTCGAGGATGGACCTCCAGCATGGCTGACGCAGCCCCGATGGAAAAGATAGGCTTGTCCGGATCTACATTATCAATGGGCTGCCAAAGTTCCGTTTCAACGGGACCTGACCCTGTATCGTCAATGTGTCTCGACCTTTTTTGGACCTCTTCTGTCATTGTGACCATGTGCATACCATCCTTATCTCTGTGACCCTTATCTCTGTGACGTCGCCTGCCCGAAATCTTTTTCAGTCTTTTTATACGCAATCCTAATCTCTACAAGGGGTCCTTATTTTAAGGACCCCTTGCTCATCATGCCGTTTCAGGGCAATCGCCGATTATCCAGGCCCGAACCTTGTCTATTTGTCTATTTAAGAGTTAATGATGTCCTGCCTGGCGGAACAGCTTACCAAACAACCTCTCTCCGATAAAGAAGCCTGTCATAGTAAGACCTATGCCACCCATGACTACCATAAGCTCGCCTGCAGACGGCGCATAACCCACATAACTCGGCAGATTATCCCACCCGTAAAAGAGGGGGACCTGTTGGCCTGCAACCACCAAGTCATACCTCTGAAAAAAACCGCCTATAAGGACCATGAGGGAAGCCGCCGCCATAGCAGGCATGCTCTTTATTTGGGTAAAGACAAGGATGACCATTGGGATCACAATGCCAATCGCCGTTTCAAAAAGCCAGAAATTGGTAGAAAGAGGCCCATAAAGCAGGTTATTTGTGGCAATTATGCCTTCTTCGGAGCCTCCAGTATATAGAGATAGGATTCTCCACACAGTAGCCACCGCCAGGAGAAAGATGGTCAAAAGAAGCACCTTGCCTGCACTCCGTATACCCGACATTGTGCCATCGTCTACCTCTTCGCCCCTAAGCCTATAGGACAAATAGGTGAAAAGTATTATTGCAGCTGCGCCTGACATGACCGCCGCACACAGGAAATAGACCGGAAGCTGCGCCCCGTACCAGAACGGGCGGGCGGTGAGTGTTGCAAATACAGCTCCCAGATTCGTATTGGCACCCACTTCGGACAAGGCACCCAATGCACCGATAGCCAACGCCATGCCCAGCCTACCCGTTAATATGGCAATAAATTCGATGAACATACAGCCCACGGCAAGGCCATAAAGTGTACCCATCCACCAGATGTTGGATGTAAGATTGGGCGAGATTACGTTGTAAACAAGCATACGCCACGGGCTCTCAAGCTCAAGACCGATGACTGAAAAGGCAGAGAGTATCGTTATGATAGAGAGATAGACCGCTCTGTTCCCCAACTGGGCCACCGGGGTCCCGCCGAAGGCATGGCCTATAGCTGCCAACAGGCAGAGTCCGGTGGATGTAATCGCGAAAAATGCATAGGTAGAAATCAGAATCCCCCACGGCACATCTCTTGTAACCGCATAGAGATGCTGATGCCCTACAAAAAAGCCAGCTACGCCTGTCCCCAGGCCGGCCGCCATCAGCAAGAATGACAGCAGTGTGAGTTTGTTGACCACAGGGCTGGCCATCCTTTGTTCAGCCAATGAGCCGATCGATACGTTTGTCGTGTCCATCTTTTTCCTCCTTAAGATTTATTTTCTCATTTTTTAATTGCAGTCTTCACATGGTACATTGCCTTCATCACCCTTCCCGGCCAGGGAAAGTACCCCAAAGACCACAGCGATTGCCGAAAAAGGCCCGAGCGCAAGGAAAAGGAGAAATGTCGTAGTGAACCAAAAGGCCTCGCTGAAATTAAAAGCCTCTGTATCTTTTGTCTGTGTATTGTCTCTCGGACTATCTTTCAGATATAAATTTATTTTTTGGACTAATAGTGTCAGGGCGCTCATTTTTCGGCTCCTTTCAGCCAATTCATCTATGGCTCATTTTCGTTTTTTTTGTCCTTTGTTTTATATAAATTGCAAGATGGATACCTTTTTATAATTTTATAACTTATGACAGTTTATTTATGACAATTTTATTGTAAAAATAATATGTTACATTTTGTTAATTTAATATTTGGCAACTGAACTTTACAATTTAATTTGCATTTTATATAAAAAATATAGCGCAAAATGATCCTTTTTAAAAAATCAAGGGATCATTTTGCGCCATTATGATAGACTTTATAAAATATATAAAAATTTTTTAAAAAATATTGACAATTTTAATATTCAATATTAAAGGAATTAATAATTACAACTTTTTTAAATTTAAGACAAATAAAAATGCGAAATGGCAAAAATCAGACCCAAAAGACAAACCGACTTCCCGGATCCGCAGACTCCTATATATCCAATAGGGGTTGCGGCGCGCATGATAGGCGTGCATCCTAGGACGCTCAGAATATATGAAACAGAAGGGCTGATAAGACCTAAATACGGCGGGGCCAGGAGGCTTTATTCACAAAACGACATCCAATGGATAACATGTCTGCGCACTTTGATCCACGAAGAAGGAATCAGCATCCCTGGGATAAAACGTCTTCTGGAGGTCATGCCCTGCTGGAAGGTCGCCGGATGCCCACCTGAAATCCACGAAACGTGCGGCGGCAAAATAGATTTCTCAACCGATGATACATAACTCACAGTTCATCTATAATCGCAAGACCTGTCCATAGCGACCGTCTGCCGGCCAGACGACCAATAGATGGGAAAACCGTCTTGCCGCCCCACTGATCTTTTTACCTACGTTGCAACCACAAACATAAATTCCAAAACCTTGCAGTATCGCACCCAGACCATGAGGACAAACAAGACATCTATTCCTCTCCTGGCACCTCTATCGGCGCCTCTATGCCGTAACGCTGGATCTTGCGCCTGAGTGTATCTTTTGAAATCCCAAGCTCCCTGCATGTAGCCAGACGCCGCCAGTTGTTGCGCTCAAGGGCCTTGGTGATCGCGATCTTTTCTATTTCATCGAGGCCTAGCGGCTTGTTTGAATCAATGGCCGGCAAGAGCTCTTCATTGGTCTTCTGACAAAATGGCTCCGGCAGGTGTTGGAGTTGGATCATTCCATCGTGACAAAGGATAAAGGCATATTCTATTATATTTTCAAGCTCGCGTATATTGCCAGGAAAGTCATATTGCATAAGCCTATCGACGGCCTCCTGGGATATCCCGGTTATCTCCTTCTCCTTTTGGGCGTTGAACTTCGCTATAAAGTGCTCAATCAAAAGAGGGATGTCCTCCTTGCGTTCCCGAAGGGGTGGAAGCTGTATCTTTACCACGTTCAGACGGTAATAAAGGTCTTCCCTGAACCTGCCTTCCCTGACTAGTTCGCCGAGATCCCGATTCGTGGCCGCCAATATCCGGACATCGGCCTTCACCGGCCTGTTTGATCCGAGCGGCTCGTAGACTTTGTCTTGGAGCACCCTCAAGAGTTTAACCTGAAGGGCCTGGGAGATGTCTCCTATCTCATCAAGAAAAAGTGTACCCTTCTCCGCCGCAGCAAACCGGCCCGGCCTGTCTTTCTTTGCGTCAGTAAAGGCCCCAGCCTTGTAGCCAAAAAGTTCGGATTCAAGGAGGGTGTCAGGCAGCGCCCCGCAGTTCACTGCCACAAATGGCCCTTTCATGCGCCTCGAAAAATTGTGAATGGCCCTGGCCACCAATTCCTTTCCTGTCCCACTCTCACCGAGTATCAAGACGTTGCTGTCGCTCCTTGCAATATCAGGCAGGATATCAAACACCCTCCTTCTCATTATGGCGCTCTTACTTATGATATCGCCGAATGTATAGCGCTTCGTGATCTCCTTACGGAGGGTCATGATGGCGCTTATATCCCTGAAGGTCTCGACGCCGCCTATCACGTCCCCTGTATTGTCCAGGAGCGGCGCAGCGCTTATGCTGATCGAGATGTTTTTGCCGCTCTTGTGCCTTATGAAGATCGATCTGTTGCGTACTGGGGTCTTATTCTTTATGCTGTTTGCAAGGGCACAGGCCTCGCCGCAGATACTCGATTGAAATATCTCATGACAGTGCCTACCGATGGCCTCTTCGGCGGTGTAGCCCGTGATATTCTCCGCGGCCCGATTAAAAGACGTGATCCGCCAATCTTTGTCCACGGTAAAGACCCCATCTGCTATGCTCTCAAGGATCAGCTTGCGCTCCACCTCGGATGTGATATCCCTGAAGGTCTCGACGCCGCCTATCACGTCCCCTGTATTGTCCAGGAGCGGCGCAGCGCTTATGCTAACAGGTAAACTGCGTCCGTCCCGCCTCTTTATAAAGATGGTTTCATTGGCTATAGGCCGTTGTATCTCGATGCTTTTGGCCAGGATGCATCTGGTCTCACACACCTCCGTATTAAACGGATAACATCGCGCTATCTGCCCGAGCGCCTTTTGGATATGTCCGGCCTCACATATGTTTGAGTGGAACACCTCGCTGCACCGCTTGCCTATCGCCTCTTCTTTAGACCAGCCAGTAATCTTTTCCGCGGCAGAATTAAACGATCTTATCCGCCAATCCTTGTCCACCGCAAATACACCATCTGCTATACTCTCAAGGGCCAACTCGGATATCACAGTCTCATCCACAGAGTTTCTGAGGAGAACAACCGCCCCATCAAACCCGTCTTCCTCGTTAAAACAAGGGAGGACGGTCATGAACATGGCCTCCCTTTCTCTCCTGACCTTCTCCGAAAAGAATACGCGGCGGTTGCGAATAACTCGCCCGGCCTGTATATCATCACAGATACATGGAAGCTGTTCGTCGGCCTTCTTTATAAATAATGATTTGAAATCCGCACCCATGAGGTCTGCAAATCCAAGGCCTGTAAACCTCTTGGCGGCCTCATTGAAGTATATGACCTTGCAGTTTGCATTCACAATAAACAGGGCGTCATTTGGACGAACGGTTTTTGTGGCCAGCTGTTTTTCAATCCTTCCTTCGTTCTCTGACATTTAACTTGCTCCCCAGACCAAACGCTTAAACCGACAGCCCGTCCAACACCGACGCCTGACAAAAACCTACATCTAGATAGGCAAAGACATCTAACGGTAATATCAGGGCTTGACTACAAAAGCAGCCTCTCTTTGAATACATGAATAGAACGCCAGGCATGGCGAATAGTCTTTTTCATAATTAAACATGAAACCGCATACTTTCAAGAACAGACCGAGTACAAAATGGATTTAACGGAATTATCAACCCGAATAAAAAAACGAGACAGGATCCTCGAACTTAACGGTCTCTGCACAAGCGCCCCATCATGGCTGATTTCAAGGCTTGCCAAGGTCACAGGCCGCGCTGTTCTTTATATCACTTCCGGGCCGAGAAGGGCCGAAGAGATGGGGATGGACCTGACATTTTTTACAGATCTGCCTGTCTTTGTCTATCATCTCCATGACTTTATGCCTTTTATGCCCGTCATCCCCAACTATGAGACCATGGCAAACCGCATCTCAATCCTATATCAGATGGCGACCCTTGACGGCCCATACATTGCCGTAGCCCCTGTTCAGGCCTTGTCCGAGCTCACCATCTCCAGAGACATACTTATCAGATCAGTAGAATATATAGAAACCGGCGAGGAGACGGACCGAGAGGCCCTGATCTCTTGGCTTATAAAGTCAGGTTATGAACGGCAGACGAACGTCAGATCCAGAGGAGAATTCAGCGTGCGCGGCGGGATATTAGATGTCTTCCCCCCTCCCATCCTGTATTCAGGGCAATTTCCGGCAAGGATCGACTTCTTCGGCGACATGGTGGAGGAAATAAACCTCTTTGACCCAGCGTCACAGCGATCCATCGAGAAGATCGATGCATTGACACTCCTGCCTGCGGGCGAGATTGTTTTTGATGACAATCTCATTGAGAAGGCGCAACATGAAATCATAGAACGCGCCCAGCATCTTGACTGGCCTTCCGGGCAATTAACTGAAACCATCCAACAACTTGAATCAAAAAGGCTCGCTGAGGGGGCGCTCACCCTGATCCCAATTATTTACAAGACACCTTCTTCCATCAAGGACTTTTTCCCAGAAGATGGGATTTTGGCGCTCGAAGATCCTGACTCGCTCGAACAAGTCATTGATTCCTTCCTCCTGAACGCACGCAGCAACCACAAGGCAGCCCTCGGGTCGCAAAGGATTATGGCCCAATTCGACGAACTCTTTATTAAAAAAGAGGTCGTATCCTCGTGGATCAGAGACAGGACCGACATCATCCTAAGGGACATAAAGATAGAATCGCCATCAGACATCCGTGCCTTCGGAATCCCTACATCGAAGATGGAACCCATCACCATCGGCGCCACGAGACCGTCCATCACGCCTGTCGTTAGGGGCAGCAAAAAGGGTGAAGAACTGCTAGGACCGACGCTTGAAAGGCTTAAAGACCTGATCGATGAAGGATGCCGGGTGACGATAGCGGCGCCTGGTGAGCGCCAGGGCAGAAAGCTTAGAGAGATCTTCAACCTCTACGATTGGATGAAGGGCCTCATCCCTGACTCCGTAAAGAATGCTCCATTTACTGAAGAACCAAATGGGCCCGGGCTAGAGATATACTGTGGTGGACTATCGTCGGGCTTTGTCATCCCATCTTTATCGGTCCCGCTTGTATTTATAACAGAAGATGAACTCCTAGGCTCCAAGGCGCCTTCGAGGCGGCCCATTCAAAAGAAAAGACAGGCAGGCATAGAAGAAGTGGTCTTTGAAGAACTCAGGCCGGGCAACTTTGTGGTCCACAGGGACCATGGCATTGGGATATACAAGGGGCTTGTCAGGCTTGAGGCAGGTGGCATACCGGGCGAATATCTGCACCTTGAGTACAGGGATATGGACAAGCTCTACCTGCCGATCGACCGTTTGGGACTCATCCAGCGTTATATCGGGATAGAAGGCAGGGAGCCAAGGCTTGACAGGCTTGGTGGCGCCAGCTGGCAGCTCGCCAAACAAAAGACAAAGAAGGCAGTCTATGCGGTAGCGCACGAACTGGTGGAGTTGTATGCCGAAAGGATGACACGCGAAGGGTATGCCTTTTCGCCGCCCGATGCGATGTTTAGGCAGTTTGAGGCAGCCTTTCCCTATGAAGAGACGGAAGATCAAGCCGCCTCAATCGAAGAAGTCATCAATGACCTTCAGCGCCCGAGGCCCATGGACAGACTACTTTGCGGGGATGTCGGCTTCGGCAAGACAGAAGTGGCGGTGCGTGCGGCGTTCAAGGCAGTCTGCGACAACAAACAGGTGGCGGTGCTGGTCCCCACAACGCTTCTGGCCGAACAGCACGAACGGACATTCAGGCAGAGATTTTCTAAATTTCCGGTCACCATAGCTGCACTTAGCAGGCTAAAGTCAGCGCAGGAGCAAAGAGAGATCCTCGAAAAGACCAGACAGGGCCTCATTGACATCTTGGTCGGCACCCACAGGCTCCTTGGAGCCGACGTCCGCTTTAAAGACCTTGGGCTTTTGATAGTGGACGAGGAGCACCGCTTCGGGGTTAGACACAAGGAACGTCTGAAAAGGCTCAAACAGGACGTCGACTGCCTGACCATGACCGCCACTCCCATCCCGAGGACGCTCCAGCTCTCACTCCTCGGTCTGAGAGACATCTCTGTCATCAAGACTCCGCCAAGGGAACGACTGCCGATAAAGACATTCCTTGCTGAATTTGATGATTCTCTCATAAAAGAGGCGATAGAAAAGGAACTTAAGCGGGGTGGACAGGTCTTTTTCATACATAACAGGGTAAAAGGGATCGAGCGGATAGCGGATCACATCCGAAGGCTCGTCCCGAAGGCAAGGGTCGAGACGGCCCACGGCAGGATGGATGCAGAGACCCTTGAAGACATCATGATCCGCTTCGTAAGGGGTGAGACGGACTGCCTGATCTGTACCACTATAATCGAATCAGGCATAGACATACCATCCGCCAACACTATAATCATAAACAGGGCCGACACCCTTGGAATAGCCGACCTCTATCAATTGAGAGGCAGGGTCGGCAGATCAAGCGAACAGGCCTATGCATATCTTCTGGTCCAGCGCATAGAAGACCTGACACAGGAGACACAAAAGAGACTGAAGGCCGTCATGGAGGCCGCTGCTTCGGGCAGTGGGTTCATGCTCGCCATGGAGGATCTGAGGATCAGGGGCGCAGGGAATATCCTGGGGCTCGCCCAGTCTGGCCAGATCGTAGATGTGGGCTACGAACTCTATCTAGACTTACTGCAATCCGCCGTGGATGAGATCAAGGGCCTCCCGCCAAAGGACAATATTGACCCGGAGGTCAACCTTAAAGCGGCCGCATTCATACCGGATGAGTATTGCCCTGACGTAGAGGAACGCCTGAGGCTCTATCGAAGGTTCTCAAGGCTCGAAGATGACCGCGATGCAGAAGAATTTTTACAGGAACTTGAAGACAGGTTCGGCCGACCTCCAAATGAGGTCTTGTCCCTTTTCGAAGTCATGGCCATAAAGCGCCTTTTAAAGGCCTTAAACTGCGTCAGACTGGACAGGAGCGGCACATCATCAGGCGAGATTGAGTCTCTTGTGCTTGCATTCGGACCGAATGGTCCGCCAAATCCTGAAAAATTGCTGGAAGAGGTGCAAAAAAGAGGACGTTACGGCAGCCTCCCTGATGGAAGGCTCACGCTCAAACTCAAAGAAAACAAGGGTAGACCGGCATCACTTTCAGATATAAAAACAGCGATAAGGGGGCTTGCGGATGCAGCTGGCATCTTTCTCTAATGCCCCTTTAAGCCGGATAATGGACGCGTTTAACCAACCCTTACGGATCATAGTCCAACATGAGAAATTTTTTCAATCAATGCCATGCCGTTTTGTCTTGCCACACAAGGTGTAGGCAGCTACTATGCAAAAAATTTCGAGACTCACATGCCACAAAAATGATGATCGGCATGGTCTTTTATGCTTTTATAAAGGTTTATAAATGTCAAGAAGATATGGAAACAGACCAAGGTCGCCTCGACCCTTTGCTATGGATTGCCGCGACATCTACCTGATGGGCATATGCGGCACAGGCATGGCCGGGCTTGCAGGACTTTTAAGACAAAAAGGCTATAACGTCAGAGGATCTGACAGCCAGGCGTATCCTCCAATGAGCGAACTCTTAAAAGGGCTCAGGATACCGGTTCAACTGGGTTATGGTGAAGAAAATCTGTCCACCATGCCTGATCTTGTAATAATCGGAAATGTCATAAGACGGGACAACCCCGAAGCGGTCTACGTACTTCGGGAGAAAATCCCGTATATGTCATTCCCGCAGGCCCTTTCGCACTTCTTTCTATGCGAGAGGACACCGCTTGTTGTGGCCGGTACCCACGGCAAGACCACCACATCTTCACTGCTCGTCTCCGCCCTTGCAGGCACCGGCGAAGACCCGGGCTTCATGATCGGGGGGGTGCTGAACGCCTATGATAGCGGATTTCATCTGGGAAACCCGCCGTGGTTTGTCCTTGAAGGGGATGAATACGATACGGCCTTCTTCGACAAACAACCTAAATTCATCTACTATATGCCGAAGGCTGCCATACTTACCAGCATCGAATTCGACCACGCAGACATATACCAAGACCTTGATGCAGTAAAGGCCGCATTCGTCCGCTTTGTAGAGATCATCCCGCAGGACGGCCTCATCGTAGCCTGCGCCGATTGGCCGGCCGTAAGGGATGTACTAAGATATGCAAGGTGCAGAGTTGTCACATACGGCGAATCAAAAGATCTAGATTATTATTTCAAGTCGTACAGAACGGACGATATCGGTACTGAGTTCGACTTTAAGACGCAAAACGGGACACAACTCCATGCAGCGATCCGCCTTCCCGGCAGACACAACGCCCTGAACGCCCTTGGTGTTGCAGCGCTCCTCATGGAACTGGGATTCAACCCACAGGAGGTACTCCACGGCCTAAGCCTCTGCCCTGGCGTAAAGCGGCGTCAAGAGGTAAGGGGCATTGAGGCGGGCGTTACTGTCATAGACGACTTTGCGCACCACCCTACGGCTGTAAAGGAGACACTCCGGGCGCTTAAAGAAAAATACCGGGACAGGCGGATAATCGCGGTATTTGAACCGAGGACCAACACATCTAGAAGGGCGGTATTCCAACATGCCTACCCTGAGGCCTTTCTCGACGCCGATATGGTAATGGTGCGCGAAGTGCCTGACCCTGAAAAGGCCCCGCCTGGAGACAGATTTTCATCAAAAAGGCTTGTGGAAGACCTAAGGGCGTTAAAAATCGATGCGGCCCTTTTCCCGGATGCCAAGGCAATTGTGGAGGCACTTCTCCCTTTGTGCCGGAAAGGGGATGTGGTGGCGGTGCTCTCAAACGGGGCATTTGAAGACATACATGACCGACTCCTGGGCGCATTGAAGAATAAAGACCTTTTATGCAAATCATGTGCGACCATTCTGGATGGGGGCGCACATTGAAACAGATCTTTAAAGAGCTTGCTTGCGACCCGTCTTCTCTTGCAAGGACAGGCAGGCTTCTGAGCAGCCATGGCGAGATAGACACTCCATGCTTTATGCCTGTCGGCACACAGGGCACAGTCAAGGCCCTGAGCCCCGAAGACCTCAAGGACTGCGGTGCCGAGATCATCCTTTCAAACACCTACCACCTCTATCTGAGACCAGGCCACGAGCTGATAAGGGAGATGGGCGGCCTACATAAATTCATGTCATGGGACAGGCCCATACTTACGGACAGCGGCGGATTTCAAGTCTACAGCCTGGCCGAATTCCGAAAAATCGAGGAAGGCGGGGTCATCTTCCGTTCCCACCTTGACGGATCATATCACAGGCTCACCCCGGAACTCGCCATCGAGATACAAGAGGCCCTGGGCTCCGACATCATGATGTGCCTCGACACCTGTATTCCATATCCTGCCGGATATGAAGAGGTCAAAAACTCCACCGAACTAACCACCCGCTGGGCCGCAAGGTGCAAAACTGCTAAAAGTCGTGAAGAGCTGCACCTGTTCGGAATCATACAGGGCGGCATGTCCTTTGAACTCAGACAAAAGAGCACAGAGGCGCTCCTGGATATTGGCTTCGACGGTTATGCCTTTGGAGGCCTGAGTGTAGGAGAACCTAAGGAACTGCTCTTCAAGGTAATAGATACCGCAAGGCCCTTGATCCCACGCCATTATCCGGTCTACCTCATGGGCGTCGGGACGCCAGAAGACCTTGTAGAGTGCACGCTACGCGGCATAGACATGTTCGACTGCGTCATGCCGACCAGGAATGCAAGAAACGGTATGCTCTTTACTTCTTTCGGCGGCATTGTTATAAAGAATGCGTGTTTTCAAAGAGACCCGAGGCCAATTGATCCTGAATGCACCTGTTATACATGCAGGAACTACTCAAGGGCATATCTCAGGCACCTGTTTATGACAAAAGAACTCCTTGTTTACAGACTCCTTTCGATACATAACCTTCATTATTACCTGGATCTCATGAAGGAAATGCGCACAGCCATAAAAAACGGTAGATTTCAGGCCTGGAAACAGGTATTTTATCAAAAAAGGGGGGGATTATGCTAGGGACGTCGATAGCGTTTGCAATGGGGGCATCGTCGGGAGGTGCTGGCGAGGCCGGAAATCCGCTTCTGTCGCTGCTGCCGCTGGTCATCATCTTTTTTATCTTTTATTTCCTTCTTATTCGTCCGCAGCAAAAAAGGGCGAACGAACACAAAAAGTTCCTCGATTCCCTTGAAAAAGGACAAGAGGTGACCACGGCAGGCGGCATCATCGGCAGGATCACCGGCCTCACAGAAAAGGTTGTAACCCTTGATGTGGGCGACAATATAAAGATCAAGGTCGCAAGGTCGCACATCTCAGGTCCAGGACCTTCAAAGACTGAAGCCGCAAAGCAGGAATAAAGGCTGCACCGATCAATTACGCTGCAAAGATTTCTGGATTTGGTTCTGCCTAGAACGACTCCATGGACCATCCATAACAGTTCCTTTGGGAGACCCTATGCAGCAATCCACCTCTACCTTTACAAAAGAGGATCGGTGTGCGGATCTGTCATCTGATGCTCATCAAAAGAAGAAGCCCTAGATAGGTCAGCCCCCAACCTGCGATAAACCATAGCCATGGTCTCTTGTCCCTGACCCAGGCAAGGACTGCAAGGGCAAAAACGGGCATGACAGGATAGATGACACCCGCTACAACAGGGGGCAAATATCTCAAGAGCTCCTGCACCCCGAGGAAAAACCATGGACCCTTGATAAGGCCTGACGCCTGCTGCGGGAGGTCTATGGGGGCATGAAAAATAAGACTTACGAAACCAGATGCTATAAGAACTGCGAACCATGCCCACCACCTTAAAAACACCCGTTTTGTATGATACCATGTCCCTATACCCCAAAGTATTGCGGCAAGGAGTATATGCACTGCATAGACTCTGTTCAGCCCTTCATTGGCAATGGCCACAAAAAAACGGTCAAGTGTACGGCCAAGCACCGGTATGTCTAAAAGCAGGTGCTCCGCAATCATGCCAGCCGCCTTACCAGTCGCATCCCACCTCAAGACATAGCCTGTAAACAGCGCAAATACCGCAGGGGGCACAAGACAAACGACCAAAACGGTCCAGTAGATACGACCCTCCACCGTGGCGTAGATAATGGATAGCCTTGGAATGGATTGTACTATATGAAGACCCAAGAGGAGCAAGAATGCCTGGCTCGACCAAAAATGGAGCGCCCTGAAAAATGGACCAAACGGAATGAGGGCCTCCATCGCAGCACACGATATAAATGGATCCGCCACTTCGTATTGATACGCCACCACAAGGCCCGAAAGGATTGAAACAAGAAGGGTGGATGTTGTAAGCTCACCCACACGTCCAAAGGAGGTCAAGGCAACCCCCGCGGTATCTCTACTATATACCCGCCCTTGCCTGCAAGCTTCTTTACGGCGAACCGCGGGAGGTCCTTTTTTGCAGGGCCTGAGATATATCTCCCGTCCCATGAAAAGTGGCTCTGATGACATGGACACACAAAGCCTTTCTTGCGCCCCATGTAATTGATAGTGCACCCAAGATGGGTGCATTGCCTGGAGACGGCTATCGGCCCCTCCGGCGTCTCAAACAAGGCAAACTCGGCCTCCATGACCGGCTCATCGCCTTTGGGCCTTGTGTGCACCTTCACCTCTTTCGGTGGACGGAGCCTTACATATGACACAAAGGCATATATCGGATAGGCAAAAACGGCCGCCAGGCCCCATTTTGCGGCCTTTTTGAGCAGATATCTCCGGTTCATCTACGGAATATAGAAAATATTATGGTAAGAATTATACTTATTATAATAGATGTAGCGAGCGGAAAATAAAAGATAAAATTTTCTCGCCTAATGACAATATCCCCAGGCAATCTACCAAGATATGGAATCTTAGGCCCGAAGATCATGACAAATCCTATGACTGCAAGTAATACACCAATTATTATAAGCGTCTTTCCAAATTCAGGAATGATATTCATCTTTACTTATAAACCTGCAATTTGATTTCTGGCCGAAAAATCTCCCCTGAGCCTCTTTATCCTTTTAGCATAACGTTCTGCCTCGCTGAAGATACAGCCGCAATAGGGTTGTCTGTATATACCAAGCCTCTTTGAAATGGCTATACCTTCATTCCATCCACTGCGAAAGTCTTGGTAATAGAATACTACACCATAACGCCTGCCAGCCTCATCGCCTATCTCGCGTATGAGTCCATGGCGTTGGTACCTGCTGTAAAGGAGCGTTGTAGTGTAATATGGAACTCCTAACTCCGCAGCCTTTTTTGCAGCCTTTTCCACGCGCATCCTGTAGCAGACTGGACATCTTTCATCGACCTTGAATCTCCCGCCCATCTCAACAAGCCATGTCTCGAGTCCATAGATCTCTTCGTCATGGATAACAGGCAACCCATAGGTCTCGGCGACTGTCTTGAGGGCCTCCAGTCTTTTTTCAAGCTCTGTGAATGGGTGTATGTTCGGGTTATAAAAATAGCCCACTGCATCCACCCCTTGTTTCTTCAAAACATCAGCCGGATAGGCGAGGCAAGGACCACAGCATATATGAATCATCAAATCCATAGACTAAAATAAAATTTCAAGGCCGAGTGGTCAACAATCAAATTTATATTATATATCCCATACGGCCTTGCCCGCAACAATCCGCTACGCAAATACACAGTTATGGATAATATGGTGTACAAGCGACGCTCGATGTATCGGAAGGGTTGTTCTAACATCAGATGTTTTTGACAAAGGCTTTGCATCTTAGTCGGAGATGCAATAAATTATTTTTTAAAATTTTACCTGCATCTCCATCTAACCGTTATTAAAAAAATGGTTTATTATCTGACCCGCAGCTGAATCAGACTATTAGGAGTTCTTTTATGCCATTTCAAAAAACAGGCCGGATCGTAAGACGAGGCCAAAAAAAGACCGCAAACATAGATTTAGATATCAATGCCATAAAAAAAGCCTACCGTCGTTATGCGCAAGTCTATGACTTTTATTTCGGCGCCATCTTCAATCCTGGCCGCCGTTCCGTCATAGAACGAATGAACCTCTCAAACGGAGATAGGATACTTGAGGTTGGAGTGGGGACAGGGCTTTCGCTCCTTATCTATCCGCGTAACGTCAGGATTACAGGCATAGACATCTCGCCGGAGATGTTGGAGCAGGCCCGTAAACGAAAAGAAAAATGTGGCCTTGACCATGTAGAATCCCTTGAAATCATGGATGCGGAGGCAATGACGTTCCCTGATAACAGCTTCGACAAGGTCGTGGCTATGTACGTGGCGTCGGTCGTTCCAAACCCAAAACGCCTCATCAATGAGATGAAGAGGGTATGTAAGCCTGAAGGTGAGATATTTATTGTAAATCACTTCCGTCACGGCAACCCACTGATAGGCAAAATCGAATGCATGGTCGCCCCTTTATCGAAGCATCTTGGATTCAGACCGAACTTCTGTCTGGACGATTTCATTAAAGACACAAGCCTAGAACTTATAGAAAAAAGCCCTGTCAATATGTTTGGATACTGGACGCTTCTCAGGGCCCGCAACAACAAAGGGATTCAGAAGACGCATCAGCACAGACAAGGAAAGGCGAGAGTTTCTTAATATAATCGAGTACATCAGGATCAGCAAGGCCTAGGTCGGCGGCGAAATCAAGCAATACGTCGAGAGTACAATTTATCGACGTCGGCCTGGCACCGCTCGAAACATCCGAGGACTCCCGGGCAAGAAAAGACTTGAGTGCTGCTGCTATTTCTCTTTTAATACTCCCTATATCCATTGGCACCCTCAATGCAAAGGCCTTAAGCCTCTCCCAGTTGATTAAGGCCCTCTGGAGGCCCCTATATATGCGCTTATCTCGGTTGGCTGGATCCATATCCCTCAAGATTATAAGACGATAGCGGTCAACAACGGCAGTCTTCAGATGCATCAAACCGTTCTCGCCTATATCTTCCATGGATAAACCAGGGCCGTCAGGATCTTCGGTCAAGTAATAAACGGCGCCATGATAAGCTATCTCGGGGATCTCCCCGGAATGAAGGATCATGAAGGCCTCTTCCTCAAGCATGGCAACTATGTCGATTGGGGCAAACGGTTTTTTATAACCTGCAAAACCATCGCCAGTCATCTTCATCTGCAATACTACCACGAAAGGGGTCTCTGCCAGGCCTCTTTAAGTGCATAGATATCTTCCTTCAGCACCACGTTGCCCCCGAACTCAAATATCAGCAAAGGCCGAGGACTCACTGTCCCGATCATCGCAAACTCTGTCCCTGCCATAGTCTCTTCAAATACGAATCTGAAATCGGGACGCACCGTCACAACAAACCTGCTCTGGCTCTCACTGAATAACAGCGTATCAAGGCGATCAACACCTTGTCTCGGCACCTTTTCAAGGTCGATGTCCATCCCTAAGCCGCCACTAAACGCCGTCTCGGCGATGGCCACACCAAGACCGCCGTCAGAGCAGTCATGGCATGAGGCGATAAGACCTGCCTTGATCGCCCTTGAAACCAAATGATACCTCCTGGATGCCTCCTCCATCCTAACCCTTGGGATGCTGTTTCCAACAAAACCGAACTTGGCGTAATATTCAGACGCCCCTAACTCAGGATAAGTTACGCCCAGGACATACACAAGGTCTCCCGGCCGTTTTGCATCAATGGTGACCGCCTGCCTTACGTCATCCATCCTCCCTATGATGGAAAAGAGCAAGGTAGGGGGGATCGATATCTTCACACCGCCGATGAATGCATCGTTTTTCATGCTGTCTTTACCGGAAATGCACGGGATGCCGTATGCAGTGCATATATCATAAAGGGCCTTGTTGGCCCGCACAAGCTGGGCAAGCTTATAGTGGCCGTCCGGTATCTTCTCGGAGTGAACCGGATCGCACCAGCAGAAATTGTCAAGCCCGGCCATATAATCCATATCCCCTCCGGCAGCGACCGCATTTCTTACCGCCTCATCCACGGCAGCACATACCATATGATATGTATCGATGTCGCTGTAACGCGGACAGATGCCGTGGGCAACTACAAGGCCTTCAAAAGAATCGAGATCGGGGCGGATGACCGCGGCGTCGCTCGGGCCATCGTGCAATGCACCGGAAAGCGGCTTTATGACGCTACCGCCCTGGACCTCATGATCATACTGGCGGACCACATATTCCTTGCTGCATACATTGTACCTTGAAAGCAGGTCTTTTAACTCCGATCCAAGGTTTTCCGGCATTGGAAGCACCGGTTCTTCATATTGCGGCCTCGACCACACCGCCCTTAGCTCTGGTCTTGGGACCCCGTTATGCACAAAATCCAGGTCCAGATAGGCCACAGTCTTGCCGTTGAACAGACAATGGAACTTGCCCGAAGAGGTAAATATCCCCAGGTGTGTGGCCTCGACGTCCATCTTTTCGGCAAGGGCCATGAATTCATCCAGCTTGTCTGGCGGGACCGCGACGGTCATCCGCTCCTGGGCCTCTGAAAGCAATATCTCCCACGGCCTTAAACCTTCATATTTTAAGGGCGCCCTGTCAAGATGAAGCTCGAACCCGCCTGTCTCCAGGGCCATCTCCCCAACGGATGAGGAAAGCCCGCCTGCTCCATTATCTGTTATGGAGTTGTAAAGACAAAGGTCTCTGGCCCTTAGGAGGAAATCCGTCATCTTTTTCTGTGTTATCGGATCTCCTATCTGAACTGCAGTAGCAGGCGACCCCTCATGCAGTTCCTCTGATGAAAACGTCGCACCGTGTATCCCATCCTTGCCGATTCTGCCCCCACACATGACGATGCAATCGCCGGGCCTGGCCTTTTTCTCATGACCAGGCCTTCCGCAGACCTCTCTCGGCATGAGTCCACCGGTACCACAAAAGACCAGGGGCTTGCCTATATAACGCTCATCAAAGAGGATCGAGCCGTTTATCGTAGGTATCCCGCTCTGGTTGCCGCCATGTTCGACGCCTTCCCTTACACCTTCAAAGATACGCCTCGGATGTAGAAGCCCCTTGGGAAGCGGCCGGTCATAATCAGGGGGGCCAAAACAAAAGACATCGGTGTTAAAAATGAGCCTTGAGCCCATGCCGGTCCCAAAAGGATCGCGGTTTACTCCCACGATACCGGTAAGCGCCCCACCGTAAGGATCAAGGGCCGATGGGCTATTATGGGTCTCGACCTTGAAAGCCACGTTGTAACGCTCATTAAATCTAATGACCCCTGCATTGTCTTTGAACACCGATAAACAAAAATCCCTGTCTCCCTTGTCCCTTCTAATCCTTTCTGTTGCAGCCTTTATATAGGTGTCAAAGAGGCTATCTATGACACGTTCCTTCCCATCTTCAACATAAATTATCTTTGCGTTGAATATCTTGTGTTTGCAGTGCTCGGACCAGGTCTGCGCAAGGGCCTCGAGTTCGACGTCGGTAAAATATACACCAAGACCGACCTCCTCTCGCCCTTCAAGGACATCCGGCCTTTTTATATAATCCTGCAGGGCCTTCATCTCTTCAAGATTCAGGGCAAGGAGCCTCTGTCTCGAGAGGGCTAAAAGCCCATCGTCTGAAAAACCTGAAATGTCTATCTCCTCCACTGTAGAATCAATGACCTCTCTAACCTTTGGAACGAGATAGAAAGGATTTCGCCTCTCATGCCACAAGACATCCAGTTCATCTCGCGCTACAATAGTGGTCCTTTGTATCAGGGCATTTGCAAGGAGTCCACTGGCCAAGATCTCAACGGAGGCCCTGTCAAGAGTGCCTTTGACAAGATATTGGACAGAAGTATAAACACTCTCGTGACGGTCAAGGCGCCGGCCAAGCATGAGTTCAAGCGCCTCCTTCGCAGTCCGCCCTTCATTATCCGTAACGCCTGGTCTGAAACCCACTTCGACAACCCAATCCCATTCAAAACCAAGCATCTTGGCCAACGGACTGTCAACGGAGACTATATTTATCACCGGGTCTGAAAACGGACCCCTTGCGGCCGCAACAAGTTCATCAGGCGTAAGCCCTGCGTCTATAAGATAGACCTTAATAGTCCTGACATCTGTAACATCGAGCCCTAGATCTTCTCGTGCCCTTTTTGTTATCCGCGCCCCTAGTGCATCTTTCAGCCTAGTAAGAAGCGCGACCTCGATCCTGTCTGCCATAGATCCTCCGGTCAATCCTATCAAAAATCAAGAGGTAAAAAGTCATGCCGCAAAGAGTGCTTGTCGAAGGTCTCAAAAATAATCATGCCCTTGTATTTATTCCATATCACCCTGTATGTCCATCCCGAATTTGTCGGCATGCCTGGCATCCATCAACCAGCAACCACATACTTGCATATCGATCACCTGCCGGTTAATCTGGCAACCCCATGAAAATCACCAATATTTATGACATATTGCCACTCATAAAGAAACCTGGCCGATACCTTGGGAACGAGGTGAATGCAAGACGCAAGGCCTGGGACGAGGCCTCGGTCAGGATTGCGCTCATATTCCCCGATCTCTATGAAATAGGGATGTCCCATCTCGGGCTCCAGATACTTTACCACATATTAAATGATACGCCATGGGCGCTTGCAGACCGGGCCTACTGCCCGGACAGAGATATGGAAAAAAATTTGAGGGAAAAGGGCCTACAGCTCTTCGGAATTGAGAGCAAAAGGCCGCTGAGGGCCTTTGACATCCTCGGCATCACCCTCCCTTATGAACTCTGCTACATAAACATCATCACCATTCTTGAATGTGCAAAGATACCGCTCCTGGCGAAAAACCGCGATGACCCGGATTGGCCTGTTGTCATAGGTGGTGGAAGCTGCGCGGTGAATCCTGAACCGATAGCTGGGATATTTGATGCGATACTTATCGGAGATGGCGAAGAGGCCGTCATTGAAATGGCATCAACGGTCCGTTCATGGAAAGAGGCAAAGGGCACAAAAAGAGAACTCCTTAGCGCCCTCTGTCATATAGACGGCGTCTATGTACCTGGATTTTATAGAGCGATATATAACAAGACGGACGGGGTTTTTTGCGCCATCGAACCCACCGGTCCGGCAGGTCTTCCCATATCCCGCCGCATCGTCTCCGACCTTTCTAACGCCGGTTTTCCAAAAAGACCAATCCTGCCTCACACACAGATAGTCCACGACCGCCTTGGCGTGGAAATTGCCAGGGGATGCACACGCGGCTGCAGGTTCTGCCAGGCAGGGATCATCTATAGGCCTGTGCGGGAACGTACCCCTGAACAACTAATGGATATATTTGAAAGCGGACTCAAGACCACTGGCTGGGAGGAGATATCCCTTCTTTCTCTCAGCACTGGCGACTACGGGTGTCTGGGCCCACTCCTTTGCACCCTTATGGAGAGATTTACACAGGAGAACGTATCTGTGTCCATGCCGTCTCTGCGTGTCGGGACCCTTACGCCAGAGATGATGGCCCAGATAAGGCGGGTCAGGAAGACCGGCTTTACGCTTGCCCCGGAGGCCGGGAGCGAGAGGCTAAGGCGCGTGATAAACAAGGGGATCACAGAAAAGGACGTTCTCGAAACCGCATCCCAGGTCTATGCCATGGGCTGGAACGGAATAAAACTCTACTTCATGATCGGGCTTCCAACAGAAACCATCGAAGACGTCCTTGCGATAAGCGAGCTTGCTAAAAAGGTCCTCGCCCATGCAATAAAAGGAAGACAGGGCTTAACGGTAAGCGTGGGGACCTTCGTCCCTAAACCTCACACACCGTTCCAATGGGAAAGACAGATCACAACCGACGAATCATGGGAACGGATCAGACTCTTAAAGACAAAGATAAGGGGCCATGGCCTTAAACTGAAGTGGCATGACCCAAGACAGAGCCTCCTCGAGGGCATATTTGCACGAGGAGACAGGAGGCTCCTCCACGTCCTTTTAAAGGCGTGGCGGCTTGGGGCAAGACTAGATGCCTGGAGAAATCACTTGAGGGCTGACCTATATTATGAGGCGGCAAATGAGGAGGGGATTGATCTTTCTAGCTATCTTAACACCATCGAAATAGGCAGGGTGCTTCCATGGGGCCACATCCAAACAGGCGTAAGGATGGACTATCTCTTAAATGAACGCGAGCTAGCATTTAAAGAGGCGTACACACTGGATTGCAGAAGCGGGGCCTGCTATGGCTGCGGTGTATGCAATTTCAAGGAAATAAGGCCGATCTTGTTTAAAAAATGTAGTCTTTCTCCTGAGAAATCAGATGACGCCGAAAAGGCGAAGAGGTGCACAGGGGGGAGATATTTTTACAATATTGCATTCATACAGATGGGAAATGCACGATTTATCGGCCACCTAGATCTATCCCATACCATCCACCGGGCGGCAAGAAGGGCCGGCCTTCCCCTTCTGTACTCGCACGGCCATCACCCGATGCCGCATATCTCATTCGGCCCCCCCATCCCACTCGGCATGGAGTCCCTTTGGGAAACCATGATAATAGGACTTACGGAGCCGATCGAGGAGTCGGACGTATTCCAAGCGCTGGAAAGAGAAATGCCTGATGGGATAACGCTTACATCGATAAAACTCACGACCTCACCCCGCATCCATTATACTGACGAAAAGACCGCTTATCTTATATACCTCCCGGGATTGGACACCGAACAATGTAAAAGGGCAATTGACCGTTTCATGAAGGCGGGGTCATGGCCTGCAATGCGGCACAAAAAGGGCATTGAGACCGTGTTGGACCTCAGGAAGGCTGTGAAGTCCCTACACATCCTTATGCCTGATAAATTCGAAAACGATCAAGCAATCCATCCATGGATCTCCAGCCTTGCTGAAGAGACAAAAAATAATGATATAAAACAAGCCTTTCTGGGCCTTGAAATGCAGCGCATTAACGGACCACAACCAAGACCATCCGAGATAGCAGCGGCCCTCTTCGGTCTGACGGACGGAGAGGTGCTGAAGCTCAGAATACTTAAACTGGCCCCGAATAATGGACTATAGAAAAATCATATCAAAACAACGAATTATATCCGAAATTTCTATTAGACACATCGACATCACGTGTTTAGATTAACTTCGACATAGGGATGGTGAAAGATATGGAAACACGGGATTGCCGCGGCCTTGCATGTCCAAAACCGGTACTTGTGGCCAAAGAACTTATCGAGACACATCCGAACGAAATAATCGAGGTCATCGTTGACAATGAGGCATCAAGACAAAACGTCACCCGCTTTTTAAAGAGCCAGGGCTGGGAGACTGCTGTAAAGGCATCAGAAAATGGGGTATTCGTCATAAGTGGGGCACCCCCCACATGCGCCATCGAATTAGGCGCCAAAGGGACAGGACAAAAAAGATCAGAGGCCGCAGAAGGACATCAAAAGATACTCATCATTATACCTACGGATGTATTCGGCCAGGGGGACGAAGACCTCGGCCGCGCCCTGATGAAGAACTTTATTTCCACGCTCAAGGAAATGGGAGATGACCTCTGGAGGATCGTTCTGCTGAACAACGGGGTAAGGCTCGCCATAACCGGCTCAGAACACCTTGATGAATTAAAAGGGCTTGCACACAGAGGTGTTGACATACTGGTATGCGGCACATGCCTCAATCACTTCCGTCTTCTTGAGAAAAAGGCTATTGGCGAGACCACTAACATGCTCGACATCGTCACATCTATGCAGCTTGCCACGAAGGTCATAAGGATTTAGACCGGTTATCAATCAGGGCCGGCAACTAAAAATCTCGCTAATAGCATGGTTGCATAAGGGTCTTTCCCTTACGAAAATGCCCTCCCGATGCATATACCATCACACCCCCCCCTGAGAAATATCTTGAAATGGCACTGCATTTTGTGTTAATTATGCAATTAGATCATGTCATGAATCCCTCCTTTATCACCCTGAAAGACGATAACCAGCCCATCCTCATACTAAGCGGCCGATGGCTGCTTGGAAATCTTTCTTCCATAAAAAAGGAATTTGAAGGCCTTAAGGCCAAACTCCCAAGGACCGGGGTCATCTTTCTCGACTGTAAGGACATCGAAGAGATGGACACGGCATCGATGCTCTTTTTTATCAGTATGCGCAAGTCATTGAAGTCCGGTCTCAAGGTCTCGGCAAAGGGGCTGAACCCTTCTTTTTTAAGGCTCTTTAAGGTCATGTCGCTCTGCTATGTCGAGGCCGATTTTAAACCAAGGCATCCAAGGCTTGTCTCGCGCCTGCTCTATCATATCGGCGAAAATACCGCCCAAGCGGTAGGCGACTTCCGCTCGTTTCTGGATTTTACAGGCCGTTCGACGCTGGCCTTTCTAAAAGACCTGGCCCATCCAAGCGGCATCCGACTGAATGAGCTCGCTGTTAACATTCAAAATATTGGCGTCATGGCCGTACCCATCATTGCGCTTTCCGCCTTTCTGATCGGGGTCGTAATCGCCTTTCAAAGTGCCGTACAACTGAAAAACTACGGGGCGAACATCTTTATTGTGGACATGGTGGGCATCTCCATACCAAGAGAGCTCTCTCCTCTCATCACCGCTATCGTGGTTGCAGGCCGAAGCGCATCCGCCTTTACCGCGCAGATCGGGGCCATGAAAGTCACCGAGGAACTGGACGCAATGGAGACCCTCGGCTTTGACACCTATCGCTTCATCATCCTCCCTCGCATTTTGGCCACGATCATTACCCTTCCGCTCCTCATCTTTTTTGCAGACATAGTCGGCATCTATGCAGGCATGCTCGTCTCAAGCCTTCAGCTCGACATAAGACCCGCACAGTTTCTGGAGCGCCTTGAAGAGGCGGTGAGCATAAGACATTACCTCATCGGTCTGTTAAAGGGCCCGTTTTTCGCCCTGGCCATTGCATCCATTGGCTGCTTCAGGGGCCTTCAGGTCTCTCGAAACACGCAGAGCATCGGCCGCTACACCACTGTAAGCGTGGTAAATTCCATCTTCGCAGTCATCTTTTTGGATGCAGTCTTTTCGATCATCTTTACGGAGCTTAAACTGTGAAAAAGGCAGTTATCGAGACGAAACACATAGAAACCCGTTTCGGCGACACCGTCGTTCACAAAGACGTCTCCTTTACCGTATATGAAGGTGAGATATATGGCCTTCTCGGTGGAAGCGGCTCAGGTAAGACCACCCTCCTGCGGCAAATGATCATGTTGAGCAGGCCATCCAATGGGAGCATAACGGTGCTGGGAAGAAATATACTTTCTATGACCGAAAAGGAAGCCCATGCCCTAAGGACGAAATGTGGGGTATGTTTCCAATTCGGGGCGCTTTTTACATCCCTTACGGTCTTCCAGAATATAGCGGCTGTATTAAGGGAATACACCGACCTAGACGAAGAAGACATAGACCGCATAGTCCGGGCGAAACTCAAGATGGTAGGGCTTGAACCGAGAGCGGGGGATCGTTATCCATCGGAACTGAGCGGAGGCATGGTAAAGCGTGCCGCACTTGCAAGGGCGCTCGCAATGGACCCAAAACTACTCTTCCTTGATGAACCCAGCTCAGGACTTGATCCAGTAAGCGCCGAGGCATTTGATAACCTTATACTTACGTTGAAAAATCTTCTCGGATTAACCATTGTAATGATTACTCACGACATGGATACCATCTTCAATGTCCTGGACCGGATGGCTGTTCTGGCGGATGGCGTTGTGGCGGCGGAAGGCAGGCTCGACGACATCTTGAAAAAAAATGACCACAGGTTCATTAAGGAATTTTTTGGCACGAACCGTGCGTTAAGCAGGGCAGAAAGGAGGAAGGCTCCATGGAAACCAGGGCTAATTACACCATAGTAGGCCTCTTTGTAATGATTTTTACAATAGGAGCGCTGGTATTCGCCATGTGGCTCGGCGGCTTTTATAAGAAAGACAGGTTTAAGTACTATTACACGGAACTTAAAGAATCGGTGTCCGGACTGAATAAAGATGCGCCTGTCAAATATATGGGCGTGACCATCGGAAGCGTCAAAGACATAATGATCGATCCTTCCAACCCCACAAAGGTGCGGATACTGCTGGAGGTCCAAAAAGACACCCCTATTCTCCAAGGCATGTATGCGACCCTTAACTTTACCGGCATAACCGGCATCGCATATATTGAGATCAGAGGCGGCAAGCAAGGCGCCTTGCCCTTAACGGCAAAAAACGGTGGGATCCCCGTTATCCCTTCAAGGCCGTCCCTCTTTTCAGAGGTAGGGATGTCAGCGGCCAACATAACTGGCAAGCTCGAACAGGCAATCGATCGCATAAACAGGCTGATGACCGATGAAAATGCAGATCATCTCAATGCCTTCCTGCAACATCTCGATGAACTGTCAGGTCGGTTGAACGACGGATTTTCTCCAAAAACTATAGACAACATCCGTTTACTCGTAGAAAATCTAACTGAGGCCTCGCAAAGACTGAAAAACATCGCGACGGAGGCCGACAGCCTGAGACCTATGGCCAGGGAGCTGTCCCAAAAGGCAGACCTCACCCTGGACAGGCTTGCCTCCGCCTCTTCAAATATCGACGAATTAAGTCTAGAACTGGACAAAAAGGTAAAGGCAGGCGACTACGATATAAAACCCATGCTTGAACCGTCTGTCTTTATGCTGAACGACACACTTCGCGAGGCTAGATCCCTGCTTTCGACACTGCATGAAGAGGCAAAGGCGATCGGAAACAGCCCAGCCGACCTCCTCTTAAAGAGATCACGTCCACTCCTCGGACCAGGCGAGGAATCGGAAAAATGAAGACGAAAACAGTAAAAATAGTCCTTTTCTTACCTGTTTTTTGCCTTTTCTTGTCCTCGTGCGTAAAAGTAAAAGAGGTCCCGCCTATCCACTATTACCGCATAGCTATAGAGACCAGGGGGCTTAAAGCCGTCGATATACCGGCCTATGGCTCAATCAAGGTGACAGTGAAGGGCATGATGAGCAGGTCGATATATTATCTAGACAAAAAATACGGCAAAAACGCCTTTTACTTGAACAGATGGGCGGAACCGCCGGATGATATGATCAAGAAAAAGATAATTTTAGCTATTAAGGAAACCGGTCTTGCAACCGATGTCCTGTCCGCAGACTCCCTAGCCTCGACGCAATATCTTCTCGAGATAGAGATAGACGACCTTTCGATGCACATACAGGATGATGGCGGCGAGGGGGTTGTGGTAATTTCAGCAGTCCTTGTCGATACAAAGCATTCCAGACCGATAAAAAACAGTCTTTTCAGGTGCGGCAGCCCCTCGAGCGCTGTAAGCCCGATGGACTCTGTGGATGCAATCAACAAGGCTGCGGACAGATGCGTGACAAGGATTTATGACTGGCTTGCAAAGTAGTCGCTAGAAACGCGACCTTGCTGAACTGATATTCTTAAACGCCAGGCGAACCTTACTGGAGCCAAGACAAGATCCATCCAGGCCGTAGTAAATTTGTATGGATGATTGTGCAATAATCAGGGACCTCATTGCTTGTCCGGATGGCTGACGTTCGATGATGTAGAATTCTGAGGACCGCCGCCTCCCAACACCTTATATAAGGTCACCAAATTCGTCAGACGGGCCAAACGGATGGCGATCAACCCCTGTTGGGCGGCATAGAGAGATCGTTGGGCGTCCAGTACGTTCAGATAGCTGTCGATCCCTTTTTCATAGCACGACATGGAAAGATGATATGTCGCAGCCGCTGCATCCGTCAACGACCGCTGCGCCGCCGCCTGTTCATCAATAGTCCCTCGCTGGGCAAGGGCATCGGCCACCTCTCTAAATGCCGTCTGTATCGCCTTCTCATATCTGGCCAATGCAATATCGCGATCAACCTTTGCCGCCCTCAGATTGGCGCTCGATGCACCGGCATCAAAAATCGGAAGGATCACCTGCGGCACGAAACCCCAAGTATCCGATCCTGACTTGAAGAGTCTTGAGAGCTCCTCGCTCATTAGGCCGATATTGGTAGTGAGGGTAATACGCGGAAAAAAATCTGCACGGGCGGCGCCAATGTTTGCATTGGCCCCCTTGAGGATATCCTCGGCCTGGAGGATATCAGGACGCCTCAACAGGACATCTGATGGCAGGCCTGGGGCAACCTCTTTCACAGCAGCCAGTGTTTCGGAAAGGTCATGCGGAAGCAACTCAGGAGGAACTGACTTTCCTACAGCCAGATTCAAGGCGTTTTCATCCTGCGCTACAAGGGTGGTGTAGCGGGCTACATCAACTTTCGCCGCCTCCACCTGCATCTGAGCCTGCCGCAGGTCCAGTTCAGAGGAAACGCCCAGCTCGAAACGGCGCCGAACCAGCTGATAGGCATCCTGACGGTTCTTCAGGGTGTCTTGGGCCAACTTAAGCTGCTCTTGGTCGGCGGCCAGCGCCAGCCAGGTGTTTGCAACTTCGGCTACCAGAGATATCTGCACACCCCGCTGTGCCTGTTCCGTAGCGGAAAATTGCTCCAAGGCCTGTTCTTTCAAGCTCCGGATGCGCCCAAAAATATCGAGCTCCCAAGCGCTTATCCCTAACTCAACGCTATAGCGTTTGATTGTAGGACTTTGCGCCCCTCCTGGGAGACCGCTGATCAGTTGGTGTTCCTTACTCCAGCTGCCGGATGCATCAATACCCGGGAAAAGCTCTGAGCGTTGGATCTGGTACAAGGCGATCGCCTTTTCTATATTGAGGGCCGCCACTCGCAGATCACGGTTGTTCTCCAAGGCCATAGCGACCACTTTACGCAATTTAGGATTGATAAAAAACTCTTGCCATGAGATAGAAGGTTGAACGCCAGACCAGCGGGCCTTATATGCCTCTCCTTTAGGCCACTGAGCCGAAACCGGGGCCGCTGGTCTGAGGTACTTTGGGGCCAAAGAACAACCGCCAAGGCAGAGAAAAAACCCTGACATGATACAGAAACAGATGACCGTCATCGTGCGTACCATATCAATTTACCCCCCGGACGTCCGAAGAAGTAATGGATTTTACAGAAAGCGGTCCCGGCTGCCCTTTCCTGAACAGTCTTGATATCAATACAAAAAAGAATGGGATAAAGATCAAATCGATAAAGGTGGCCGAGAGCATCCCGCCGGTGACTGCTGTACCGATGGCGTTTTGCGCCCCGGCGCCGGCCCCGTGGGTGAGGGCCAACGGCAAGGTGCCGAAAAAAAACGCCAATGAGGTCATAAGGACCGGACGAAGCCGGATCTTTATCGCGGCGAGTGTAGCTTCAATCAGACCAACCCCTTGACGCAATTGGTCTTTGATGAACTGAATGATCAGGATTGCGTTCTTTGTAGAAAGTCCCATGGTGGTCAAGAGCCCGATCTGGAGATAGACGTCATTCGACAATCCACGTAAAGTCGTCGCCGTAACAGCCCCGACAAGGCCCAGCGGCAGCATCAGCATATTGACAAATGGTATGGTCCAACTTTCATACAACGCAGCTACAGATAGAAACACCACCAGGAGCGAGATGGCATAGAGCGCAGGCGCCTGTTTTCCGGCCTGCTTTTCTTCATATGAAAGACCAGTCCATTCATAGCCGATCCCCGATGGCAGTTTGGCAGCCAGCCTCTCCATCTCGGCCATGGCCTCGCCTGTGCTCACCCCAGGCGCCGCCTGCCCCATAATCTCAACAGAAGGGATGCCATTATAACGCTCAAGCCGCGGCGAGCCATACTGCCATCTGGCGGTCGAAAAGGCTGAGAAAGGAACCATCCTACCCTGTTTATTGCGTACATACCATCTGTAGATATCTTTGGGCAGCATTCGGTACGGCGCATCGGCCTGAAGATAGACCTTCTTGACCCTGCCGTTTTGAATGAAATCATTGATATAAAGACCACCCCATGCAGCGGACAGGACATTATTGATGTCATCCAAGGAAATCCCCATACTGGCCGCCTGTACATCGTCGATATCGAGCTTAAATTGAGGGGTGTCATCCATACCGTTGGGCCGTACAGCCATCAATTTCGGATCTTTCATGGCCATACCCAAGAGCTGGTTGCGGGCCTCCATCAACCTTTCATGACCAAGGCCGGCCCGATCTTCAAGCTCGAAATCAAAACCGTTGGCCTGTCCCAACTCTATGGCCGGCGGCGGAATAAAGGCAAATACCACCCCGTCCCTGATTCGGGAAAATCTGGCCATGGCACGTCTCAAAACCGCAGGTGCCCGCAGTTCCGGGGACTGGCGCAACTTCCAGTCACGCAGCTTGATAATGGCCAACCCCATGTTCTGGCCACGGCCGGCGTAGCTGAAGCCGGCCACGGTGATCACCGCATTCACCGCCTTTTTCTCATCCTCCAGAAAATAGTGCTCGACCTGTTTCATCACATTCAATGTTCGTTCAAAGGTTGCCCCGGCAGGCAGCTGTATCAAACTATAAATAATGCCCTGATCCTCATCCGGCAGAAAGGCAGTGGGCAGGCGCAAAAAGAGAAAGACCATACATGCGACAATTATGCAGTAAACAATCAGATAACGTGCCGTCTTGCCGAATGAACGCCTGACGATCGACTCATATTGAACCCTCCTGCGATCGAACCATTTATTGAACCAGCGAAAAAAACCCTTCAACAAACCAAATTCGCCGAAATGATATCCCCTTTCCACCGGCTTGAGCATGGTAGCGCATAAGGCCGGGGTCAAGGTCATTGCAACAAAGACCGAAAGGATCATAGCGGAGATGATAGTAATTGAGAATTGACGATATATGACACCTGTGGAACCACCAAAAAAGGCCATCGGCAGAAAGGCTGCTGTCAGCACGGTGGCGATACCCCAGAGGGCGCCCGTGATCTGCCCCATGGACTTGACCGTGGCGTCATGCGGCGACAGCCCCTCTTCCGACATAATCCGCTCAACATTCTCCACCACCACGATGGCGTCGTCAACCAGGAGGCCTATGACAATGACCATTGCGAACATAGTCAAGATGTTGATTGAAAAACCAGCTGCATATAACACCCCGAATGTGCCCAAGAGCACCACCGGAACCGCTATGGTCGGTATCAGTGTGGCTCGGATGTTCTGGAGGAATAGAAACATGATCACAAAGACCAGACATACCGCCTCGAACAAGGTCTTGACCACCTCTTCGATGGAGATCTTGACGAATGGGGTGGTATCATATGGATAAACTACCTTCATATGTGGGGGAAAATATCTTGACAACTCCTCCATCTTGGCCTTGATCCGGCCGACCGTCTCCAGCGCATTCGCTCCTGACGCCAGCCTTATGGCCATAGCCCCAATCGGTTTCCCATTATAGAAGGCCTGTACGTCATAGCTCTCGGTACCGATCTTGCAGTCGGCCACATCCCTCAATCTGACGGTGGAACCATCACTGTTCGTCTTCAAAACGATCGCGCCGAACTGCTCCGGTGTCTGCAACAAGGTGCGGGCTGTTATGACGGCGTTCAGCTGTTGCCCAGGCGCAGCTGGAGCGCCGCCAAACTGACCGGCAGAGACCTGAACGTTTTGGGCCTCTAGTGCAGCGATAACATCGTTGACGGTCAAATGATAGCCGTACAACTTGAAGGGATCCAACCATATCCGCATGGCATTCTGGGTGCCGAACAGCTGCACCTCGCCCACACCTTCAAGCCGGCTGATGGTGTCCTGGATATTGGAGATCAGATAATCAGTCAGGGCGTTGCGGTCCATGGACCCGTCTTCTGACACCAGACCAAGTACCAGCAGGAAGTTCTTGGTGGACTTGACCACCGCAATCCCTTGTCTTTGCACAACCTGAGGCAGCAGCGGCATGGCCAGCTGCAGCTTGTTCTGTACCTGCACCTGGGCGATGTTCGGGTCGGTGCCGGGCTTGAAGCTCAGGTTGATGGCCGCCGCCCCTGATGAATCGCTAGTGGACGACATGTATATCAGGTTGTCGATCCCGTTCAGCTTCTGTTCGATCACCTGCGTTACCGTATCCTGCACCGTCTGCGCCGATGCCCCTGGATACATGGCGTTGATGGTGATCATGGGCGGTGCGATAGGAGGATATTGAGAGACCGGCAGGGTCTTGATCGCCAAGAGACCGGCCAGCATGATCATGATGGCTATCACCCAGGCAAATACAGGGTGGTTTATAAAAAATCTGGGCATGATGCACCTTTACTTTTTGATCACCGCAGGCTTTGAAATGCCGGCAGGAGCTGCGGATTGAGGGACGCTGAATGCCACGACCTTGACCGGCGCTCCCGGGCGCACCCGCTGGAGCCCTTCCATAACGACCCGATCGCCTGCCTTAAGCCCTTCATTCACCAGCCACTTATCGCCAATAGTACGAGATACTTTAATAATCCGCGGTTCAACCCTTTCTCCGGCCCCTACCACCATGACCACGGCATCACCTTTTTGATCGCGGGTCACAGCGCGCTGTGGGACCAAGATCGCATGCTCATCGACCCCTTCTTTTACAATCCCGCGGACAAACATCCCTGGCAATAGTATATGTTTTGGATTTGGGAAGACGGCCCGCATAGTGACTGAGCCGGTATCCTGTTCCACCATAACCTCCGAAAACTTCAGGACGCCAGGCAATGGGTAGCGGCTTCCGTCTCCCATAAGCAATCCGACCTGCCCCAGATCGGCGGATGCGCTGCGTTTGAGCACGCCTTCCGCCATCTCACGCTCCAACTGCAGCATCTCAGCGCTGGATTGAGTTAGATCGACATAAACGGGGTCAAGCTGTTGGATCGTGGCCAATGCAGCAGGTTGATCGGCCGTTACAAGCGCACCGGCCGTCACCGCCGAGCGCCCGATGCGCCCTGAGATCGGCGCCCTTACCCTGGTGTAGCCCAGATTGATCCTGGCCGTCTCCACTGCGGCCTTGGCTGATGCAAGCTCGGCTTCGGCCTGCTTAAATGCGGCATAGGCATCGTCGTAGTCCTGCTGGCTCACTGCCTTGATCTTAACCAGTTCTCTGTAGCGCTCTTCCTTTAGACGGGCCGGGATCAAATTGGCCTCAGCCTTGGCCAAAGCGGCCTTTGCGTTGTCGTAGGCCGCCTGAAAGGGTGCGGGGTCGATCTGATACAGCACCTGCCCGGCCTTGACATCCGAGCCCTCGGTGAACAGCCGTTTCTGGATGATGCCACTTACCTGCGGGCGCACCTCTGCAACACAAAAGGCCGATACCCTGCCAGGCAATTCAGTGGTGAGTTCAACTTGTTCAGGTTGCACCGTTATCACAGCTACCTCAGGGGTTCTAGGCTGTGGCGGACCGGCCCCCTTTTTTTGCTCGCCGCAGCCGTACAACAATAGGCCGACGGCGAGGACCGCGGCCATCACAAACCTCACCCTGTTCATATTTCTCATGCCTAGCCCCTATTTAAATTTTTTGATCGTCGGAATTGTTTTCGGATGCCCGATCCCTGGCCAAAGATCCATTAAGAAACAGATCGACAATCAGCTGGGTACTCATTCCATAAGCATGTCGGTCCAATTCCTCCAGCCAAAAAAAGAGAAAGGTTCTGGTCAACCCCTCCAGGGCCAGGGCTAAATGATGAGGATCTATACTGCGAAACACCTTTGTGCGGACGCCCTTTTCCATCACGGAGCTCAGGGCCTTTAAGGTATCTCTATGCAGCTTGCGTATGTCTTGGTCAATACCTGCCTTTATGTTGAAACTTACCCCTTGCGTTTCGGCAAAATAGAGGCGTAGGATGGGTATGTTGTCGGCGAAAAGCCTTGCCTTTGTAACGACATAATCTCTAACGACCGCCAGGACATCGTCGTCTCTAGAGAGGACCTCGTTTAGGGTGTCGTGAAATTCCATGGCCTTTTCAAGCATCAAGGCCCTATATAGGTCTTCTTTGTTTTTAAAAAACTTATAAAGCGTCCCGATAGCAAACTCGGACCTTTCTGCGATCTCATGCATAGAGACGTTGTGATAACCCTTCTCGGAGAAAAGCTCCAGGGCAGCGATAAGCATCTCTTGACGTTGAGCCAACCTTTCCCTTTCCCTACGGGTAGGCCTTATATCCATCATCACTTTGCCCTTGAGACCCATATAAAATATACATGACACCTTATTTTATAAAATGACGTTGATTTCAGATTTTATAACAAGACGTCTATTTTGTAAATAAAAAATAGATCAATAAATGAATCAATCGCATCCGCCTTCGCTGTCCGCGATCTTAAACCTATATCCAACCCCTGGTTCGTTGATAAGAAATCTTGGCCGTGCAGGATCGGTCTCAAGTTTATGACGGAGCTGGGCCATATAGACCCTCAGGTATTGGGTCTGATGGATATAAAGGGGCCCCCATACCTCTTTTAACAACTGACTGTGAGTGAGCACTTTTCCTGCATTGCGGACCAAGGTGGCAAGCAACTTGTATTCGATCGGGGTAAGGTGCACGTCTTTCCCATCCAGAAAGACCCGGCGCTTTAGAAAATCCACCTCTAGGTTGCCGGAAATAAAGCTAGGCTGTTGTCGATCAGCCTTCCTCATCACCATATTGCGCAACGCCACCCTGATGCGGGCAAGCAATTCACCGGCGCCAAAGGGTTTAGTCAAATAATCGTCCGCTCCCAGGTCAAGCGCCCTCACCTTGTCTCTTTCCTGCTCCCTGGCCGAGATAACTATGATAGGGACGGAATTCCATTCGCGCATCCTCTGTATGACGCTGAGACCGTCCATATCAGGAAGGCCGAGATCCAACAAGACCACGTCGGGATTCCTGACAGCCACCTGTGTAAGCCCATCTTCCCCACTGGTGGCCTCGGCCAGCCTATAACCATGGCCTTGAAGGATTATCTTGAGAAAACGAAGCATCTGGGGCTCGTCTTCTATAAGAAGTATCTGTTCTTTATCACCGCTGGTCATGCCACATTCCGCATCTCTTCCTCAGGTTCCGGCATGGACGGCTTACCTTCAATGGGCAGGGTGAATTTAAAGACAGCGCCGCCTCCAGGCCTGTTTTCAGCCCATATACGCCCCCCATGCGCATTAACAATGGCACGGCAGATGGTCAGCCCCAATCCTATCCCCCCCCCCCCCTGCGACAGAACCACGCACAAACTTTTCAAATATCCTCTCTTCATCACCCGCCGGGATACCCTTTCCCCTATCCGCCAATTCCACAAGAAGGACATCTTCCTTGATCCTGGCGGTTAAATTGATCTGGGTACCAGCTGGGGTGTATCTGATGGCATTGTCCAGCAGGTTCATGAGCACTTGCTCGATAAGTAATGGATCAAAAGGGACCAGCGGAAGGTCGGCAGGGATATCTACTTTGAGCTCGCGGTCTTTCAGCTTTTCGGAAAGACGGTTCAGCACCACCCCGACGACCTCTTCAATCGATTGCCACTCCTTTTTTACGCTTATAGCCTTGGTCTCAAGCCTGATCATATCGAGGACATTGCGTATAATCTCATTGAGATGTTCAGCCTCTTCATATATAGTCGAGATCAATTCATGCATACCTTGCTGATCAATGTTTATATCCCTCTGAAAAAGTGCTGTTGCAGCCCCGGTAATAGCCGCCAGAGGTGTGCGCAAATCGTGGGAAATGGAGCTGAGCAAGGTATTCCTGAGGCTCTCTGTCTCGGCCTTTAAGACAGCGCGTTGCGCCTCTTCAGCGAGGAAGGCCCGTTCAAATGCAACGGCTATTTGGTTGGCAAAACTCTCAAGCAGCTGTATATGCTCCTGATCAAAAATACTTGCCGGTTCGTTAGGCAGAATACCCAAGACACCCACCGTCCTCATCGAGGTAGCAAGGGGTAGATACAAAGCCATCGCACCTGGCAGCGTATCTGTTCCCAGACCAGCCCGTTGTCTGTGTTCAAAGACCCAATGGGCAACACTGAACTCCCTCTGATCAAGGGCGAAGGTCTCTTTGCCAGTGACAGGAACGGTCAGGGCACCTTTTTCATCCGGTACAAGGATGACAACCTTGCAAGACAAGACCTCGTTCAGATGTTTTATGATGGTAGAACTCAGCTCAGGGATCCCACGTTCATGCACCAGCTCGCGGCTTAGCCTATAGAGGGCCGCCGTCCTTCTTTCCCGCCGCCTGGCGGCATTTGCCTGCTCACGAACCCGCAGGGTGAGTTTGCTGATGACAAAAGCTACAAAAAACATGACGATGAACGTAAAAAAATACCTCATATCCAAGACGGAAAAGGTGTATACAGGGGGTACAAAGAAGAAATCTAGGGCTGTGATGCTGGACATCGTCGCAAAAAGAGATGGCCATTTGCTTGTACGGCTCGCCACAAGCACAATGCCGAGCAGGTATGTCATCGCCACGTCTACAAGCGTTAAATAAGGACGCATAATAATAACAAAAACAGTGAAAGCTGCGACAATTCCGATGCTGAAAAACCATTCCTTTGCATCCGTCCGCCGTTGCTGCGGCCTAGCAATGGGACTCGGCGACGGCTCGCCTGAGTCACCTGTAATCACATAAACGTCTATATCGCCGCTCCCTCTGACCACTTCATCCAGGAGGGAACCGAATATCCTGTCCTTCCAGCGTGGATGGGTCGGCTTTCCTATAATGAGTTTGGTGACATTGCGGGAACGGGCATAATTGAGTATCTCTTCGCTGGCCTTATGACCGGAGAGTATTACCGCCTCCGCCCCAAGACTTTCAGCAAGCCGCATATGTTCGGATAGCCGCCTAAGGTCGTCTTTCGATGGCTTCACCGTCGATGGGGCCTCAACAGTAACCGCTATCCAGTCCGCCCTGAGGCCTGCCGCCATCCGCCTGGCAGCGCGGATGAGACGGATCGAACGCGGATTTGCCCCAATACATACCATGATACGTTCCGCTGCTGGCCATATAGCCTTGACTCCTTTCCCGATCCTATATTTCAGCATCTGATCGTCAACACGTTCAGCAGTACGGCGCAATGCAAGCTCCCGCAAGGCCAAAAGGTTGCCCTTCCGGAAGAAATTCTCCCTTGCGTGAATGGCCACCTCAGGGATATAGACCTTTCCTTCCTTTAGGCGCTGAAGCAGTTCATCAGGCGGAAGATCTATGAGCTCTATGTCATCAGCACGGTCGAGCACGGAATCCGGCAAGGTCTCACGAACCCTGACCCCGGTAATCTGGGCGACTACGTCATTGAGGCTTTCAAGATGCTGAACATTCAGCGTAGTGTATACGTTTATCCCTGCCGCAAGCAGCTCAAATACGTCCTGCCAACGCTTCTTGTGTCGGCTCCCTGGCGCATTGGTGTGGGCCAGTTCATCAACAAGAATTATCCCAGGTCTGCGGGCAAGCGCCGCATCAAGGTCGAATTCCCTGAGAACAGTGCCTAGGTATTCAACCTCGCGCCTTGGGATAATCTCCAGGCCCTCAAGCATGGCCCCTGTCTCAGGGCGACCATGGGTCTCTACTATTCCAACTACGATATCGGCGCCCTCGGCAAGTTTCTTTCTAGCCACATTGAGCATGGCATAGGTCTTTCCGACACCAGGGGCGGCTCCGAAAAAAATCTTTAATTTCCCTTCTTTTTTTCGCCTCTCTTCCTCTTGCACCTGCGCTAAAAGGAGATCAGGGCTTGGCCCGGCCTCTTCCATTCTTCTTTTCCTCGTCTCATTTAATGCACGATTACCCGTTCATACCATGGCTTAGCCCGACAGTCTTTTTCCAGCTGTGGACATCCTGTGCACAAAACACACAGAGGCCATCCGGGCCTCCTTGTTGTCGAGATCCAGATCCTCCCAGAACAGTGGCACAACAATACAGAGGTTTTATGATTTTATAGGTCATCGAGTGCCAAATTCAACTTAAGGACATTGACCCTGGGTTCCCCCAATATCCCGAATTCACGTCCTTCGGTATTCGCAGCTATAAGGGCACGAATCTTTGCCTCACTGATACCACGCGCCAAGGCGACCCTCCGTACCTGATATTCCGCCGCAGCCGGGCTTATATGCGGATCAAGACCGCTGCCTGAGGCCGTGACCAGGTCCACTGGTATCTTTGCCGTATTGCCTGGGTCTGCCGCATGGAGGGCCTGAATCCGTGCCTGTACCGCCTTTATAAGTTCAGGGTTGTCAGGCCCCAGATTGGAGCCAGAAGACAAGGAACCATTATAGGGATAGGGAGTGGTCGCAGAAGGTCTTCCCCAGAAGTATTTCGGGTCGTCGAACTGTTGACCGATCAGTGCAGACCCTACCGGTTTGCCGTTCTTTACTATGATGCTGCCGTTTGCCTGATATGGAAATATTGCCTGCGAAAGTCCGGTCACAAGCAGTGGATATGCAATTCCAGTAAGAAGCGTGAGCAGGATCAAAGCCATGAACGCTTTACGAATTATTATGAACACTTTAATATCCTCCATTTTTTTATCAACCTCAATCTTATCAATGCAATAGGCTGTTATACAATATGCAGGGCTGTTATCAGCATGTCGATCAACTTGATCCCGATGAACGGTATAACGAGCCCGCCACCGCCATAGATCAGAACGTTATTGCGCAGTACTATCTGTGCGCCCATAGGACGATATTTTATACCGCGAAGCGCAAGGGGAACCAGAAAAAATATGATCAGGGCGTTAAAAATCACCGCGGAAAGGATGGCGCTTTGCGGAGAGGTAAGCCTCATGATGTTCAACACCCCGAGTGACGGATAGATCGAAATAAAGGCGGCAGGCAGGATGGCAAAGTATTTGGCCACATCATTCGCTATACTGAAGGTGGTAAGTGCGCCGCGTGTCATGAGGAGCTGCTTTCCGATCTCAACGATCTCGATCAACTTTGTCGGGTTTGAGTCCAGATCCACCAGATTGCCAGCCTCCTTCGCGGCCTGTGTCCCGGTATTCATGGCCACAGCGACATCCGCCTGGGCGAGCGCGGGCGCATCGTTTGTACCGTCGCCTGTCATGGCGACCAGCCTGCCGCCTGCCTGATACTCCCTTATGAGCTTCAGTTTCGCCTCAGGCGTTGCCTCGGCCAGAAAATCATCAACCCCTGCCTCTGCAGCAACCGCGGCCGCCGTGAGCGGATTGTCTCCTGTTATCATGACCGTCTTGATTCCCATCTTCCTCATTTCCGCAAAGCGCTCCTTGATACCGCCCTTGATTATGTCGTTTAAACGAATAATACCGAGCACCTTTGCCCCTTCAGCCACAACGAGAGGCGTAGCTCCCTGCTTGGCTATATCGTCGGCCATGGTACGGACAACATGCGGGAATATCCCCCCCTTTGATGAGACATATTTTTCCACGGCGTCCACAGCGCCCTTGCGTATCTCCCGTCCCTCGAGATTTACGCCGCTCATACGCGTCTGGGCGGTAAAGGAGACAAATGTTACACCAAGCGAATGAATATCCCGTTCTCGAAGACCGTATTTTTTCTTTGCCAGAACCACAATACTCCTGCCCTCAGGAGTCTCGTCTGCAAGGGAGGCGAGCTGGGCTGCATCGGCCAGGGTCTGGATGTTGATTCCAGGTGCAGGCAGAAACTCAGTGGCCTCCCTGTTGCCCAGTGTTATAGTCCCTGTCTTGTCGAGCAGCAGTACATCAACGTCGCCGGCCGCCTCTACGGCCCTGCCGGACTTTGCAATCACATTGGCCTGAATCATTCGATCCATGCCTGCTATGCCTATGGCTGGAAGCAGCCCACCTATGGTCGTTGGTATAAGGCAGACCAAGAGTGAAACGAGGACAGTGATGGTTACAGGGCTACCTTGAGCTGCGACCTTGGCGCTGAATATGGAGAAAGGAAGAAGCGTCACGGTTACCAGCAAAAAGATGATGGTCAGACCTGCCAAGAGGATATCCAGGGCTATCTCGTTAGGTGTCTTCTGGCGTTTCGCACCTTCAACCATTGAAATCATTCTGTCCAGAAATGTCTCTCCGGTATCAGCGGTTATCCTTATGACAAGCCAATCCGAGAGGACGATCGTCCCTCCTGTAACCGCGCTTCGATCCCCTCCGCTTTCCCTAATTACAGGCGCACTCTCTCCGGTTACGGCGCTTTCGTTGACAGAGGCCACTCCGGCAATGACTTCACCGTCGCTGGGGATGATATCCCCGGCCTCCACCAGGACAATATCCCCTTTTTTGAGCCGTGAAGAGACAACCTGAGTGACTTCCGCATCTGGCTCGGGCTTTGAGAGCTTTTTGGCCATGATATCTCGGCGTGTCTGGCGCAGTGCATCGGCCTGTGCCTTGCCGCGCCCTTCTGCCATGGATTCTGCAAAGTTTGCAAAAAGCAAGGTGATCCAGAGCCAGACTGATATTTGCAGGATAAAAAGGGGCGATTCCCCGGTGTTTCCTAAGAGAGAGCGGATAAAAAGGAATGTGGTAAGCATGCTTCCCGCCTCGACGACAAACATCACAGGGTTCTTGATTTGATGGGCTGGGTTCAGCTTACTGATCGAATCTAACAATGCCCGCTTCACGATGGCCGGCTCGAAGAGAGAGCTTTTAGATTTTCTGTTCATTATTCCCTCGCTGATAAGATATTATCTACCTATCATCATGTTCATGTATTCGGCGATCGGTCCAAGGGCCAGACTGGGCAGGAAGGCCAAGGCCCCTACTATAAACACGACCCCGATCAAAAACATGATGAACAAGGGGGTATGCGTCGGCAACGTCCCAAGGCTCGCAGGCACATGCTTCTTCCTGGCCATAGATCCCGCGATCGCAAGGACCGGGAGTATCACCCAGAAACGGCCTAAAAACATCGTAATTCCAAAGGCAGTGTTGTAAAATACCGAGTTTGCATTGAGACCGGCGAAGGCACTGCCATTGTTATTTGTAGTGGATGTAAAGGCGTAGAGTATCTCTGAAAATCCATGGGGTCCAGGATTTGCAATACCAACAACACCAGCCTTTGTAGAAACCGCAATTGCCGCGCCAACCATGACGAGTCCATTGACAATCAGGATCACCAGCGAGGCCATCTTCATCTCAAACGCCTCGATCTTCTTACCGAGATATTCAGGCGTGCGGCCTACCATCAGTCCGGCGATAAAGACAGTAATAATTGCAAATATAAGCATGCCATAAAGCCCTGAACCCGCACCCCCGAATACAACCTCACCCAATTGCATCAGAAACATTGGACAGAGACCGCCGAGGGGCGTGAATGAATCGAACATAGAATTTACCGAGCCGTTCGAGACGGCCGTGGTCACTGCTGTCCAGAGGACGGAATCGATGATTCCAAAGCGTGTCTCCTTGCCCTCCATGTTGCCGCCAGGCTGAAGCGCGCTCGCTGTCTGATCAATGCCGAGCGTGGCGAAATTTGGATTGCCGCGCTGTTCGCTCCACAGACACAGGGACATCAGCGCGATTAAGATGATCAGCATAGCTGCAAATAGCGCTCGGCCTTGTCGCACATCGCCAACCATTTTTCCAAAGGTTATACAAAGCGCAGCCGGTATCAGCAAAATCGCCAGGAGCTCCAAAAAATTCGACAGCGGCGTCGGGTTCTCAAAGGGATGGGCGGAATTAGCACCAAAAAACCCCCCGCCGTTTGTGCCGAGTTGCTTGATGGCGATCTGAGAGGCCGCGGGTCCAAGCGGTATAACCTGTTCCCTTGTCTGCACCTTTTCAACAACAGGTTTGCCGCTTGCGTCAATGACCGGCCTTCCGTCGCTGTCGAGCCTTACCCTGTCGTAGCTGACGCCCTGGACGAGCCTTACAATCTTATACCCGCTTAGGCTCTGTACCACACCTTGAGATACGAGGAACAGCGATAATATCAGCGATAGTGGCATAAGGATATATAATATCGATCTAGTGAGATCGACCCAGAAATTGCCGATGGTCTGAACGGAACGCCTCTTGAACCCGCGGATCAGGGCCACGAGTACGGCCATTCCCACAGCTGGCGAGACAAAATTCTGCACAGTAAGCCCTATCATCTGCGTCAGATAACTCATCGTAGCCTCTCCACTATAGGCCTGCCAGTTAGTGTTTGTCACATAGCTTACAGCGGTGTTAAAGGCAAGGTCGGGAGGGACTGCCGGAAAGTTCTGAGGGTTAAGGGGCAAGACGCCCTGGATGCGCTGCAGAAAATAGAGCAGGAATATACCGCCAACATTGAAGATAAGCACAGCCATGGCATATTCCTTCCAGTCCATCTCTTCGTTTTGACTGACGCCGCAAAGCCTATAAAAAATCCGCTCCACCGGCCCTGCTATGCAATCCAGGCAGCATGGCTCTCCTTCATAAACATGGGCCATATAAACTCCCAGCGGTCCTGCCAGGAGCAATAGGACGCCAAAATATAAAACAACTTGTAGGATGCCGTTTAATGTCATGAGAACATCTCCGGTTTCAAAAGTGCTATTATGAGGTAAACAAATACCCCAAACGTCACTATACCCACTATCCAATAAAAGATATCCATCTTTCCTCCTCTCCTTAGATGCCTTCCAGTAACTTCAGGAACAACCATGACAACCCTAAGAACGCCATAACTAAAGCGGTATAAAATACATCCATAAAACTTCCTCACCGACTTATTTTTTTAATAAGGATATCAAAAGAGAGATAAAATTGATGCAAAAAATGGGCTGAAAGATATAAAAATTTTATAAAGATCATGAGCGCCGCTTTGAACGTTTTCCAAACCCACTCTATGGGAGGTGCTGATACATATTTACAAATCAACACTAATTACATTATAGTCATCGGCCATTCCCCGGAAAGGAGCAATGACCTTGACTGAAACGGAATGGAATGGGGCCTCTCCGGAAACTGGATACGCCCACTGGCAGACAGGTTCATTAAAGGTATTAGGGGCCATCAGTTTTTCCCATTTTTTGAACGACACCATCCAATCATTGATCTTTGCAATATATCCCCTTCTAAAAAACAATTTTGCGCTCACATTTGTCCAGGTCGGTACGATCTCCCTAGTCTATCAGATTACCGCCTCTCTGCTCCAACCGATGGTAGGGTTCTATACGGACCGGCATCCCAGGCCTTATTCCCTGGCCTTTGGCATGGGCTGTACCCTATGCGGCCTCCTGGTCCTGGCTATGGCCTGGAACTATGACGCGTTGCTCATCGCTGCCGCCATGGTAGGCATGGGGTCATCGGTCTTTCATCCCGAATCCTCACGCGTTGCGAGAATGGCATCAGGCGGAAAATATGGGTTTGCACAGTCCATTTTCCAAGTAGGTGGCAATGCGGGCACTGCCATGGGGCCCCTAATGGCGGCCTGGATCATTATCCCATGTGGGCAACACAGCATCTTATGGTTTTCGTTTCTTGCCATGCTTGCAATCGTGGTACTTATAAATGTAGGGCATTGGTATGGACGCCGCCGCACATATAAAGGCGGGGGATCCAAAGGCCATCAGGATGCAAAATCAGCGTTTTCCAGGCGCACAGTCACCATCTCCCTACTGATCCTTTTGGCGCTCATATTCTCCAAATATTTTTATCTGGCAAGTATCACCAATTACTTCACCTTTTATCTAATGCACCGCTTTCATCTGCCAATGCAGCAGGCACAGTATTACCTCTTCACATTTCTATTCGCCGTTGCGACGGGTACGCTCATCGGCGGGCCAATCGGCGATCGGATAGGGAGAAAAAAGGTCATCTGGCTCTCTATCCTCGGGGCTGCACCATTTACCCTTGCCCTGCCCTATGCAAACCTGACATGGACTGGTATTCTGGCCTTTGCAGGCGGTTTCACTCTGGCATCCGCCTTTTCCGCCATCTTAGTGTTCGCCCAAGAACTCATTCCAGGCAAGGTGGGCACCATTTCCGGCCTGTTCTTCGGACTTGCCTTCGGTATGGCCGGTATAGGCGCTGCCGTGCTGGGGAAACTGGCTGACATGTATGACATTGAATTCGTCTATCATATCTGCTCATATCTCCCATTACTTGGGGTGCTGGCCGTATTCCTGCCGGATATCCGACTTAAAAAAGGGATAGACGATTAATTTATCTTGGCAATTTATGACGGCCATTTATACTTAGATAAAAATCCGAGAGATTTTTTAAAGAGGCCCCTGCATGGGATTGTGGAGCGATATGGACATTGACGATAATTTTATTATCACGGACGATGCTGGCGGACAGCAGACAATAGAAATACCGGATGAGCTGCCACTTATGGCGCTGAGGGATGTAATAGTATTCCCTTCAATGGTAGTCCCGCTCTTTGTCGGCAGAGAGGCCTCAGTAGCGGCTGTAAACGAGGCGCTGAGGTCAAATAGACTTATCTTTCTAACGGCCCAGAAAGACCCAGCTGAAGAGACCCCGGACAGAGACGACTTTTATCATCTAGGCGTGGCGGCTGCAATCATCAGGACGCTTCAGCTCCCTGATGGGCGACTGAAAATCCTTGCCCAGGCCTTAATAAAGGGCGAGATATTAGAATTCCTACAGGAAGAACCATATATCAGGGTGCGCATAAGACCAATAAAAGAGGAGGAACCCGGCGAGATCACAGTAGAGATCGAGGCGCTTATAAGAAATGTCAAAGAACAGGCCGAGAAACTCTTTGCCCTGAAAGGGGTCTTCAGCCCAGAGATAGGGGCTGTATTGAACAATCTCTACGAGCCTGGCCGGCTTGCCGATATGGTGGCATCAAATCTGAAGTTAAAGCCTGCCGACGCACAGAATCTTTTAGCAGTTGCAGACCCTGTTGAGAGACTAAAGGTTGTAAACGACCTCCTTGCCAGGGAACTTGAGGTCACGACCGTACAGGCCAAAATCCAATCCGAGGCCAAGGAGGAAATGACCAAGACCCAACGTGAATACTTCCTCAGGGAGCAGTTGAACGCCATAAAGCGCGAGCTCGGCGAGATAGACGACAGGACTGAAGAGCTCAGCGAGCTCAGGAAAAAGGTCATAGAGGCCCGCATGCCGCCCGATGCCGAAGAAGATGCGTTAAAACAGATAGGGCGTCTGGAATCCATGCACCCCGATGCCTCAGAGGCCTCGATAATCAGGACCTATCTAGACTGGTTGATTGAACTGCCGTGGTCCAGATCCACAAACGACAAACTGGATGTCGCAAGGGCACAGAAGGTATTGGATGAAGACCACTATGACCTCGAAAAGGTCAAAGAACGCATCATAGAATACATAGCTGTAAGGAAACTGAATCGATCTGTAAAAGGACCTATCCTTTGCTTTGTCGGACCGCCCGGCGTCGGCAAGACCTCCCTCGGCCGCTCTGTGGCAAGGGCCCTGGGTCGCAAATTCGTCAGGGTCTCGCTTGGCGGCGTAAGGGATGAGGCGGAGATACGCGGTCACAGGCGCACCTATATAGGGGCACTCCCAGGCAGAATCATCCAGGGAATCAAGAGGGCTGGGACCAACAACCCTGTATTTATGATGGATGAGGTGGACAAGATTGGCACTGACTTCAGGGGCGACCCCGCTGCTGCCCTCCTGGAGGTTCTTGATCCAGAGCAAAACAACACATTTTTCGACCACTACATAGACCTTCCGTTCGACCTTTCAAGGGTTCTCTTTGTACTGACGGCCAATGTGACTGACTCTATCCCGTCCGCCCTCCTGGACAGGCTTGAACTCATAAGGCTATCAGGTTATACGACCGACGAAAAGGCGGCCATTGCAAGGCGCTATCTCCTTCCGCGCCAAATCAAAGAACACGGCCTTAAGAAAGATACACTCGATATACCTGACACCACCCTTATGAAGATAATAGAGGAATACACACGTGAGGCCGGTCTCCGTGAACTCGAGCGTCAGATAGCAGCGGTCTGTAGAAAAGCGGCCCGCCGTATCGCAGAAGGGGAAAAGGGGCCGTTTAAGGTCACGGCCCTAAGTCTCAGCAGATATCTCGGCATCCCACCGTATCAACCTGAGCTCGCCCAAGAAGAGAGTCAGGTTGGGGTGGCGACGGGTCTTGCGTGGACACCTTTCGGCGGAGAGGTCCTGAGGATTGAGGCCACACTTATGAAGGGTAAGGGCGGCCTTACCCTTACAGGTCTCCTTGGCGAGGTTATGAAGGAATCTGCCCAGGCCGCCCTGAGTTTTGCAAGATCAAGGGCCGAGTCCCTGGGTATTGATCCACAGACATTTGAGAACAAAGACATCCACATACATGTCCCGGCAGGGGCCATACCAAAAGACGGGCCTTCTGCCGGCATAACCCTCACGACCGCCCTTGTCTCCGCGCTGACAGACCGGCCTGTAGATAAAGACGTGGCAATGACGGGGGAGATCACCCTAAGGGGCCGGGTGCTCCCCATCGGCGGACTCAAGGAAAAGGCCTTGGCCGCCCTGAGGGCCGGCATCTCAAGGGTTGTGATCCCTGAAGGAAATTTGAAAGACCTTGAGGAGATACCTCGTCATATCCGAAAAAAAATAACCTTCCATGTAGTAAAATATATGGACGAGGTACTAAAGATCGCTATCAAACAGGACGTGGACAAAAATGAGAAAAAAAGAGATAAGACCTGATTTAAGGCGCCTTTCTGATACCTTTATGGAGCTTGTCAAGATCAACAGCCCGTCCAGGGAGGAAGCTGCGGTCTGTGCGTGGCTCAGGAGACATTTTTCAGACCTTGGATTTGAGGTAATCGAGGATAAAACCAAGTCCGAGACTGGATCCAGCAGCGGCAATCTAATAGTGCGCACCCCTGGCGTGAAAGACGTCCCTCCACTCTTTTTCAACGCCCACATGGACACGGTCGAACCAGGAAGGGGTATAAAACCCATCTTCAAAGAAGGTGTCTTTTCCACTGACGGCTCGACAATCCTCGGCTCTGACGACAAAGCGGCCATAGCCATCCTGATAGAGGTTGCAAATCTCTTAAAAGAATACGATGTGGCCCACGGCCCTGTGGAGTTCCTCTTTACTGTTTGCGAGGAGATAGGGCTCCTGGGTGCCAAGGCTTTTGACCCTGCGCTTCTTAAAGCCAGGGCAGGCTATGCCCTTGACGCCACCAACCCGGATATGCTCATCACCATGGCCCCTGCCGCGATCAGATTCCATCTAAAAGTAGTTGGAAAGGCCGTGCATGCAGGCATCAGGCCGGAAGACGGGATAAACGCCATAAGGATTGCGGCCAATGCCCTCTCTACAATCCCGATGGGACGCATAGACGATGAAACAACGGCGAATATCGGGGTCATCCGGGGCGGCAATGCGACAAATATCGTACCAGGCGAAGTGGAGATGGACGGTGAGGTGAGGAGCCATAGCCCGAAGAGGCTCCGTGAGGTGGAGGACGAGATCATAGGGCGCTTTCACAAAGTGGCCTCTGAATTCAGAAAGGATGGCTTGGACGGCCTCCCGTTAGTACAGGCTGAGGTAAGAGACGACTACCCTGCCATGTCCGTCCCCGACGACCACCAACTTGTCAAGGCCGCGATGGATGCTGCAAGGGTCTTGGGTAGGGATATTAAGACCGGAAAGACCGGCGGCGGGAGCGATGCCAATATCTTTAACGGCAAGGGGCTTTCAACTGTTATCATGGGGATAGGTATGCAAAATGTCCACAGCACCAGTGAATTCATAAGACTGGAGGACATGGCAAGGGTTTGCAGGCTTGTGATTGAGATAATCAAGAGCTGGCCAGGTTGTTGAAAAAACCCTTCTGCTACTTTACATCCTGCCCATGGCTCGCCGTTGCAGCGTACTTTAGGCGCCCACGCCTCACCATTTCTCGCACGCCTCCATCTGACGTTTGAAAACCCGAGAGGATTCTTAGCGGCGGCCGGAGCCAGCAATGAATTGTTTTCTACACCTTTCAGAGCAGAAATAATGGATCTTGCCATCCATTATAAGCGCAACAGCCTGCCTTTTCGGGACAAAGACCCCACAAACAGGATCCCTTACGAGTTCATCGTGGATGGGTGGTGGAGGCTGGATCGCACCCCTCGTATTGCCAGTCGCACCGCGATAGCCCCTTAAGAAGGGTTTGATGAAGGAGAAATAGATTACCCCATATAGCAAGATAAAGAAAATAAATTTCAAGACCGCGATCCCTTATCCATCATCCTGACCGACGGTATTTCTGGCAGTCGGCTTAAAAGCATTGCGACCGTTTCACCTTCTGGGCCGATATTGAGATCAGGCGCTATTTCGACCAATGGGGCAAGGACAAAACGCCTCCCAGACGCCCTTGGATGAGGAAGTGAAAGGCCGCCTTCGTCTATCTTAACGCCTTCATAATAGAGGAGATCAATGTCTATCGTCCTGTCAGGGCCTTTTGACCTGTCCCTCCCGAGTTTATGTTCGATCTGCAAGAGCATATCAAGGAGGGGGTACGGCAGAAGACTGGTCTCTATTCCAGCTGCCGCATTTACAAAGAGATGCGTTGTGTCGACCCCTACAGGCTCTGTCTCGTAAAATCTCGACATGGAGACAACCCTGATCTCAGGCGTCTTTTTAAGGAGCTCGATCGCTAAAAGACAATTTTTGCGCCTTGGCCTTAGATTCGCTCCAAGGCCTATGTACGCCATCTTCCATGCCATTTCTGTTAGTTCAGCACCTTTTCAAGCCGCCCAATGGCCTCTTCAAGCCTCCCGACCGGCACCGTTAGTGCCATTCTTACGTAACCCTCGCCCGGTGCACCGAAGCCGCTTCCAGGGGTACAGACTATCCCAGCCTTTTCAAGAAGCAGACCCGAGAAACTCTGGGACGTATGGCCCTTCGGCACAGAGGTCCAGACGTAGAAGGTGGCCTTTGGAAATGGGGCCGCAATCCCAAGACGCCTGAGCCCCTTGACCAACATGTCCCGCCGCTCCGAATAGACCTTCCGCATCTCCTCTATAAAGGACTGATCGCTTTGGAGTGCGGCTATGGCCGCCTCCTGTACTGCATTGAACTGTCCGGAATCCACATTGGACTTCACCTTCTTGAGCCCTGCTATCAGATCCGGATGTCCTATGGCAAAACCAATCCGCCAGCCTGTCATATTGTAGGTCTTGGAGAGCGAATGGAACTCTATGCCCACGTCTTTTGCTCCGGGAATCTCAAGAAAGCTCGGCGCACGGTACCCATCATAAGTCATCTCGCTGTAAGCCGCATCGTGACAGACAATGAGCCTGTGCTCCTTTGCAAATGCAACCACCTTTTCGTAAAATCCTTCCGGTGCAATCGCCGCCGTGGGATTATTGGGATAGTTGAGCCACAGGACCTTCGCACCTTTGAGCACCTCTGGGGCTATGGAGTCAAGATCGGGAAGGAATGCATTTTTTTCAACAAGCGGCATGAAATGGGTCTTTGCGCCTGCAAAGAGGGTACCTATGTGATAGACGGGATAGCCAGGGGTTGGAACCAACGCCACATCGCCAGGGTTTAAAAATGCAATCGGGAAATGGGCGATCCCCTCCTTTGAACCGATCAGACATGCAACCTCTCTATCAGGATCAAGCACCAGACCGAAACGCCTCCTGCACCACTCCGCGACCGCACACCTGAATTCCGCCATGCCGGCGGAGGACGGATAGCGGTGATTCTGCGACCTTCCCGCCGCCTCTTTGAGCCTCTCCACAACAAACTGCGGGGTTGGGAGGTCGGGGTCTCCGATACCCAAGTCTATGACATCTACGCCCCGTCTCATCACCTCTTCCTTCTTGCGGTCAAGCTCCACAAAGAGATACGGCGGGAGCGATGAAAGCCTTTCTGATATCTTAAAATCCATATCGACCTCTTATATGACCTTGTTTCTGAGTTCGCCTATGCCCTCGATACTTACAATGACCTCGTCTCCAGGATCCATCGGTCCTATGCCCTTTGGCGTCCCAGTGGATACAACATCGCCAGGTTCAAGCGTCATTATATGTGAGATGAAACTTATCAATTCAGGAACATCGTGAATGAACTGACTGGTCCTCGACGACTGTTTGAGCTCACCGTTTAACCTGCATTCGACAAGGGCGTCGGATGGATCGAACTCCGTCTCTATCCATGGTCCGATGGGGCAGAATGTGTCAAAACCCTTCGCCCTGGTAAACTGCACGTCCTTCATCTGCAGATCCCTGGCCGTTACGTCGTTTATGCAGGTATAGCCTAGGATGTAACCCTTTGCCATTTGCGGAGGCACATTTCTTGCTTTTCTGCCTATAACCACGCCTAACTCTGCTTCATAGTCCACGCGATTTGACTGTCCGGGCCTCACGATCTCATCGCCTTGACCTATCACAGAAGAAGGGGGCTTTAAAAAGATAAGCGGCTCATCCGGCAGAGGCATCTTGAGCTCTTCGGCATGGTCCTTGTAATTCAATCCGACGGCCACTATCTTTGATGGTGTGCATGGGGCAAGAAGGATGACCTCATCGGCCTGGTACGTCTCGGATGTCCCCACGATCATACCCTCGAACGGGTCGGCTACGATCACACGGACATATCCGTCCCGCCAGATGCCGTAACGGGGCGACTTTTTTTCTTTTGTCATAAACCTGACCAGTTTCATCTGCCTCCCTCCCTCATTCCAACGGAAGATCAGGTCAATGCCCTTTTATTTCAAGCCCAGGACATCCTGCATATCGTAAAGGCCGGGGCCCTTTCCAACAACCCATTTTGCGGCCCTGACCGCACCCTTTGCGAAGGTATCACGGCTTGAAGCCTTGTGTACCAATTCAATGCGTTCGCCGATCCCGCCGAAAAGCACGGTGTGTTCGCCTACGATGTCGCCGGCGCGGACGGTCTGGATGCCAATTTCCTTAGCTGTCCTCTCGCCTATCAACCCATGTCTGGCATAGACACCCACCTCTTCAAGCTTCCTTCCCACAGCAGCAGCTGCAACTCTACCGATCTGCAAGGCCGTACCGCTCGGCGCGTCTTTTTTCATCCTGTGATGGGCCTCGATTATCTCAATATCGTAGTCGTCACCAAGGGTCTTTGCTGCCATCTCGACCAGTTTGTACAAGAGATTGACGCCAACGCTCATGTTCGGGGCGAGGACGCATGGAAACGATCTGGCCAGATTTCTGATCTCATCGATCTCAGCGGCGGAAAGACCGGTAGTGCCTATCACCATAGGCTTTTTGGCGCCGGCTGCAATGCGGGCATGATTCAATGTGGCCTCATGGAACGTGAAGTCGATTAGTACATCCCCCTCATCGATCACGCCTTCAAGACCTTCTTGGACAATTATACCGAGGGCCCTATTGAGCCCTGCGACTATGCCAGCGTCCTGTCCCGCGAACCGTGATCCCTTTCTCTCAAAGGCGGCGGCAAGCGTAATGTCTTTATCGGCCTCTATAATGTTGATTATACGACCGCCCATGCGGCCCCCGGCGCCTGCTACTATTGCGCGGATCATATCTTCCCCCCATGGTAGGCTGTTGAAAAAACGCCTGTCGCTGCATTGCGCTCACGGTTCATCATTGCGGCGCGCCATAACTACGCCTCATCATTCACCTTTCGCGCCCTTATACCAGACGCTTTTGAACAGCCTGCATAATTTTAGTCAGCTATTGAAAACCCCCACACCGGATATTTTTGCACACCGTGCATTTTAAATCAGATAAGCCCGTAACCCTTGAGCACCTCTTTCAATCTTTCCTGATTTGCATTGCCCATCTGGCAGAGCGGCAACCTCAACTCGCCGGACGGTATCTTCCCCATAAGCGCTAAAGCAGCCTTGGCCGGCACAGGATTTGTCTCGATAAACAAGGAATCGAACAGGGGAAAGAGTTTTAGGTGCATGTCTCTGGCCTTATCCATATGACCGCTCAACGCTGCATCCATCATGGCAGCCATCTCCTTCGGCATAACGTTTGACGCAACTGATATGACGCCCTCTCCGCCTATCGCAACAGTCGGCATGGCCGTGAAATCATCTCCGGAAAGCACGATAAAGCCCTTCGGACACAGCCTTATCACATTCGTAACCTGTCTCAGGTCGCCTGTCGCCTCTTTTATGCCGATTATATATCTGTTTTGGGCACAGCGCGCGACCGTCTGTGGGAGCATATTTACGCCTGTTCTGCCCGGGACATTGTAGAGGATCATCGGGAATTTGCACTCATCCGCCACCTTTTTAAAGTGTTGATAAAGCCCTTCCTGCGTAGGCTTGTTGTAGTAAGGTGTTATGACCAAGGCCGCATCAGCCCCTGCCTTTTTGGCGTGCCTGGTCAACATGATGGTCTCGTCAGTGGAATTGGACCCTGTACCTGCTATGACCGGCACGCGCCCGTTTACTGCAGCTACGGTGACCTCGACGACCTTCATGTGTTCTTCGTGGCTGAGCGTCGCCGACTCACCAGTGGTCCCGCAAGGCACGATCCCATGGGTTCCAGACTTTATCTGCCACTCAATAAGGTCTTTCAACGCCTGCTCATCCAACACCCCATCTCTAAAAGGAGTGACAATCGCAACAATGGCACCCCCTATCTTCTTATCTTTTTTCATCGTTGCACCTTCCTTTTTGCACGCCCTGGCGCTGCATGCCATGATCGGACCCTCCATATATAGTTTTGGCCAGATCGGCCTTCCAAATGCCTTTTGACCAGATTAAGATAAATTATTAAAGGGTTTGTAGAAAATGGGCAAGTAGTTTAAACAGGTTATTTATGATGACCGAAAAAGACTTCCTGGGCCATGGGGCGCTTAATCTGGATATCATCTATGAAATAGACGACCTTGATGCCCTGCGCAACGATGGTTTCGCCCTTGAACCAGGACACGAAATCACAGGCAGCCACGAAGACGCCATCAGGCTCTTAAGGCGTCTTGACACCTGCGGAAGGCTGATTACAAAAAGCGGCGGCGGCTCTTCCGCAAACACGATCTGCGCCCTGGCGCGTCTCGGATTCAAGACAGGCTTTCTGGGCGCTGTAGGCAAAGACATCGCTGGGGAATTCATTCTTGGCTCCATGTCGGGCGTAGAGACCTCCATGGTGACTCGCGTGGGCAGGAGTGCCATATGTGTGGTAGTTCTCGACACGGCAAGCCGCGACAGGGCGATGATGGTCATCCCGCCTGATCAGGAATTCACCCTTACTGACTGGGCACCAGCCGATTGTTTAAAAGGGACGCGCTGCCTCCATCTTAGCTCGGTAGTGACGAAAAGAGGTCTCGAGAACCAGATCAGGCTGGTGAAGGCCTTACTTCCAGACCAGATATTGAGCTTTGACCCTGGTGAAATATACGCATTGATGGGCCTTGAAAGACCTATCATAGAGATATTCAAGAGGACTGATATCCTCTTCGTCACAAAGACGGAGGCAGGCCTTTTCACAGGAAAAACCGGCACCGAAGCCGCCAATTGCCTGCTCCCCATGTTGAATCACGATCCCATGTTATCAAAAAGGCGACCGTTTTTCACTGAGACAAGGGGGCCTGCAATAATCCTGAAACAAGGGGCAATGGGGGCATCTCTCCATTCAAGAGGGCTTACCGCTCATGTCCCGACGGAACCGCTTAAATTTGAAATAATTGACAATACTGGGGCAGGCGACGCCTTTAATGCAGGCGTTTTGGCAGGCATATTCAAAAACAAAGACGTCACGGCATCTCTTGCAACAGGGGCGCGACTTGCAGCGCATTCTCTTTCGGCCTTTGGCAGGACATGGATGGATGGACTCGACGGCCTTATTATTTAATTTAACATGCAGATCGGTTGATTCAAACGGAGGTGATTCAACAAGATGAACGTCATACCGACTGTCATCCCCGAAGTACTCATCATCGAACCGAAGGTCTTTGGGGATGAGCGTGGTTTTTTCTTCGAAAGTTACAATAAAAAAAGGTTTATGGAGCTTACCGGCATAGACCGTGAATTCGTACAAGACAACCACTCACGCTCAATCATGGGCGTGCTCCGCGGCCTCCACTACCAGATCAGGCAGACGCAGGGGAAACTCATCAGGGTCATCGTAGGTGAGGTCTTTGATGTCGCGGTTGACATCAGGCGCAGCTCGCCGAACTTCGGGAAATGGGTGTCGGTAAGGCTCAGCGCGGAGAACAGGCGCATGTTGTGGGTGCCGCCCGGATTTGCCCATGGGTTTCTAGTCCTGTCCAAGGTGGCTGAATTCCTTTACAAGACCACGGACTACTGGGCACCTGAATTCGAACGCACCATCATCTGGAACGACCCTGACCTCGCCATAGACTGGCCGATAAGCAACAAACCCATCCTTTCTCCAAAGGATATGGCCGGTAAATTCTTCAAGGACGCAGAGGTATTTGCTTGATGAAAATCATCATAACAGGCAAAAATGGACAGGTAGGGTGGGAACTTGCGCGTACACTGACCACCCTTGGGGATGTGGCTGCACTTGGCAGAGAGGCCATGGATCTTTCGGATCCGGCCTCGATCAGGACAGTCATCAGTGGACTGAGGCCTTCGATTATTATAAATGCAGCCGCATATACCGCTGTAGACAGGGCCGAAGAAGAAAAAGGACTTGCCATGGCTGTCAATGGGATCGCGCCAGGCGTAATGGCGGAGGAGGCCCGGCGTCTCGGCGCCCTGCTGGTGCATTACTCAACCGATTATGTATTCGACGGCACAAAATGCGGTCCATATACAGAAGAAGACCCCACCAACCCGATAAACACCTATGGAAAGACCAAGCTTGCCGGAGAAGAGGCCGTCCGGTCTTCCGGCTGCAACCATCTCATATTTCGCACAAGCTGGGTCTATGGGACAAGGGGTGCAAATTTTCTCCTGACCATGCTCCGATTGCTTAGGGAAAGAAACACCATCAAAATAGTGGACGACCAAAAAGGTGCGCCCACTTGGAGCCGCATGATAGCAGAAGTCACCGCCCAGGTGCTTTCAAGATTTGTAACCGCTGGCGGGGGGTTTGAGTTTCCGCCAGACCACGCTGGACTTTACCACTTGAGCGCAGGCGGGACGACCACCTGGTATGGCTTCGCCTGCGCCATTTCAAACGCCACCGGACGAGGCTGTGCATGCAAAATCATGCCTATTCCCTCCGAGGGTTACCTTTGTACAGCCAAGAGACCCAAAAATTCGATCATGTCAAACGAAAAACTCTTCAGGGCATTCGGCATTAAGATGCCGAATTGGGACGTCCAGTTCAATCTCTGTATGGAAGGGCTGAGGGCGCCATCCCAACCATTTCATCCTCCTGCCAAATGAGGTGTGATTATTGCCGAACCCGGCCCCTGCTCTGCAGATCGAAACCTTCCTTAATTCAGTTGCGGTCTCCATGTCCGCGCCCATGGCCGTGTTCATGCCATTCGCCGCGACCTTCATTCCATTCAATGCGCCCATGGCGCCTCCATTCCTTCTTCAGCTGTCCGTATGGAATACGGTGCTCCCTCTCATAAATAATCCGGTAATTGCTATGATGATAGATCCTGGATAAAGGGGGCGGTACATGACGCCTCTCCACTATCATCCACGGTCCATTATACGTCCTTGCACAATACCAATGCCTCCCGCGCGGCGACCACCAATATCCGTTGTAAAAAAATACGTCGATGTCGAGATCCGGGACGAAATAGACCGGCGAATCCGGTATCATGATCACCTCCGGCGGCGCATGAAACACAATCGGCGGCGGGCCGAGATTGATATTGATGTTCACACCTGCAGAGGCCTCCTGCGCTGTACAGGCAATAAAAAATACGCCCAAAAGGGCGGCCAATCCAAATAACCTATAACCATTTGTCTCCATTTTTACCTCCGGTCAAATCGGGCCTTCCGGCCGTATTTATGGGAACTCCTAGAAATCCATTGTCTGCCGATTATGTGCGGGCAGAATCCCAAATCCGAGATATACTTTATAATAAAAAATTATAACATAAAATCGATATCGAAATAAGAGAAATAAGATGGGATCTCTTTTCAATCCTTTTTGACCCATTCCAACGTTAAAAGAAAAAGGAGGAGGGTTAAAAGATCAGCTTGTCAAACGAATATCCCATGACTATATAAATTGGACAAGCTGGATCTCGCGGTTCAAATTTTGCCGTTTTTGACAAACAAAGAAAAGACGTAGGTTTATATCGTCAAAACCGCACGGAACAAAATAAAGGGCGTGAAATGACCGGATCAGAAAATAAATTAAGCCCTGACCTGCTGAAAGAGATACTGACCAGAAGCCTCAACGAAATCTATGTCTTTGACGCCGATACCCTGAAATTCCTCTTCGTCAATGAAGGGGCCTACAGGAATCTGGGCTACAGCCTTGACGAACTCTATAACCTGACCCCTTATGACATAAAGCCAGGGTTTACCCAAGAGGCCTTCCGCTCGACGCTCGAACCCTTGCTAACGAAGGAGCTGGATCAGCTCGTTTTTGAATCCATGCACCGCAGAAAAGACGGCTCCGAATATCCGGTTGATGTCCACCTTCAGATGATGGAAAAAGATGGCGGACAGGTCTTTCTTGCCATCATAAATGACATCACGGAACGCAGACAGACCGAGGACCGTCTCCATAAACTAAACCGCGTTTATACCCTCCTGAGTGAGGTCAATCAGGCCATCGTACGTATCAGGGAGCCGCAGGCGCTGTTTGAGGATATCTGCCGCATCGCCGTTGAAAAAGGCGGTTTCCGCATGGCGTGGATAGGCATTGCCGATCCCTCGACACAAAAGGTTGACGCAGTGGCCTGCGCCGGCGTTACAAATGGTTACATCGACAAGCTCGGCATAATTTTGTCCGATGAGTTGCGCGGCAACGGCCCGACAGGCAGGGCCCTGCGAGCCGGAGCACATGTTGTGTGTAACGATATCAAGAATGACCCAAGGATGGGACCCTGGCGCGAAGACGCCATCCGCATTGGCTACCGCTCCTCTGCCGCCCTTCCTCTGAATGTAGCAGGAAGGCTCAAAGGTGTCTTGAACCTCTACAGCGATAAAACAGGTTTCTTTGATGAAGAAGAGGTCAAACTGCTTGATGAGCTGGCGATGGACATCTCGTTTGCAATGGAGGTCGCCGAAAAAGAGACGGAACGCAGAAAGGCCGAGGATGCGCTCAAGGAGAGCGAGGCCAGATACCGCGGCCTTTCAGACCAATTCAGCGCACTCCTCGACGCAATACCCGACAACCTGACCCTCCAGGCCCCTGATCTTACGGTGCTCTGGTCAAACAAGGGCGCCGCCAACAGCCTCGGTAAAAAACCGGAGGAACTCGTGGGCAGACACTGCTACGAACTGTGGCACCAAAGGACCATGCCGTGTGAGATCTGCCCTGTCCAACAGAGCTTCACGACGGGCCTACCTTTCATGGAAATCGTCACCACGCCGGACGGCAGGATATGGGAATTGAGGGGCGTGCCCATCAAGAAAGACGGCAAGGTCACCCATGTCATCGAGCTTGGAAAGGATATCACCGAAAAGATCCGTCTCGAAAAGCAGCTCCTTCACGCCCAGAAGATGGAGACAGTGGGTACCCTGGCAGGCGGCGTAGCCCATGACTTTAACAACATCCTTACGGCGATCATCGGCTATGGCCAGGTGGCCTTGATGAAGATGCCAAAGGACGACCCGAACCGGAAATACATCGAAAGCATGCTTGAGGCCTCTGACAGGGCGGCCAATCTTACTGGAAGCCTCCTGGCCTTCAGCAGAAAGGGCATAAGCGACAAGAGGCCCGTAGAGCTTAATGCAGTGATAAAGGATGTGGGAAAGCTGCTTAGAAGGGTCATAAGCGAGGGCATAGAATTAAAGACTGAATGCGGGGAGGGGGAGATCACGGTCCTTGCCGACAGAAACCAGCTCGAACAGGTGCTCATGAACCTTGCCGTAAACGCCAGGGACGCCATGCCCGATGGCGGGACGTTCACCATTACAACGGCAAAGACAACGATCGACGAGGGGTTCGTAAAGGCCCACGGCTACGGAAGACCTGGAACCTATGCCCTCATCACCGTAAGCGATACCGGCATAGGCATGGATGAGGAGACACTGGGGCACATCTTTGAGCCCTTCTTTACCACAAAGGAGGTGGGTAAGGGCACGGGGCTTGGGCTTTCCGTGGTCTATGGGATAGTAAAGCAGCACGATGGGTTTATAAACTGTTACAGTGAACCAGGAAATGGGACTACGTTCAGGATATACCTGCCGGCCATCCAACCCGGCGCCATAGATGCGCCGCACGAGGAGACCCAGGCTGTAGGCGCCGCTTCCCTACAGGGGACCGAGACCATACTCCTCGCGGAGGACGACGACGGCGTGAGGGGGTTTACGAAGACCATGCTCACCGATGCAGGCTACAAGGTCATAGAGGCGGTGGACGGGGAGGATGCAGTGAGGAAGTTTATGGAAAATAAAGACGCGATCCGTCTGCTCATCTTTGACCTTATCATGCCCAAGAAGACAGGCAATGAGGCCTACAACGAGATAAAGGGGCTTGCGCCGCAGATAAAGGCCATTTTTGTTACAGGGTACTCGCCTGAGCTGGCAGGCCGTAAGACCTCGCCCGGAGAAGGCGTGCCTGTGGTATATAAACCCATCTCGCCCAAGGACCTGCTGAGGGAGGTGAGGGGGGTGTTGGGGTAGAGGTGACCCGTGGGTCCCGAAGGTCAGAGACAGCTCGTCCTGGTGGTGGACGATGACAGGTATGTCCTTGAGTCGGTTTCCATGCTGCTCGATGCAGCCGGGATAAACATCCTTACAGCCCAAAGTGCAGCAGAGGCCCTTGAGAAATTTCGAAAGAACGAGATAGATTGCGTCCTGAGCGACATCAAAATGCCTGAAGTCTCAGGCGTTGAGCTTCTGGAAATGCTCCATGATGTCGACCCTGAGGTCCCTGTTATCCTCATGACCGCTTATGCGGACATAGATATCTCAATAGACGCCATACAAAAGGGCGCATTCGACTTCATTATAAAGCCGTATAAACCAGACTACCTCACTCATTCGATCAGAAAGGCCCTGCGTTTCCATAAAATGGGCAAGATCGAAAAAAATTACAAAAAAAACCTTAAGGCCGAGGTTAGGAAAAAAACGGCCCAACTTACCGACCTTTCAAGGGAACTAATACATCGCCTGACGGTAGTGGCGGAATACAGAGATACCGATACAGGCGGCCATATCTCCAGGATCGGTCTCTTTTCCACGGTCATCTCTAATGCCCTTGGGATGCCCAAGGATTTTAGCAAGAGGATAGGCCTTGCAAGCGCGCTTCATGACATAGGAAAGGTGGCGATCCCTGACAGTATCCTCCTTAAAAAGGGGCCGCTTACTAGAGAAGAATTCGAGGTGATGAAGACCCACACGACCTTGGGGGCCAGGATGCTCAAGGATTCCAAACAACCTGTAATACAGATGGCGGAGTGTATTGCGCTGAACCACCACGAACGCTGGGACGGCACAGGCTATCCAAATGGGTTAAGGGGAGAAGAGATACCCATAGAGAGCAGGATCGTCATGCTCGTTGACCAATATGACGCATTGAGGAGCAGGCGGCCGTACAAGCCCGCATTTGACCACGAACAGGTCGTGAAGATCATCACCCAGGGGGATGGCCGTACCATGCCGGGGCACTTTGACCCCCGGATTCTGGCGGCATTTAAAAAAGCAGCCCCCAAATTCGAAGAAATATACGCGGCAAACCTGTCTTCGGATATCCTTAACCCCCATGGCGGCGTTGCATAAATCACTAAGGGCATTTATATTTTCAAACAAATCCCTAAAGGCGGCCCCTGGCAATCCCATTGCGTTCGCCCAAGTTCCGAATGCAAGGCGCCGCAATCCCTGAGGAATGGAATGAGGCGTACTTTTAGGTGCGCCGCATGGGCGAAGGATGCAGCGCAACACAGCAGATGGAGACTTTTTACGACGCCATCAAGGATATTCCATGAAACAGACCATAAATGTCGGCATCTTAGGCTTTGGAACGGTCGGAAGCGGCGCGGCCTTAATACTTCTAAACAACAGCCGCCTTTTAGAAGAGAGATCTGGGGTAAAGATCAGGCTTAAACGCATCTGTGACCGGAATATCAAGGACTTAAAGGACCTTGACGCCCCTGGCTGCGCGCTGACGGCAGATGCGGCTGACCTGATTAATGACCCTGAACTGGACATATTCGTGGAGCTGATTGGCGGGATTGAACCTGCCAGGACACTTATCCTCTCCGCCATAGACCGGGGCAAGCACGTGGTCACGGCCAACAAGGCCCTGCTTGCCACACACGGCCGCGAGATATTCGAGGCCGCAAATAGACACAAGGTAAGCGTCGGCTTCGAGGCAAGTGTGGGTGGCGGCATTCCTGTTATAAAGACCCTGAAGGAAGGGCTGGTGGCGAACAGGTTTCAGGCCGTGATGGGCATCATGAACGGCACTGCCAACTACATCCTGAGCCGCATGACGGACGAGGGCCTGGCATTCGAAGAAGTCTTGAAAGAGGCCCAGACCATTGGCTATGCCGAGGCCGATCCGGCCTATGACATAGAGGGTGTAGATACGGCGCACAAGCTCGCGATCCTCGCCACCCTGGCCTTTGGGACCAGTGTCGGCGTGGATGACATCTATATCGAGGGCATCACCGGTATCTCACCCCTCGATATAGAATTCGCAAAGGCCTTCGGCTACAACATAAAACTCCTGGCCATAGCAAGGGACAGCAGCGAAGGCCTCGAACTCAAGGTTCACCCCACCATGGTCCCACGGGACCACCTGCTCGCACAGGTAAGCGGGGCGTATAATGCCTTTTATCTTATAGGCGATGCAATTGGGAAAATAATGCTATATGGCCTTGGGGCAGGCAAGATGCCGACAGGTAGCGCAGTCATATCGGATATAGTTGATATTGCCAAATCCATCGCAAGCGGCGCAAAAAATAACGGGCTTACGGAAAGCCGGCTCCGCACACTCCAGCCTCTGAAAAGGCGTCCTATTGCTGCAACTCAAGGCAGATATTACTTCCGCTTCTCAGCTGTCGACAAACCAGGAGTACTTGCAAAGATAGCGGGCGTTTTGGGAGAATTTGGGATCAGCATAGAATCGGTGGTGCAAAAGGGCCGAAGGCGCGATTCGTCGGTCCCTATAGTCATGCTGACCCATGAGGCCATTGACGCAAAGGTGCTGGAGGCGTTAAAGATCATAGACAATCTTGATATAGTCCTGGGGAAGACGGTACTCATCAGGATCGAAGACCTTATTGCCATTTGACAACAAGGAGCCAGCTGCTGTGAACGAAACAAATGAAAGTCATTTAATAGGATATGAAGGCCAGAGAAGAGATGTCACGAACGGCGACGATGCTGGCAAGGAATACACTACAGCCAGGATGCGGCCAGCCGAAAAATACGTCATCCTAGTTGGGGATGGAATGGGCGACTATCCGCTGGAAGAACTGGGCGGCAAGACCCCTCTTGAGGTAGCACGCACACCAGCCATGGATAGACTCACAAGACTCGGCGAACTAGGGAGGGTGCAGACCATACCCATAAACTTCCCTCCCGGCAGCGACGTGGCGAACTTGTCGCTCATGGGTTACAATCCAGCTGAGTACTACACCGGACGCGGACCTATGGAGGCGACCGCGATGGGCATAAAGATGAACCCCGAAGATGTAGCCTTCAGATGCAATCTGGTAACGCTGTCATTCAGAGAGGGTCGGGTATACATGAAGGACTACAGCGCGGGTCACATCACCACAGAGGAGTCACATGCCATCATACATGATTTGGCGGCGATAATACCAACAAGATCCTTTGCACTCTATCCAGGTGTAAGTTACCGCAATCTGCTTATGTGGAGAGGCGGGCCTGAGGGCATAGCCACGGTACCGCCGCATGACTATACCGGCAAGGATGTCACCGAGTCTTGGCATGTATATGAAGAAGAACCCCTGCTCTACAACGTACTTACCAAGGCCATCGCCTTTCTGCACCGCCATCCTGTAAATGAAAGGCGCAGGGCCGAGGGAAAGCTTCCAGCTAATTCCCTCTGGCCATGGGGTCAAGGCAGGAGACCAACCACTCCGACCATCTACGAACGATTTGGCATAAACGGCGCCGTTGTAGCCGCGGTGGACCTCATCAAGGGAGCAGGCATATGGGCGGGCATGGAGATCATAAACGTCCCTGGCGCAACCGGCTACATTGATACCAACTATGCGGGAAAGGCTGCTGCCGCGCTCAATGCCCTGAAGGAAAAAGACCTGGTCTTCCTGCACCTTGAGGCCCCGGACGAGGCGGGCCACATGGGAGATGTGCGCGAAAAGATACGCGCCATAGAGCGCTTCGACAAGGAAATAGTAGGACCTGTAATGGACGAACTCAAAGAATTCGGTCATTCATACAGGGTTATGGTGGTGACCGACCACTATACGCCAATAAAATTGAAGACGCATACTGCTGAACCTGTGCCGTTTGCAATCTTCGACAGCCTTGATCCAAAAGACAATTCAAGTGCGGCCTTCAATGAAAAGACAGCTGCGATGTCTCCCATCTTTATAAAAAAAGGGCACACGCTCCTTGAGAGGTTCATAGGTATTGAACCAATGACATAGGACAGGAGGACCCGTGAGCGCATACAGATACGAACCAATAGAGATGTGTCAGCCTGTACTCAAACTGCAGCACAGAATTATATATGCGGACACAGATGCAGGCGGGGTGGTATATTATGGCAATTATATGCGCCTCCTCGAGATGGGGCGCACTGAATTCATGAGATCAATGCTTGGCGTACCATATCAGAAACTTCAAAAAGAAGGTGTCATCTTTCCTGTAAGCGAGGTCTTTTGTCGCTATAAGACGTCGGCGGTATATGACGACCTTGTAGAGATATATACCTCTCTTTTCAACTTTACAGGGTTTACTATAAGATTCCACTATGAAATCAGGAGGACTGAAGGCGGTCGGCTGCTTGTTAGGGGCTATACGGTCCATGCGGCGGTCGATAGAGAGGGAAGACTCTGCCGCATACCTGAATCCCTGCTTACGGCCATGACCAGGCTGGAAAAGGGCGATTGATCAGAGTGCGGCCAAAGGCCTAACTCTAAGGTAAGCGATAAATTGCACATCCCACAAGACATCATAAGAAACATACTCGATACAGCCAATATAAGGCAGGTGGTCGAGGAATTTGTCCCCTTAAAAAAGACGGGCAGGAACTGGATGGGCCTCTGCCCTTTTCATGCTGACAGAGACCCCTCTTTTTCCGTCAATGAGGAAAGGGGGATATTTTATTGCTTCGGCTGCGGACAAGGTGGGGACGCAATCGGTTTTCTAATGAAGATGCAAGGCCTTAGCTTCGTCGGGGCTGTAAGGAGGCTTGCCGACCGCTATGGAATAGCCTTGCCTGAATCTGCGCCGTCGCTTTCGGAGATGAAGCTGAGACGGGAGTCGGAAGAGCTCATCATGGCGAACAGGGTGGCGGCGAGATTCTATCAAGACAACTTGGTAAGATCCAAAGACGCACTCCACGCCCTTGAATACCTTAAGAAACGTGGCATAAGCAGCGATATCGCAGCGCGCTTCGGACTTGGTTATGCAGGACCTGGCTGGAACCTCCTTCTCAATCACTTGAAATCTAATGGAATATCCCCGGAAGTCGCGGAAAAGGCGGGACTTGTCGTTCAAAGAGAAGGCGGCGGTCACTATGACCGCTTTAGAAACAGGCTGATATTCCCCATACATGACAGGAGTGGAGAGATAGTGGCCCTCGGCGGACGTACGCTTGAAAAAGACGGGGCTCCAAAATATCTGAACTCACCAGAGAGCCTGATTTACAAAAAAGGGCGGGTTCTATATGGCCTCTATCAGAACAAAGACAGCATAAGACGATCGGGCTACGGTTACGTGGTCGAGGGATACATGGATCTCCTGGCGCTAGTCCAGGCCGGGATAGACAATGCCGTAGCAACACTCGGAACCGCTCTGACCTATGACCATATAAAACAGATGAAAGGCCTTGTAAAGGACTGGACCCTTGCATTCGACGGGGATGAGGCCGGCCTGAAGGCATCGCTCAGGGCCATGCCGCTCTTTTATGGGGCCGACATAAGACCAAAGGTATTGTCCATGCCAGCCGAGGATGATCCAGACACATTTGTCCGCAGGGAAGGCAAAAATGGATGGATCAAGGCCGCGCAAAGTTCACCTGCCGGGATTGATTTCGTAATGGCGCATGGGATCAGGAGCTACGGTACGGATCCGGAGGGCAAGGCCAGGCTGATCGATGATCTCATCTCCATACTGAAACCTATTGAAGACCCTGTAAAAAAATCCCTGCTCGCCGGCTATATCGCGCAAAAGATGGCGGTAAGGGAAGAGGCGCTCTGGAAACGCCTGGCCTCTGAAGACCAGGCATACGCGAATAAAGATCGGGCACACCATAACCTGTTGATCGGCAGGGATCTCGTGCCACATCAGCGCCCAGACGGCCGGAATCTGAATAAGGCAGATGCCAAACTGATTGGCTTCCTCATCGAACACCCTCAATACATCGATCATTTCATTGATTCCGGTATGGAGTTGTGGATAAAAGAACAGCGCCTTAAAGACCTATGGCTCTCCATGCTCCAGCAAAACAACGCTACCGGCGGCCTCGACTTTCATGGATTGATGGAAATGCTTGAACCGGTTCCAGAGCTCAAGGTGGTCGCCGTTGAAGTCTCGAAATGCTCACCGCCATGCCAAGACGCTGAAGAAATGGCAAAAAAACTCAAAAAATATTGTGAAAACCGCAAGATCAAGGCCTTAAGACAGTTAATAATCAATGAGATAGAAAATTCCGATAACGAGGAGGAGAGACAAAAACTGCTGGAAAAGATGCAACGGCTCAGATGATTCTTCAAAATGCTTCGACAATTGGACTGCTTAACCTGCACTTGGGAGGGCAATAAATGAAAAGAGACAATGTAGCCGGCTGTATGGTCATATCAAAGGAGGCGCAGAATGAATTCGACAGCGCACCGATCGAAATCTTTGAAGATCCTGAATCGGTTGTCGCACCAGGAGAAGAATGCATATCAATAACGGATATACCCGCGGTCCAGGCGCCCAAGGCGCCGGATGTCGACCCATTGAAAATATATCTGAAGGAAATGAAGGACAGCAAGCCCTTTGATCGCGAAGAGGAAATAGCAGTCTCCAGGGCCATAGAAGAAGGCGAAGCGCTCATGATGAAGACGGCCTTCAGTATCCTACCTATAGCGGAAGCCGTCTTAAAAGAAATATCCGCCTCATCCAAGACAAAATCTTGCAGACCAACAGATATACAGCAAGACCAAAATCAGTGCGATGCAGACGAAAAGATAACTGGCAATACCCTCAATAAAAAACATATCTGGGAAATCGCCAGGAAAATCAAGCCTATACTTGAAGAAAACCGAGATCTAGTCGGCCTCCTGCGCAACCGCGAAACGGCCGAAGACGATGAAGAAGTAAAGGCGATCAGGCTCAAGCTATTTAAAAATAGCGAGGCAATAGCAGGCCTATTCGAAGGCGTCAGGGTTGAAAAGGCCTTGCTGAATGTAACCTCCAGGATATTCAAAGAAGAACGGGACAGGCTAAACTGCATCACGGACAAGACGCTCTTTGAGGAAAGCGGACTTACTAGGGCCGAATTCGACCGGATTTCGTTTCTGCATCAAAAGGGCTGTACAGAGGCCTCCACGGCAAAAGACAAGCTCATACAAGCCAACCTTAGATTGGTTGTAAGCATAGCAAAAAAATACTCACACCATGGACTCCAGCTTGCCGACCTCATTCAGGAAGGCAACATCGGCCTAATAAAGGCGGTTGAAAAGTTTGAATACAAAAGGGGTTACAAATTCAGCACCTATGCCATCTGGTGGATAAGACAGGCCATCACAAGGGCTATAGCCGAACAATCGCGGACTATCAGAGTGCCGGTCCACATGGTTGAAACTATGAACAGGGTCATACGCAAGATAAACGATCTCTTCCAGGAAAAGGGTGGGGAACCGACCATTGAAGACGTAGCCAGGCATACCGGTCTTTCAGAGGCGAAGGTAGAGATGATATTTCAAATGACCAGAGACCCTATTTCACTTGAGACACCGGTTGGGGCGGGCGACGAGAGTCATTTGGCGGACTTCATCGAAGACCTTAACGTCCAAAGTCCTGATCGTCTTGCATTAGACCAGAGCCTTGCGGAACAGATGCGTCTGACCCTCTCCACCCTAACGCCTAAGGAGGAAAAGGTCTTGAGAATGAGATTTGGAATAGGAGAACAGAGCGATCACACGCTTGAGGAGGTAGGAAAGAGCTTTATGGTGACGAGGGAACGTATAAGACAGATCGAGGCAAAGGCCATCAGGAAACTCAAACACCCTTTGAGAAATGCGATGCTCAAGGTGTTTTTTGAATAGCAGCAACGCGCATCACCTCATCAAGAGAAGTGATGTGCCTGAGCACCTTCTGAAGGCCGTCATATTTAAGCGGCATCATACCTTCTTTAAGGGCCTGCGTCTTAAGTTCGGCATCGCCCTTGGCCGCATGTATCATCATCTTTATGGTCTTTGAGGCGGTAAACACCTCATAGATACCTATCCGACCCCAATAACCTGTATTTCGACACCTGGAACAACCCCTGCCCCTTGCTATCCGGTAGCCGTCGCATTTGAGCCCGGACCATAGGCCATGAAGCTGTACGGCCTGCACGTCATATGTCTCTTTACAGTTCATACAGATCATACGCACAAGGCGCTGGGCAACCACGCCGATGAGAGTTGACGAGATGAGGTACGGCTCTATGCCCAGATCCATCAGTCTTGTCACTGCCCCGACTGCGTCATTAGTATGAAGCGTCGAAAAGACCAGGTGTCCGGTCAACGCGGCCTGGACGGCGTATCTTGCAGTGTCGGCGTCTCTTATCTCGCCTATCATCACTATATCCGGATCCTGCCTAAGGATGTTTCGGAGGATGGATGAAAAGGTCACATCTATCTGCGGCTGAACGGCTATCTGGTTGAAATCCTCATAGACCATCTCGATAGGATCTTCAATCGTCACAATATTTACCCCAGGAGAGCTTAAATACCTCAAGGTCGAATATAGTGTAGTTGACTTACCGCTGCCTGTCGGACCTGTGATAAGGATCATTCCATGGGTATGACCGAGCCAGCCTTTGTATTCGTCAAGGTCCCTATCTGAAAGTCCGAGTTCGCCAAGCTCGCTGAAGAGTATCTCCGCGCTCTGAAGCCTCAAGACAACCTTTTCTCCAAAGGCGACTGGTACGGTCGAGACCCTGACCTCGGCATCACTACCTCTCCATGCGATCTTCATACGTCCGTCCTGAGGACGCCGTTTTTCAGCTATGTCAAGCCTTGAAAGGGCTTTAATCCTTGTGCACAGGGCCTCGTGGACCACCTTTGGCAGATGATAGACTGGATGTAGCACACCATCTATACGGAACCTGACGCATGAATCTCCCCTCTTCGGCTCTATGTGTATGTCACTAGCCCTCTGGTCGAGGGCGTACTGGAACAGGTGGTCCACCGCCTTTTGTATATATTTGTCAGAGGCGGCGGCCTCTGGCGAAGAAAGTCTCACATACTGCTCGAGATTCGATATATCAACCAAGGGGGCCTTGAGGCTGTGCTCAGCCGCCCGAATAGACTGCTTGAAATCAAAAAATTCGCTTATAATCCGTTCTATATCGCGCCTTGGCGCCACATGAAGACGCATCTTTGCCTGATGGGCCTTTTCAAGATCTTCTCTCAGCTCCTGGTCCACAGGGTCATAACATGCAATTAAAAGATCACCATCTTCCCAACAAACAGGAAGCACCAGACGTCTCTTTGCAAAAGAGGCAGGAAAGGTCTTGGTAACGACATCGAGGTCCAGCTTGAGCGGATCAAGCCGCATGAAGGGCCAACCGCGATCCGCTGCAACAAGGGCCAATATGTCAGCCTCTTCTATTACAGCTTGCTGACCATGCTGACCATGGGCCGGCATCTTTTCAATCTTGAGGGAATCCACCCACTGGACAACATCCACCGACGCTCTATGCTGTGGAAGATGGCGTTTCAAGAGCCTCATCGCGCCCTTTTCGTCTAGAAGACCGGCCTTTTTCAGAAGAGAGGTTATATAATCGAGATCAAAATATGGATGAGCCATTCAGCACCGCGCCATTTTTTTATATATTATCAGATTTCAAATTTTTAAAGATTTAATTGCTTTTAAAAACCCCTTTAAGCTTATAATATATCACCCATGAAGATAAAAAACCAAAACTGGGCCGAATTTACCATAACCATACACAGGGAACTGGCTGACGTCCTTTCGGAATATATCGTCTCCAGACTTGGAAGGGGTATCTTTGTAAAAGATACCGAAGATGCAGAGATCGTGCGTCTTGTAGCCTATCTGAGCGATGAAGACCTCGAAAGCAACGCCGCAGATGAAATAACAAGGTTTGTCTCCAGACTGAACGCCATGAACGCCGGGCTTCCCATGGGGGTTTGTAGTCAGAAAGAGATAAAAGACGAGGATTGGGGCCAGAGCTGGAAGCTCGGCTTCAAGCCCGTTCATATCGGAAAACGATTCGTCATAAGGCCAAGCTGGGAAACATATAAAGCAAGACCGGGTGAGCTCGTGATTGAGATAGACCCAGGTCAGGCGTTCGGCACAGGCACACACCAGACCACCGCAATGGTGTTAGAGGCCATGGAGACCCTGTGGGAAAAGAAAGGCTGGGATAAAAAGGGGCAAGGGGTGCAGGATGTCTTGCCCGATGTCATCGACGTAGGCACAGGCACCGGCATACTCGGCATAGGGGCAAGACTTCTTGGGGCAAAAAAAGTCCTTTGCGTGGACATAGACCCCGTAGCAGTGGAGGTGGCGCGGGAAAACATGAAAAAAAACGGGCTTGGAGACGTACTTGTAACAAACGCCAAACTTGAGAATATTAATGATAAATTCGATGTAATCCTTGCTAACCTCGACAAAAAAACGCTTATGACCCTCTCGAGCCTCTTTAAATTGCATCTTAAGACCAGCGGCGTCATAATCCTTTCAGGCATACTTGCCGAACAGAAAAACGAAATTGTAAAGACGTTTGAGGCAGAAGGCCTCGCGGTCGAGATGGTCATGACAGACTTGAAAGAGACTGAGTGGGTATGTATCGGCCTATCAAACAGGACATGAAACCGCCGCATTTCGCTGTAAAAGGCGTATTGCCACTCCTGATTGGTGAACGCGTGGCCTTGACGGGCAAGGAGGCTCATCATATGAAGGATGTCCTGCGCCTGGGGCCAGGAGACCTTGTCAATCTCATTGACGCCGCCGGATACAAGGCGATGGCCAGAATCATGACCATTGACACAGAATCGGTTGTGCTGGAGGTGTTAGAGGATGCAACATTCCAAGATGACCGCCTGCCAATAGAGCTGATTGCATCTATAATAAAATCGGACAAGATGGATTGGTTGATCCAGAAGGCCACTGAGCTTGGGGTCACTGCAATAAGGCCGGTTCTTACCGCCCACACAGTAGTCAGGCTGGGTGTCGGACGGAGGGAACAAAAGGTCGCCAGGTGGCACGAGATAGCCATCCAGACCCTGAAACAGTGCAAAAGCCTAATGCCACCGAAGATACACGCAATAACCCATCTTGAAGACACTCTCATTGAAGTCTGCAGGGCATCCGATCCGAAGGCACTCATCCTCCTAGACGAGAAATATAAAGATAAAGGCCTGATAGAGGTTTGGAACGAATTGAACAAACCGACTAAAGTTGTTATCCTCACGGGGCCTGAAGGCGGACTCTCAGACAAAGAAACTGACATGTGCAAAAAGGCCGGCTTTGTGCAGGCATCCCTCGGCTCAAGAATACTAAAGGCTGAAACCGCCGCTGTGGCCGCGATCTCCATACTCGGCGCGCTGATACTACATGACACAACAAGACGCTAACAGATATCATGCCATCATCCTCGCCGGCGGACTCGGTACAAGACTATGGCCCAGGAGCAGGACCTCTAAACCCAAACAACTCCAATGCATCGAATCGAGTACCGAGACACTGCTCCAACAGACCGCCGCAAGACTTGTCCCTATCTTCTCATGGGACAGGATATGGGTGATAACAAAACCAGGGTATAAAAAAGAGGTCTCCAGACAGCTCCCCGGACTGGATAAGGGGCATATATTGATCGAACCGACACCAAAAGGTACGGCTGCCGCGATCTCATGGGCGACCGCCAGGATAGAGCTCTTGTTCAAAGACCCGGTGATAGGTATATTTCCGAGCGACCATCTGATCAACAGCGATAGTCGGTTTAAAAGCTATGTCCTTTCAGCCCTTGAATGGGTTGAGAATAACCGCGGCATAGCATTGCTGGGCATCAAACCCCTGAGACCCGAAACTGCCTATGGCTATATAGAAAGCGGGGAGACCCTGGACCGTATCAGGGGCAATGAGTGCAAAAGGGTGCGATCCTTTCATGAAAAACCAAACGAGGCCGCGGCAAGGGAATATATCCTGAACGGCAGGACTTTTTGGAACAGCGGCATATTTTTCTTTAGGACCGAGATACTCTTTGATGCCTTAAAGGCCGTAACACCCGAGATATGGCAACATTATGGGACAAGGCGCGCAAGACGCCCCCGCTACAACCTGATGCCTGACGAATGTATAGACAGGCTGCTCATAGAGAGGCTTGCGCCGCCATGCAGTACCGGAAAAAACGAGGCCGGACACGGCGCCCTTCACTCAGACTGCAATGAAATCACGCTTGCGGTCTTTCCAGCCGACCTCGACTGGCACGACATAGGCATCTGGGAGACCTTTTACTCCATCCTTGAAAAGGATGCAGCTGCAAACGCATCAAGCGGCCTTACTGTAACCCTCGACTGCTCAGATTGTCTAATTGTCTCAGGTAAGGGCGTACTGACCGCCGCTCTCGGGATCAAAGGGCTTGCGATCGTAGCGGACGGCGATGCAGTCCTTGTGTGCCCAAGAGAGAGGCTTGGCGAGGTCAAAAACCTAGTCGAAGAGATCAGAAAAAGGGGATTAAAAAAATACCTTTAGATTACCACAAAAGATTATGTACGATCTTGCCGCATGAGACGGTCAGAACCGCCCTGCCTTTGAGCGTCTTGCCGAGAAACGGGGTATTCAAGCTGCGGGACCTCAGGTTTTCCCTGTTTACAACAAACATGGCCTCCGGGTCTATGACGCATAGATCGGCCGCCCCACCAGGTTTAATACGGCCGCCCTGAATACCAAGTATCTTCCGTGGATTAAGGGACATACGCCTTATCAATTCAAGAGGGGTCAAGACCCCGGCCCTTACGAGCTCAAGCGCGAGCGGCAGTGCGGTCTCGAGACCTATCATCCCGTTCGCCGCCGTCTCAAACTCCTTTTCCTTTTCAAGGATGCTGTGTGGGGCGTGATCAGTCGCTATCACATCTATCGTACCGTCTCTTAATCCATCGATTACCGCAAGCCTGTCCTCCTCGGTCCTCAAGGGCGGATTCACCTTGGCATTGACGTCATAACCCAAGACAGCCTCTTCGGTAAGACTGAAATAGTGTGGAGCAGTCTCTGCGGTAACCTTCACACCCATCGCCTTTGCCTGTCTTATGATCTGGACTGCGCCAATTGTGCTCACATGGGCTATGTGAAGCCTGGCGCCTGTAAATTCGGCAAGACACACGTCCCTGAAAACAGCTATATCTTCAGCCGCACTCGGTATGCCCTTAAGTCCCAAGATGGTCGAGATCCTACCTTCATTCAAGACCCCCCCGCTCGAAAGTGCCAATTCCTCTGCATGAGAAATGATGAGCGCCCCCAAACCCTTCGCATATTCGAGGGCTAGGCGCATCATACCTGGGTCCGAGACTGGGTAGCCGTCGTCCGAAAAGGCTACGGCGCCAGCCCCCATAAGATCGGCAAATTCGGAAAGCTCTTTACCCTTAAGCCCCTTTGTTATAGATGCAACAGGGTACACAGAGGCATATCCGGCGCTTATAGCCCGTTCGATAACAAACCTCGTGACAGCAGATGTATCATTTACCGGATTTGTATTCGGCATAGAGGCAACAGCCGTAAAGCCACCTGCCACAGCGGCCAACGTCCCGGTCTCGATGGTCTCTTTATATTCCTCACCAGGCTCTCTTAGATGGACATGCATGTCCATCAGCCCTGGGGCCGCCCACATGCCACTACAGTCCACCATACGAACGTCGTCAGGCGGAGAAATTTCATCCCCGATCGCAGCTATACGGCCATCCATGATAAGGATATCTCCAGTGACATCCAGCCTCGTTTCAGGGTCTAATATCCTGAGGTTCTGCAAAAATATTGGCCTCATTGCAACCTCAAACCGTTTCAGGGAGTATAAGCGACAAAATGGCCATCCTGACCGCTACGCCGTTTGTCACCTGATCAAGGATGACCGAAAACGGCCCATCCTGCACCTGGGGCGCTATCTCCACACCGCGGTTTACCGGGCCTGGGTGCATGACTATCGCTCCAGGCCTGGCAAGTTTAAGCCTCTCTGACGTAAGGCCATAGACTGATGCATACTCCCTGACGCCTGGTATTAAAGATCTTCCCTGCCGCTCTTTTTGGATACGAAGCGCCATAACCACATCAGCCTCTTTAATGGCATCCTCAGGCCTTAAAACTACGGTCGCCCCCAATGCCTCGACCTGAGAGGGAAACATGGTGGCAGGGCCTGACACAAATACATCCGCTCCCATCTTGGCAAAGGCCCTGATATCCGAATGGGCTACGCGGCTGTGCGCGATATCGCCTATAATGGCTACTTTAAGACCTGAAAGCCTGCCAAGATGCCTTTTCACGGTAAAAAGATCGAGAAGGGCCTGGGTTGGATGTTCGTTCATACCGTCTCCAGCGTTTATTACCGCCGCCCTCTCCATATATCTCGCCATCAAATGAGAAGCGCCCGAACAAGGGTGTCTGAGCACGACGACATCAGGTCTCATGGCCTCTATGTTTTTAGCCGTATCTATCAGGGTTTCGCCCTTCACGACACTGCTCGCCGCAGCCGAAACGCTGACCGTATCGGCGCTTAGACGTTTTGCTGCAAGCTCAAAAGAGAGCCTCGTCCGGGTAGAAGGTTCAAAAAACAGATTGACAATGGTGCGACCCCTTAAGGGGGGCGCTTTTTTTATGGGTCTTGTCAATATCTGGCTTAATGAATCAGCCGTATCAAGTATAAGCTCTATATCTTTTTGGCCCAAGTCGGAGATGCTCAGTATGTGTCTTGACGAGAGGCGATTCATCCTAAAAAAAGGCCTCCTTTTTGAGATGAAGGAGGCCTTTTTTGCCAACAGGTCTTACGGCTGGAACAGGTTGTGATTGCATTTATTTATTAAAACTAAATTAACTCATTTCAGCCAATTTTACTATCTTTTCATACTCTGTATCTACTCTGTTTTGAATATAAGAAATCTGCTCATCTGTCAAGTGACGGAAACGGCGCTGCCCTTTCAAATAATCGCTTACCGGCTTGGGCTTCGTGATCTTGCGACTTATAATATAGCGACCTTCTATAACCTCATAGAGCGGAAAGACCTTTGTTTCAACTGCAAGACGTGCATATTCCACTGATTTGTCCCCTGCGGAACCCCATCCAGTCGGACATGGGGAATAGATATGGACGTATGCCGGCCCTTTCACCAACGCCGCCTTTTTGACCTTGTTCATGAGATCAAGATAATAGGCCGGTGATGCCGTGGCCACATAAGGGATACCGTGGGCCGCCATGATGGCAGGGATATTCTTTTTCCACGTCACCTGTCCAAAACTCTCCTTGCCTGGAGGGCTCGTGGTTGTCATGGCCCCATAGGGTGTACAGCCGGAACGCTGGATGCCTGTATTCATATATGCCTCGTTGTCCAGGCAGACATAGAGGAGGTCATGTCCGCGCTCAAAGGCCCCGGATATCCACTGAAGTCCGATATCACCAGTCGCACCATCTCCGCCTACGGCCAATATGTCAATATGCCTCTTTGGGATCCTGCCCTTGCGCATTAAGACCTTCCTGCCAGCCTCGACCCCGGAGGCCACGGCCGCCGCATTTTCGAATGCGACATGTATCCACGGCACATTCCAGGCCGTCTGGGGAAACGGCGTGGTAATGATCTCCATGCAGCCGGTGGCATTGCATACGATAACCTCGCGCCCAAGGGCCTTCATCACCATCCTCAAGGCCAAGACCTCTCCGCATCCTTGACATGCCCTATGGCCCGAGGCCAACGGCTCGTCTTTTGGAAGATTTTTTGCCGAGAAACCCTTAAATTTTTCAAATTCAGGTATCATTGTTCGCGCACCCCTATAACTTCATAATTTTCAACAGGACGTCTCTTTGCATATGTCCTGGCCTTCTCAACGATCTCTTTAAAGCGGTCAACTGTCACATCGCGGCCGCCTAGACCGGCCACGAAGCTGAATATCTTCGGTGCCCCTGGCACCTTATAGAATAGACTTCTGAGTTCGGCGCCTACGGGACCACATACCGCACCAGGTGGCAGGCATCTGTCTATTACTGCAAGCACCCCGGCCTTACCAATCGCCTTTTTAAATTCAGGACCAGGAAACGGTCTCCAGAGGCGTATCCTGACAAGACCCACCTTCTGGCCTGCATCCCGCATGGCGTCGACAGCGGTCATGGCCGTCTCAGAGATGCTGCCCATAGTAACCAGGATGACCTCTGCATCTTCACTGCGGTATGTCTCGACAGGATTATACTGACGGCCAAAGAGGTTGGCAAACTCCTTCCATGCCTGGACAATCACCCTTTTCGACGCCTTTAGCGCCTCGTTGTGCGCCACCTTCGCCTCTGTGTAGACCTCTGGCACGCCCACAGGCCCTATAGATATAGGCTTTTTGGTGTCCAAACGGAAACGCGGCTTAAAGGGCGGCAGGAACCTGCCAACCTCTTCTTTGCTCAATATCTCGATCGGTTCTATGACATGACTCAGGGTAAAACCGTCAATATTGACGATCATGGGGAGTGAAACCCTACGGTCTTCTGCAACCCTGAAGGCATGAAGCGTAAGATCAAAGGCATCCTGCCCGTTTTCCGCAAATGTCTGTATCCAGCCTATATCCCTCTGAACCATTATGTCCTGATGGTCGTTCCATATACTGATCGGTGCAGCCAGCGCCCTGTTCGCCACCACCATGACTATGGGAAGCCTCATGGGGCCAGGGTGATAAAGTATCTCGCTCATAAGCGAAAGACCCTGAGAGCTCGAAGACGTAAATGTCCTCGCCCCTGCTGCTGAGGAGCCGCAGCAACAGCTCATAGCTGCATGTTCTGATTCCACAGGTATGAATTCAGCGTCAAGCTCGCCGTTTGCGACAAATTCCGACAGATGCTCCACAATATGCGTCTGGGGCGTAATAGGATACGCAGGCACGACATCCACATCAGCCAGCCTGACTGCCTCTGCTACCGCTATCGAAACCTCTATCCCTACTCGTTTAGCCATTTTATCTACTCCTCCTCAGGCGACATTGTTATGGCATCCTTGGGGCACTCATTGGCGCAGATACCACAGCCCTTGCAGTATTCCATATCAGCCTCGAAATAACCCTCAGGGGTCTGACGATATGCCATATCCGGACAAAATATCCAGCACATACCACACTTTATGCACTTTTCTCTATCTGTTGAAGGACGCTGAGACCTCCAGTCCCCGGTCCTGAACCTGGCTGAATTGCCCGGTTCCAACACATGACACCCAAACGGTAATGTCTTCCATCCAACAATGGCGTCTAATATTGCCATATCAAAACTCCTTCATACTTTATTCTCTCGGCCATGGCCATCTCAAGCCATAAAAAACCAACCCTCAACCATTGTCATTTGTCATCCCCCCCCACTGAAAGTTCATCTATCCTTTCTCATAATTGGGAGGGAATTAAGGCAAGGTAAGAGGAAATCGTTGAAAATTGCCCTGACAGCAGCATCAACCAGCAACCACCGTCTCTTCGTACGCCCTACGCATAGCGGCCTTGTTCTTCTCGGCCAATCTACCGAAGCGCCTGTCAAGGGCGTCGCTCAAGGCATCCATGCCCACTATTCCGGTGGCCTTCAAAAGGGCGCCAAGCATAGTGGTATTTGTAATGGGCATGCCTATAACCTCTCTCGCTATTGTGTTGGCATCGACCATCGCGAGCCTGCCCCTGATTCCGAATTTCTCTCTCACCTCGGCCTCTTTAAGATGGGTATTCAAGATCACAATCCCACCTTCGCGCAGACCGTCTTCGACCTTGACAAGACTTGGGAGAGACGAATCAAGCACAACCACTATATCCGGATTGTAGACCTTTTCCCTGGTCCTAATCTGGCTATCGCTGACCCTTATGAAGGCCGTAACAGGGGCACCCCTACGCTCAGGTCCGAAACTCGGGAAGGCCTGCGCGTATTTACCCTCGTCTATAGCCGCTATCGCAACAAGCTCAGCGGACGTAACGCCACCCTGACCGCCGCGACCATGAAGTCTTACCTCTTTCATCGAAAGATCTCCTGTGTAAATTTAGACTTGATCTCTGTGTTAACATGTTGTTTTTTGCTTTGTCAAGCGGTTCTAAACCGCCAAATCAACCCTTTACACATATTCACGATGTGGGTATGTCGCACAAAATTTAATGCTTTCCTTGACATATCATGTTTATCTGGTTATCAATTTAAACCTTACACAATCATATCGTGATCATAAATATATGATCGAAATTTTTCTAAATTTTTCTAAAAAATTCTAAATTTTCAAGGGGTTATCTCAATGAAAATGACATTCCAACCAAGTGTGCTAAAGAGAAAAAGGACGCATGGATTCAGAAAACGCATGAGCACAAAAGGCGGACGCCTTGTGCTTAAAAGCCGCAGGGCAAAAGGCAGATACCGTCTCTGTGTATAGCGTATATCCTCCTTTGCTTGGTGAAAAAAAACATCCGAATCAAGCAGGCTGGTCTGCTGAGGTCTGAGCGGTTATGCGGCAAAGGGGCCTTTGGACCGATATTCAAGGCACGGAGGCGAGTAAGGCTTCCTTGTCTGACAGTGGTATATGCCCCAAACGGTCTGTCTTACCGAAGGATGGGTATAAGCATAGGTAAGAACTATGGTAACGCCAACGCCGTTGAAAGGAACAGGGTCAAGAGATTAGTTAGAGAACTCTTCCGAAGGAACAAAGACATCTTTCCGGTAGGATGCGATGTAGTTTTCATACCGCACGTCGGATTTTTGAATATCGAGATCAACACCTATTGCAGGATGTTTGAAGATCTATTCAAAGACATCAGTAGCACACACCGTAAGACGGACGATAAAGATAAAAATGAGATCTAAAATAGCGACAATAACAGGCAAGACGATTGGATGTGCGATCATATTTACGATCCGCATTTACCGCATATTGTTTTCCTCGATCCTTCCGAGAAGCTGCCGCTTCTTTCCAAGCTGTTCAGTTTATGGAGAAGAGGCGATAAGACGGCATGGACCGCTCATAGGGTCCGCCATGCTCGCCAAGAGGCTCATACGCTGCCATCCTTGGCACCCTGGAGGATACGACCCAGTCCCTTGACACCATCACCATGGCGGATCCTTCATCCAGACCATATTCCATTTGTCATGAAAGGCTTCAAAATCTTTTAAAGGCTCAGGAAAATAGACATGGAATTCCGTTCACTCTTAGCGATAATCTTATCAATGCTCGTATTGATAGGCTTTCAGTATCTCTCAGGCAATCTGCCGGGCCATCCTGTCGAACAGGCCCCAAACCGATCCGGCATGCCTCCAACTGCTCAGACAAAAAATGCTGGCTCACTGGAAGGACAGACGGCGCAAATGCAGAGACCGAACGGCACGGCCATCCAACAACCACCGGCCGGCCTCATTCCCAAGGTGTCTCAGAGGATAGCAAGGGACATCACTGTCGAGACAGATCTCTATCGGATGGTATTTTCAGAACGAGGCGCCGTCCTTAAAGAATGCCTCCTGAAACGCTATTCTACAAATATGAAGCCGGATTCGCCGCCTGTGAACCTTATAAACACGTCGCAACCCGACCTTCCTTTGGGTATCGAGCTTGGAACGTCACCGCCCGTCGATCTTTTGGATCAGACGTTCGATGCCGACAAACCTGGGCTCGTCTTGACCGACTCCAAAAAGGAGGGGAGCTTGAGCTTCTCGTACAGACTGCCTAATGGATCTTCTGTTTTAAAAACCTATACATTCCACCAGGGGAGCTACTGGGTAGACCTCTCCATAGAGGTCAAAGGACGACCTGGTGCGCCCGTGACCATATTTATGTACAACAGGCCCTTTTCCAAGGAGACAAGTTATGTATTCTCAGGGCCTGCCTACTATGCAAAAGACGCCTTGACAGAGGTAAAACTCAGCAAGCCAGGGGAAAAATCGAATCATTCAGGGCCAATAGACTGGATCGGCTATGAAGATAACTACTTTTTGGCTGCCATAATACCGCTGGACCAATACGGCGGTGCTAATGCCACTTTTGAAAAAAAAGATGCATCCGGACTTACGGCCATCAGCCTTACATTACCCCTCAAGTCAGACGAGGCGGGAGATTCTGTAAGGCTTGGGCTTTATTACGGGCCGAAAGAGATAGAGACATTGAAGGCACTAGACCACCATCTGGCCGATTCGATAGATTTCGGCTGGTTTACACCTATTGCAAAACCCCTTCTGTATCTTCTCAACTTTCTCTACAGTTATTTTCATAACTACGGCATTGCCATCATAATCATCACACTGCTGATAAAGATCGCCTTCTGGCCACTTGCGCACAAGAGCGCCAAGTCTATGAAGACCATGCAAAAGCTGCAGCCGAAACTCGCCAAGTTGAAAGAAAAATATGCAAACGACAAAGAGGCCCTGAACAGAGAACTTATGCAGCTCTATAAAACATACAAAGTCAATCCTATGAGCGGGTGCCTGCCCATGTTACTGCAGATACCGGTATTTTTCGCCCTTTACAAGGTGCTTCTACAGGCAATCGAACTCAGACACGCCCCATTCGCCTTATGGATAAAAGATCTGTCCGCGCCTGACCGTCTAATGATACCAGGGGTCGTCATACCTATCCTTGGCGGCATCCCGGTCCTTACGCTCTTCATGGGCGCCTCAATGTATCTGCAACAGAAAATGACACCCAGTTCTCTTGACCCCACCCAGGCCAAGATGATGCAAATCCTGCCGGTGGTCTTCACATTCATGTTTATAAATTTTCCATCCGGTCTCGTACTCTACTGGCTTGTAAACAACCTGTTTTCCATAGTGCAGCAATACTATATAAATAAATTCACTGAGTAAACCCGGATATCGCCATGTCAACCGCTATTGTTTCAGCAGTATCAGCAGCATCAATGGAATTTGAAGGTAAGACCGTCGAACAGGCCACTGAATTAGCCTGTAAACACTTTTCATTGCCTGCGGACGAACTCGATATAGAGATACTCTCTAAAGGCTCTTCCGGTATATTCGGCCTAGGGGGCAGAAAGGCAAAAATAAGGGTCACACCTAAACGCCAGGCCGTGAAGGCACATAATGCATTAAAATCACCTGACGAACCTCTAGTTGAGTCTTCACCTTCAAATGCCCCAAGCAATGCCGAACCAACTTCAGATCTCGCTTATCTCAATGCAGTCAGAGAGATGACCGAAGGACTTTTAAAAAAAATGGGGCTTGAATGTAACGTCGAGCTGAAAAATGAAAAGACCGGCCCGAAGATAGAGATATCCGGCCAGGATACGGCGATAGTAATAGGCCGCGAAGGAAAGACCCTCGAGGCCATCAAATATCTGGTCAACAGGGCCGCAGCAAAACGACTTGGGGGCCGAGATGGCGCCATCTCGGCCATTCCAATCGATGCAGACGGCTTTCGCTCCAGTAGGGAGGAATACCTCGTCAAGCTCGCCCGTTCCAAGGCGGAACAGGCCAAAAAGACAGGCCGGACAGTTGTCCTTCCCCCCATGAACCCGGCTGAAAGACGGTTTATACACCTCACGTTGAAAGACACTGATGGTGTACGCACCACCAGTACAGGGAGTGGTAATATGCGCAGGGTGATAATCATACCGACAAACCGTACCCCCCGCGGTCCCAGTAAAGGCCTAAATCAACAGCACGGCCGGATAAGCGCCCGGCAGCACAAAAAAGAGAGTGAATGACCTCTTTAAAGAAGAAGATACCATTGCAGCTATAGCAACCCCTGTTGGCACAGGCGGGATAGGGATTATAAGAATAAGCGGAACGTCCAGTCTGGATATACTCCGCAAGATATTCAGACCAAAAAGGGCCGGTTCATCCATCGAATCCCACCGCCTTTATTACGGACACGCCATAGATCCGAGAGATGGCATAGTAATAGACGAAATACTCGCTGTCTTTATGAAGGCACCCAACACCTACACGAGAGAAGATACGGTCGAACTCCATTGCCACGGGGGGCGGGCGGTATCGAAACATCTCCTGGAGGCGGTAACAGGTCTTGGCGCCAGGATTGCGGAACCAGGGGAGTTTACAAAAAGGGCCTATCTAAACGGCAGGATTGACCTTTCCCAGGCGGAGGCGGTCCTGGAAATCGTCCAAGCAAAGACCGAAAAAGAACGCAGCCTTGCTGCAGCCGCGCTCGAAGGGGCGTTGACCAGCCGGATAGAGGCGGTCAGACAGATAATAATCCAGACGCTCGCTCATATAGAGGCTGTGATCGACTTCCCTGAAGATGAAATCAGACCCTTTGACGCCAACACTATGCTGACGAATCTCATGGAACAGGCCATTTCACCGCTCAGCAGCCTCCTGGATGCCTACAGCCATAGTCGGATCCTACGGGAAGGTGCAAGGATCGCCCTTGTCGGCAGGCCCAATGTCGGCAAATCGAGCCTCTTCAACGCCATGCTCGGCTCATGTCGGGTCATAGTAAGCCCGATTCCTGGCACCACTAGAGACACGATCGAAGAGACCCTAGAGCTAGAGGGCGTATCCGTGACGCTAGTCGATACGGCCGGCATAAATAAAGACAGCCGCGATCCTATTGAGGCTATAGGCATGGGGCTTTCTTTGGAGGAGATCAAGAGGGCCGATCTCACAATCGCCGTCTTTGATACAAGCCGCGACATTACGGAAGAAGATATGGCGCTCATGGACATATTGCCGACTGGTAGACCCCTGATTGCAGCGTTGAACAAGGCCGATATCGTCTGCCGACCGGATCTGGAACGGATCAAAGAGGCAGTGAGCGCCAGGCTGGCAGCAAGGGACACTGAGGCAGGCCTTGTGATAACCTCGGCGTCGGATGCACAAGGACTCCATGAGCTTAAAAGAGAAATCATAAGGCTACTGCTCAAGGACTCGAGTAACATCCAAGGCGTACCTGTTTTTATCCCGAACATCAGGCAAAAAAACGCCATCGAACAGGCGACGGCCGCCATCCAAAGGGCGTGCGGCAATCTTAAAGACAGGGCCCCGGAAGAGCTGATAGCCATTGACCTAAACGACGCCCTCAAAAAACTGAACGAGGTGCTTGGAATAGAGATGGGGCAGGAGATACTTGACGAGATATTCAGCCGTTTCTGTATTGGAAAATAAAATAGCCATTAGGATAAAATTATGACAAACGAAAAAGAGGGGATTCTAATATACGAAGACCCTGATGCCGCCCATTCCCTCTTGAAAACAGCGGAACAGGCTGCATTGAAGGCGGGAAAGGTCCTTAAATCCCTATTCGGCCGCATCAAGGATATACGACACAAGGGCAGGATAGATCTTGTCACAGAAGCAGATGTCGCATCGGAAAGGGTCATAATTGAGGTATTAAAATCAACCCACCCTGGCATCCCGGTCCTTTCTGAGGAGACAAACCCCGAGTATCGTTCAGCCTCAAAAGACGACTTCTTTTGGATAGTCGATCCGCTGGATGGGACCACCAATTTCGCCCATGCCTTTCCATGGTTCGGTGTGTCCATTGCCCTTGCCAGCGGGGACAAGGTCATCCTGGGCATAATCCACTGTCCGGTCCAACAAGAGACGTTCTCGGCAAGCCTCGGCAAAGGGGCGTGGCTCAACGGCCGACCAATCAAGGTCTCAAATACGCCTACCATTGAAGACGCCCTTTTGGCCACCGGGTTCCCTTATGATGTCCAGGAAGACGCTGCAGATGTAATGGCCGCATTCAAGGCCGTAGTAACAAAGGTCCAGGGGGTAAGGAGGGCCGGGGCGGCAGCCCTTGACCTCGCCTATGTGGCATGTGGCAGATTCGACGGTTTTTGGGAGATAAAACTGAAACCATGGGATACCGCCGCAGGTAAACTCCTCGTGGAAGAGGCCGGCGGCAAGGTAACCGATTTCAGGGGCAGCGTCTATTCACCTTTCATGCAGGAGATAATGGCAACAAACGGCCTGATACACAGGGAATTAGGCAACATCCTCATGCCTTTCAGCCAACATCTAAAAAGAGGCGTCACCTGCATGACAGCTTGAAAGGGTTGTTGCACCTCATTAATATTATACCAGATCCTGCAAAAAACCTACCTGACAACAGGATAACAGGTCCTGTCAATTAAATTAATATCGAAAAGAAGACTGGAAGATAAAGATGTCCACATTCCGAGAAATCACCTGCCCAAGGTGCCAAGAAAAGATAAAGATCCACGCAAACCCCATCCCGACCGTAGATATAATCATAGAGACCGCGGGGGGGATAGTCCTTATCGAACGAAAGAACCCGCCTTTTGGCTGGGCCATACCTGGGGGCTTTGTAGATTACGGCGAATGCGTGGAGGCGGCTGCAATAAGAGAGGCCCTTGAGGAGACTGGCCTAAAAATAAGGCTCAAGACCCTTCTAGGCGTCTATTCAAACCCAGACCGGGATCCTCGAATGCACACAATCAGCACGGTATTCATAGCAGAGGCCCAAGGTGAGCCACAGGCTGGAGACGATGCAAGATCAACCGAGATCTTCCCTCTCAACAACTTCCCTACCGACCTTGCTTTTGATCATAAAAAGATACTTGAAGAGTATATAAAGCTCAAAATGGCAACGGCAACCCCTATGTCATAGCTAATCGGGGGGGGGGGGGGGGAACTTATTTTGCTCGCAATTGCAACAGTCTCCGCCTTTGAACGCTTCGAGTTTGAACCGCCTGTAACGTCCTTAGCAACCACCTTGTCGCCGCCAGTCTTCTTAGCCACATACATGGCCTCATCGGCCTCGTGTATCAAGCTGGTTACATCGTCTCTCAGCCTCTGCGACGTCTTTTTGAACCCGGCCACCCCGACACTTAGGGTGGTCTCGCCCCTATCTTTGTAATTGAGATAGTTCCTGCGTATACGTTCAGCTATCATCTCCGCCTCTTTAGCACCTACTTGAGGCAGTATAACTGCAAATTCGTCGCCGCCGATCCGGCAAGGTGTATCTACGGAATTCCGAATGGAGCTTTTTAACACCTCCCCCAGAGAGATCAAAACCTTGTCGCCAAACTCATGACCTTTCTGATCATTCAATGCCTTGAAATTGTCTATATCGACAATCGCAAGATAAAGGCCATAACCTTGTCTAGCCGCCCTTTCAGCCTCCTCCTCAAGCCTTTGGTCAAAGAAACGTCGGTTATACAAATCGGTAAGGGTGTCTCTTAATGAGAGCTGCTCAAGCTTGTGCCTTAACGCCCTCTCCTTCATCAATCTCAACAATTTGGCCTCGAATTCATCAAGACTGAACGGCTTCTGAATAAAGTCGCTTGCTCCTGCCTTTATTACGTCTGTATATCTAAAATCTTTTGTAAAGCCGGTCATAACGATTATATCTGTATCGGGCCACCTTGCCTTAACCTTGCTTGTGAGCTCAAGACCATTCATATTGGGCATCAATAGATCCGTGACTATAACGGCTGCCGGTACCCGCTCCATCGAGACTATAGCTTGGAGACCGTCCCTTGCCAGGCTGCAAGGAAGACCGATTTCGCTCAAAAAATCCCTTAAAAGCCGTAAGATCGCTTCATCATCATCTACTATCAGTAGGCGGTCTTCTTCTTGCAACAATTCATCAGACATATCGGACATGAAGATATCATCCTCCCAGCCGCCCTAAAAACCCACCGCAAAACTAAAGATCGGGCGCACACTGGGCGAACGCGATAAAGTAAAACTTATCTCCTGTCAGGTCAGGGCCATCAGAAATTTCTTCGCAGCAGACACCTTTGCCATAAAGGTACTATAAAAAGCAGCAAAATTAAAATATATTACTTAAATTACCTTCGAACAGAAATCAATATCTTTACTTCAAAAATAACATAATACCCTCTTCATTTCAGAGATTAAGATTGGGTTACAAGCAGCAGAGGACATCGGTTATAAAACGTCCTGCCCCAATGCCCATGCACAATTATTAAAGTCAGATGTCGTGACAACGACCAAAGAGGCTGGGGATTGCGCCAAGCCGGACAGATATTATAATAATATATCTTTTTTGAATTCTATCTAAAAAATAATGAAGCGATCAAAAAACAAAAGGGGGCTGAGATGGCCAGGATAACAGTTGAAGACTGCCTTGAGAAGGTAAGGGATCGGTTCTCGCTTGTATATCTCGCTGTAGAGAGGGTCAAACAGCTCAGAAAGGGTGCTGCACCCCTCGTGCAATGCAAAAACAAGGAAATCGTCACCGCCCTTAGGGAAATAGCAGCCGGCAAGGTGACCTATGAAAATCTAGACGAACTTGGCCGCGAGGCAGAAGAACAAAGGGCCTACAAGAGTTTTCAGCCAGAGGCCTTTCTGTCCGAAACGCCTCAATAATTAAAAGAACCTCCGGACAGGATCATGAAAAGGGACTATTACGACATATTGGGTGTCTCGAGGACCGCCTCTCCTGAAGAAATTAAAAAGGCCTACAGGAAACTGGCCCTTAAGTACCATCCCGACAGAAATCCTGGCGACAAGGAGGCTGAAGAGAGGTTTAAAGAGGCCGCCGAGGCCTATGAGGTACTTCAAGACCCGGAAAAACGCAGGGTGTATGACCTTCATGGACACGATGGCATGGCCGGAATGGGTTTCAGCGGTTTCAGCCGCCAGGAAGACATCTTTAGCGCGTTCAGCGACCTCTTTGAGGATATCTTCGGTTTCTCGACCGGTCGCCGCCATCAAGGATCTGGATTAAGGCCTGAACAAGGGGCGGATCTGAGATACGATCTCTCCATCTCTTTTGAAGAGGCGGCAAGGGGCGCAGATAAAGAAATAGAGATAACAAGGCTTGAATCCTGTCAAGAATGCCTGGGAAGCGGACTCAGGCCAGGTACCCAGCCGACGGTCTGCCATCTCTGCGGCGGCAGGGGCCAGGTTATAAGGGCTGAGGGTTTCTTCAGGATTGCAACCACCTGCCCGAATTGTCATGGCAGAGGCGTTATTATAACAAACCCATGCAATGCATGCGGTGGGCAGGGCAGGATCCGCGAGAAACGCAGGGTGAAGATAAGAATCCCGGCAGGGGCTGACGACGGCGCCAGACTTAGGCTCCGTGGAGAAGGCGAAGCTGGGGTCAGAGGCGGCCCAAGGGGAGATCTATACATTATACTCCATGTCGAACCACATGAATTCCTTGAGAGACGTGGAAACGACCTGCACTGCCGGATACAGATCTCCATGACGCAGGCGGCCCTTGGAGACGAGATCGAGGTGCTCACCTTGGATGGTCCCCACAAACTCAAGATACCGGCCGGCGTCCAATCCGGGGAGACATTAAGGCTCAAGGGGCTAGGCGTCCCTGACCTTAGGGGTCTAGGAACAGGAGACCAGGTCATCGAGGTAGCGGTTCTGACCCCGACAAGACTCACAGAAAGACAGAAGGAACTGCTCAGGGAATTCGCGTCGCTGGAGAAAGAAAAGGATGAGGGTGGTATATTTAGGAGGTTTTTCAAGAGGTTTGAAGGCCATGAGATGGCAGGTAAAAAGGAGGGGGCGATTTGAGCAATTCGGGCTTTTCACATCTGGACAAAAAGGGACGGGCCTGCATGGTCGATGTGAGCCACAAGACCGCAACGCAACGGGAGGCCGTGGCCTCCGGTAGGGTTATGCTGGGGGAAAAGGCATTCAATGCCCTTACCGAAAACGGCGTACCAAAAGGAGATGTCTTGGCCGTGGCTAGGGTGGCAGGAATAATGGCCGCCAAGAAGGTGGACGCGCTGATCCCCCTTTGTCACCCCCTGCCGCTTAGTTCGATCGAGATCGATTTTACCCTTGATCCAATTGAATCTTCAGTAGTAATACAGGCTAAGGTAAAGACAAATGGCGTCACAGGGGTGGAGATGGAGGCACTGACCTCAGTTTCCGTCGCTGCACTTACAATCTATGATATGTGCAAGGCCTTAGAAAAAGGTATAGTCATAAGGGAAATACGTCTTGAATCCAAATCGGGCGGGAAGAGCGGCGCCTGGAAGAGATGATCATAATAAAATTAGGAGGCATTGGTGGATAAGGCTCAACTTGAACATTTCCGCAAGATACTTCAGCAAAAACTGAACGAGCTCCTGGGCGAGGCGGACAGGACTATCGATGAGATGACCGGTATGGACGAAAACTTTCCTGACCCGACCGACAGGGCATCCGTTGAATCAGACCGCAATTTTGAATTACGCATAAGAGATAGGGAGAGAAAACTCATAAAAAAGATACAAAAGGCCCTTGAGAAAATAGACAACGGCACCTATGGAATATGCGAAAAGTGCGGGGAGGAGATCAGCATCGGCCGTCTTGAGGCTAGACCGGTAACCACACTGTGTATAGAATGCAAATCCAAAGAGGAACGGGAAGAAAAGGCTAGAGGCCTTTAAATGTATGAAGCTCTACTGCGCCCTTGTCTGGCATATGCATCAACCGCTTTATCTTGACCCTGTAAGCGGCCGTTTTGCAATGCCGTGGGTACGTCTCCATTCTGTCAAGGCATACAACGATATGCTTTCGTGCCTGAAAGGGAGACGTGAGGCAAGGGTTACATTCAATTTCGTCCCATCACTTCTCTATCAGATCGGGCTTTACCTCGAAGGCAAAACTGACGAGTTTCTGGAGATCAGCCGCAAGAAGACCTCGGAGCTCTCTAACCCGGAAAAGGAATTCATACTTACCCATTTCTTCAGCTGCCACTGGCCTACTATGGTTGAACCATACCAACGCTATGTGCAGCTACTGGCCTTAAGAGGCAGGGACTTCGTCCCTTCAGATGCCTCGTGGACCAGAAACCGTTTTTCAGAGCAGGATCTGCTGGATCTCCAGGTCTGGTTCAATCTCACATGGATGGGTTTTGCGGCAAGAAAAGACCCTTTTATAAACGGTCTTTTCCAGAAAGGACGGCTCTTTACCGAAGAGGAAAAGGCACGGCTCCTGGATGCCCAGCTTGATATAATGAAGGAACTTATCCAATCCTACGCCGAAAGATGGACCGACGATCAGATCGAGATAACAACAAGCCCGTTTTATCACCCAATATTGCCTCTCCTCATGGACACCGATTACGCAAAAAGATGTGCGCCTGGCGTCAGACTCCCACGCCGCTTTTCATATCCACAGGACGCCACTGCCCAGCTTAAAAGAGGTAAAGATTTCTGTCAAAAAATATTCAAAAAGGCCCCAAGCGGCCTCTGGCCTTCCGAAGGTTCAGTGGCCCCTGAGCTTATCCCTGCCGCCAGCGAGGCCGGTTTTTCATGGTTGGCCACAGACGAGGCGATTCTCTACAAATCCATCGACAGCCCTGGTCCCGATGCGCTCTTCCAGCCTTACAAGGCGCAGATAGGTGATAGCTCTATGGATATAATCTTCAGACACCATGAGCTCTCCGACCTTATAGGCTTTGTGTATAAAGAAAACGACCCTGAAATAGCCGCGGTCGACTTTATTACAAGACTGAACGAGATAAGACGGAGGCTCTCTGCAACAACGGATCGTCCGCCTTTCGTGGCCGTCATCCTTGACGGTGAAAACCCATGGGAATACTATATGGACGGCGGTGAGGGTTTTCTCAGCGCACTCTATGACGGCATTATCTGCAACCCCGATCTTGAGCTCGTAACGGTAAGCGATTATCTCAAACGATATCCGCCAAACAAAACCCTGACACGCCTCCATACTGGCTCTTGGATAAACGGTGACTTTGGTATATGGATAGGGGGGGAGGAGGAAAACAGGGCGTGGGAGGTCCTTGGAGAGGCAAGGACTGCCGTGGAGGATGCAATCAAGACCGGCATCCTTGGTGAAAATGAGATATCCAATGCAATGGAATCCATATTCGCGGCAGAGGGAAGCGACTGGTTCTGGTGGTACGGCGACAAATTTTCAACCAGCTATGCCTATGAATTTGACAGCCTCTTCAGGCTTCATCTACAAGGGGCCTATAGGGCGCTTCGGCGCGCCGCCCCTGCTGATCTCTCGATCCCGCTGAGGCGGCCTAAGGCCATCCTGCCAGCCGCAACACCGGTTGCGTTCATAACACCCATAATAGATGGCAGGATAAGTTTTTATTGGGAATGGAATGGGGCTGGTTCAGTCTCGCTTGCCGAACAGGGCGGCTCGATGCACAGGAGCGCCTCAAATCTAAACAGGATATTTTACGGATTCAACATAAATTCGCTCTTTCTGCGACTCGACCCTGCCAAAAAAAACTTCTTGGAATGGCCTGCTGGTCTCGGCATAAGCCTATCAATTACTACAGCCAAAGACAGGGTCGCCATAGAGGCATATCCAGCCCAGGTCGGGATGGATAAGCTCGGGACAACGACATGGCGGTGCCAAATCAAGAAGAACGACCTTGAGATCCCGCTTCACGAATCAGGGATCAGGTTCGCCATAGAAGAAATAGCCGAATTCGAGATACCATTTGTCTTCCTAAACCTTATTGCAGGCGAGGAATTAAGTCTTAACATTAAAACGATCCAAGATGGATTGGTACAGGACACATGGACAAGGGCTGGCTATCTATCGATCAAGATGCCAGATAAAGACTTTGAACGAAGGCTCTGGCTGGTATAAAAAGGAGTAAAAAGATGCCAGAACTGCGCAGAGATCCGATAATAGGCAGATGGGTCATCATAGCCAAAGAACGCGGCAAACGCCCCAGTGACTTTGTAATAGAAGAAGAAAAGACAAAGGGAGGATTCTGTCCGCTGTGCCCCGGCAATGAACACACCACACCACCGGAGGTCCTGGCCTATGGGAGACAGGGTTATGCCCCGAACACACCCGGCTGGACCTTGAGGGTGGTGCCCAACAAATTTCCGGCCCTCATCATTGAAGGCGATTTGAACAAACAAGGCGAAGGTATTTATGACATGATGAACGGAATAGGGGCCCACGAGGTCATCATAGACACCCCCAACCACGACGAAACCATACCCCGGATGTCCGAATTCCAGGTCAAGCAAATACTCTTCGCCTACAGGGACAGGATGCTCGATTTGGCAAGGGATATAAGGTTTCAATACATAATCATATTCAAAAACTTTGGCAAGGCGGCAGGGGCCTCGCTCGAACACTCCCACTCCCAATTGATCGCCCTTCCGATCGTGCCGCAACTCATCCAGGAAGAGGTGATGGGGTCCTTGCGTTATTACGAATACAAAGAACGCTGCGTATTCTGCGACATAATACATCAGGAATTAGCTGGGAACACCCGTGTTGTATGTGAAAACAAAGACTTCTTGACCATCGCTCCGTTTGCACCAAGGGCGCCGTTCGAGATGTGGCTCCTGCCTAAGAGGCATTATTCTTCATATGTCTCCATGGATGACGGCATGTTCGACTCCCTCGCGAGGATATTTCTTGAAACAATGCGCCGTCTTGACAAGGCATTGCCCAAGGTACCTTATAATTATATGTTGCATACAGCCCCTCTCAAAAACCTCTCGATGGACTACTATCACTGGCACATAGAAATTATGCCTAAACTCACAATGGTAGCAGGGTTTGAGTGGGGCACCGGATTTTATATCAATCCCACGCCGCCTGAGGAGTCAGCCAAGTTCCTAAGGGAAATCAGGATATAAAGATGGCCGGCATAGGCTTTGTCAGGTAAATAACAGATCTCGGAAATAGCCTAGAAAATATATGGACAAGCCAAAATTCTATAGAGGTGCATTATGGCGGATGAGAAAAAAAAGATACTGATAGTAGACGATGAAGAAAGCATACATCTCCTGTACAAAGAGGAACTAGAAGAAGAAGGTTACGAAATCCAATCAGCAATGAACGGAGACGATGCGCTTAGATATTTTGACAGCTATAGGCCTGACTTGGTCGTCCTGGACATCAACATGCCGGGGATGGATGGAATAGAGGTACTCCGCCAAATGAAGCAAAAGAGGCCGGCAACCCCAGTAATATTGAGTTCGGCATACCCTGAATACAAACAAGATCTGGCCTCTTGGGCCTCGGACGATTATATAGTAAAGTCATTCAATCTGACCGAACTCAAGTCTTCCATTAAAAAACATCTATCAAAATAAAGGCGATGGAGTCGACGGCCATTGGAGTTGGACGGCCTGAGATAAAGGCAATCCTCGAAGGACTCTTGCTGGTCGCTACAAAACCGCTTGGTCTTAAAGAACTAACAGGCCTGCTACCTGAATTCAGCAAAGATGACATACTCATTGCGTTAAAGCTACTTCAAAGAGAATATGACGACCAGTGTCACGGCCTCGAGATAAGAGAGGTAGCTGGCGGCTGGCGGCTGCAGTCAAAAAGCAAGGTCAGGGAATGGATATTGCGGCTCAAAGAATCGACTCCGGCCAAACTCGGCCGCTCTTCACTTGAGACCCTCTCCATAATCGCCTACAAACAACCCGTAACACGCGCTGAGATAGAACATCTGAGAGGCGTAGATTCGAGTGGACCTTTAAGGATACTGCTCGACAGAAAACTCATAAAGACGGCCGGAAGGAAAGAGGTCCCTGGACGCCCCCTTATCTACCGTACCACAAAGCGTTTTCTTGAGGTATTCGACCTGAAAGACATCTCGGACCTCCCGTCCCTCGCTGAACTGTCAGATATGGAAGACACCCATGAGCTACCGCTTTTCAAATAATCTGAGAAAAAGGGGGCTTTTATTTTTATGGACAGAGATTGCTTGTTGCCCTACCCGTTTCCAATTGTAATCCATTTTCAGGATCTGAACGGGCTGTCAAACAAGGCTGCAGGCCCCAATTCCGCCTCGATCTCCAAGAGCCTATTGTACTTGGCTATGCGCTCGCTCCTACTTATGGAACCTGCCTTTATCTGACAGCCGTCCATCGCCACAGTAAAATCAGCTATGAAGTCGTCTTCCGTCTCGCCTGATCTATGGGAGACCACAAAATCCCAACCTGCCGCCCTGCACATACGAATGGCATCTACAGTCTCGCTGACCGTGCCGATCTGATTCAGCTTTATCAACGCGGCGTTAGCAGCCCTCTCCTTTACGCCCCTGGCTATAAACTCGGTGTTTGTGACGAATATATCGTCCCCGACTATCTGGATCTCTTGGCCGAGCTCCCTTGTCATAAGGGCAAAACCGTCCCAATCATCTTCTGCGAGGCCGTCTTCTATGGAAATAATCGGATACTTTCTCACCCATTCTTTATAGAGCTCGACCATCTCAGCGCTCGTCTTTTCGCCGCCGCCTGAACGAGCAAGGACGTACTTTCCATCTCTAAAGAATGAACTGGCTGCAGGATCAAGCGCTATAGCTATGTCTTCTCCCGGCCTATAACCAGCCCTTTCTATGGCTGCCACGATGAGCTCGCACGGCTCCTCGTTACTCTTAAGATTGGGTGCAAAACCACCTTCATCCCCCACGGATGTGGCATAGCCCTTATTCTTTAAAATGGTCTTTAATGCATAAAAGGTCTCGGCACTGTATCTTAGCGCCTCTCTAAACGTGGGGGCACCGATAGGCACGATCATGAATTCCTGGAAGTCCACACTACAATCGGCATGTTTGCCACCGTTTAAGACATTCAACATAGGAACTGGAATGCGGTTTGAACAGGCCCCTCCAAGATAGGCATAGAGCGGCAGACCTACGCTCTGAGCTGCCGCCCTGGCAACCGCCATCGAGACTGAGAGGATGGCGTTTGCCCCGAGCCTGCTTTTATTGGACGTCCCGTCCAAATCTATCAAGACCTGATCGATTTCCTGTTGTATCGTGGCATCCAGACCTTGGAGCGCTAAAGCTATGACATCTTCTACATTCTCCACCGCCTTTAAGACACCCTTGCCCCCATATCTCGACTGATCTTGATCCCTGAGCTCAAGTGCCTCATTCTCACCGGTGGACGCCCCAGACGGGACAGAGGCGATCCCAAGACTCCCGTCCTCAAGAGCGACATATGTGCGAATGGTGGGATTCCCCCTGGAATCCAATATCTCCATCGATTCTATCTCTACAATCTTGCTCATCGGCTCCTCCCGCTATCTGGTTTATTTATTAACTTTCGTTTATAATGACTTTAATCTCAAGTCAAGCAAAAAGGTGAACATATGTGTCAATCCAGCGTATACCTGTTGAAGGATGGGAAGGAAGAGGAGATCATGCGGGACGTGATACTGGTTGAGCCTTGCCCCGAAGGTGTGAAGGTGCAGGGTCTTTTCGAGCCGCCCCGTATTATAAGTGCAAAGATATCAAAGATAGACCTCCTGAAACACAAGGTTATTCTTGAATCATCCGGACAGAGATCACAAAAAATTTAAATCTGACCAAAAAATAAAGTAGATGGGGATCGAAAATGACCGAAATTGAAAAATTGCGCATACTCTTGCCGCATCTTATAGAACACAATGAAGAACATGCCAGGGAATTTCTGCGATGGACATCCGTACTCGAGGAGGCGGGCATGCCCGATGCAGCTGCTGCCCTCAAGAAGGCTGCGTTCTCCTCAGGAGATGTAACAAAACATCTTAAAACCGCAATGAATCTCGCCGGAGGCCCTATATCAGGCCATGAAATAGGACGTCACCACCACCATCATCACGAGCACGAATAAGCCATCAGGGAGACAACAAAAAAATAAATGAAATACATAAGCACGAGGGGCGGAATCGAGCCAATATCCTTTAAAGACTCCGTGATGATGGGCCTTGCGACAGATGGCGGCCTCATCCTGCCTGAACAACTCCCTACGGCTGGACCAGAGATTATAGAAAAATGGGAAGGACTCGACTACCATGAGCTTGCCTATGAGGTCATATCGCTCTTTATAGACGATATCACCTCTAAAGACCTGAAGGCCATGATAGACAATGCCTACAAAAATTTTGACACGCCGGAGGTCACACCCCTTGTCAAAGTAGGCGACTTGCACATACTTGAGCTCTTCCACGGCCCGACCCTCGCCTTTAAGGACATTGCCCTGCAGTTCCTCGGAAACCTCTTCTCATACCTATTGAAGGAACGCAACGAGAAGATGAACATATTAGGTGCAACATCAGGCGACACGGGCAGCGCCGCCATATATGGGGTCAAGGGTAAAGAAAACATCAACATCTTTATCCTGCACCCCCATGGCAGGGTAAGCCCCATCCAAGCCCTTCAGATGACGACCGTACCTGATAAAAACGTATTCAATATAGCGATAAATGGGACCTTTGACGACTGCCAGGCGATAGTAAAAAACATCTTCAACGACATCCCTTTCAAGTCCCAATACAAGCTTGGGGCTGTCAACTCCATAAACTGGGCTAGGATCCTCGCCCAGGTGGTATATTATGTCTATTCATTTCTATGGATTAAAAATAAAGAAGGCGCAGAGCGGGTTGATTTCTCTGTCCCGACCGGAAACTTCGGAGACATCTTCGCCGGATACGTGGCAAGGCGTCTCATCTCGCCGCACATCGAACGGCTTATCCTCGCCACCAACGAAAACAACATCCTCACACGCTTTATCATGGAGGGCCGCTATAAGATCGCGCAAAGGGTCATCCCGACCGTAAGCCCTTCCATGGACATACAGATCGCAAGCAATTTCGAGCGATATATCTACTATCTCTTCGGGCAAGACCCCCAAAGGGTGAAGAGGGCGATGGAGCAGTTTGAAAAGACCGGCGAGATCGTCTTCAACCCTGACGAAATGACCATGGCGCGGGAAGACTTTGCCTCGGCGTCAATAAGCCAACCCGAGACCATTGAGACCATACGAGCCGTATACAGAAATACAGGCTATGTGCTGGACCCTCACACGGCAGTCGGCGTAGCGGCAGCAAAAAGACTTTCATCCGCCCTTCTGCGCCACAGTATCGTGTGTCTAGCTACGGCCCATCCAGCCAAATTCGCAAGGACAGTAAAAGAAGCAATCGGCCATGAGCCGAAGAGGCCTGCTTCGCTTGAAGACATTGAAAAAAGGCCGACCAGGTTGAAGCTACTTCCTGCAGACATAGGCGCGGTGAAGGCATACATACAGCAACAGGCGACTTAGTGCTTATCGTAAATGATCCCAATTTTTCTAAACGCGACTATGGCGCCAGTCCTGTGCAACAACGCCTCATATCTTTTCATGCCTTTCTTCAGCAAGTCTTTCAAATCTCGCTAAGATCTTCTGGGCCTATTGGACCATGAACGGACGACCTCGATGCTTCTTAGGTTGGATTGTTTTCCTTTACCTAATTTTTTCCTTTCCGCTCCATATTGACTGACATCGTGACAATCTCTACGTTTCAACTATTTGAAACCGACATCCCACGCTCGCCTACAGGAAATGCGCCGCCTCCGCTTTTTCATTATCAATCGGTTGCGGCTGGCCTACAGATTCTTGAGCAGGCGGAGCCTTGATTGTGATTTATATCGCGACTGCTGGATCTATAAAAGGTCTCATGTAGCTCTCAATATAATTCGGATGTACCCGGCGTTGAGGAACTCGAGCAGGAAAAGAACTTGACGAGGATATAATAAAACGATATTTCCATCAATACTGGTTGGTCAGTATTGGTTCTATCTTATTGAAACAAATGAGGCTGATATGAAAGGAATGCGCCAATATCATCTTCAATTCACATGGCGGAGGTGGAGCGGAAAGGATGATCAAGATGATCAAGTCGATTGCAAATCGATTTGCGGCTGAAGGCGTAAGGCCAAATTTCAATCTGACCAAATGATGTTAGATGTTAAGGGTGAGAAAGATATGCAAGTCATAGATGAACGGAAACGAGCTAAAATCCTTTCGGCGGCGGCCGGACTTTTTGCCACGCAACCCTTCCACAAGGTGCTGTTGAGCGACGTGGCTAAGGCGGCGGAAGTAGGCAAGGGAACACTATACATCTATTTCAATAGCAAAGAAGACCTTTATATTTCAGTGCTTTATAACGGATTTTCTCGGCTGGTAGACCGGCTTCGCGAACGGATAGATGAAGATACTCACAGTCCAGCGGAAAATCTTGAGATGGTGATTCGTGAGATGGTCAATTTTGCTTATCAAAACCCCCACCTGTTCGAGCTGATACGTACGATTCCTGTCTGGAAAGCTATTGACCGGGCCAAGTGGGATGCTAAACGTACAGAGCTAAAAGACATGATCGAATCTATCATCCGCCAGGGCATTGCCCTGGGAATTTTTATCGATTCCCATCCGGAATTTACCGCCCGGTATATTCCCGGGTTCATCCGCTCAGTGCTGCTTGAAGGGACTGAAACAGTCGACCGTGAGGTACTGATCGATCATATCCTGAATTTTGTCAAGGCTGCAATTACTGTCAAGGAGAAGGTGTGTTAAGACCGCTGCAGTGGGGATTGGCCGGCCTGGCGCTGTTTTTTCTCAATAGATGCGCAGTGAATCAAACACACGATGTGCAAATATATTGGCATGTGCTTAATACTGGAAGATCCGGATCAGTCTTACCCTACCATACCGAAGATCCCCTCACGTTAAAGAACGCCCTGATACTGGCCAATACGCATAACGAGCAGATGGCCATAGCCGGTGAGGATTACCTTCAGACATTGATCGACAAGGATCGCGCCTTTGCCGCCTTTCTACCGACCATCAGCTTTGCTCCAACATTCATGCTCCAGGGGAAGACTGCATATGCGGCCAATAACCCCCTGATCGCCGAGTTTGAACCCAATCACACGACCGATCTGCCAGTGGCTGGAAATATGGATCTGCACCTGTTCCGCGATGTGCCGGCCCTACAAACAGCCGGGGCTTTCGCTAAGATGCAGCGGGCGGTACTCCTGGATCGCCAGGCCCTTCTCATGCTGGATGTGGCCAGGACCTATTTTCAAGTGATGCACTCAGAAAAGCAGGTTGCGGTTTTAAAGTATTCAATCAAAGTCGCCCGACAGCGGCTCGCAGACATTCAAGTGAAAGAGAAGACTGGTGTGGCACGGCCGGTGGATGTCTTTCTAGCCGAATCACAGCTGGCGAAGACGCAAAACGAGTTGATTCAAGCCAAGGCCGATGTAAAAAACGGCCGGGCGATGCTGGCATTTTTAATCGGTGTACCGGCAGTCAAGGGACCGCTCACCGGCGGACTGAAAATTCCGTCGATAAACTGGCACATCGACACCTTGTTGAAGCTAACCGAGACGCATCGACAAGACCTAACGGCTGCCCATGAACGGGTGAAGGCTGCGGCCGCCGCACTGGAAGCGGCCTGGGGCGAATATTTCCCGTCGGTCTCCCTCAACTTGATGCGCTACCTGTCCCGGGATACCTTCCCCAACGATGTGGATTGGACCTCCATGATCCAGGTCAATGTCCCTATTTTTCAGCCGGATTGATTCATGCGGATGTCCGCACCGCTTATTCGCGCCTGCGGCAAGCTCGACTCTCCGAGATGTATATCCGCCGGCAGATATTGAAGGATCTACGAATGGCTGTGGAAAATCTCCAAAGGGCTAGGCAACAGATCGATCAGCTCGATATCCAGGTCAAAGCGGCCCGGGAAGGGGTGCGGCAGGCAACAGCCGCATTCAATGCCGGACTTGGAACAAACCTTGAGCGGCTAATTGCCCAAGAGGGTCTGCTATCCGCGGAACTGTCCCTTTCAACTGCAAAATTCAATCAAGATGTTGATTATTTGAAACTCTTGCGCGTGACAGGAGAATTGAATCCAGAACTTTTCCTTATGCCACCACCTACAAAAAACAACTTTCTTGAACCTAATGAAATGGGTAGAGATGACAGAAAAAAGCCGAAATAGCGATATAGCCGCCAATGAAACGGAATCTATGGGACCCAACAGTTCCTCGGCAGGGCCTTTCCACCGTAAAAAAATCGTCTGGTGGACGGCGGGCGGGCTGGTAATTCTAGCACTGATCATCGGCATCCCTTACTATATCCATTCATTATCTCACGAATCCACCGATGATGCCTTTATCGATGGAGATATCATTCCAATAAGCCCGCGGGTGTCCGGCTATGTAGCCCATATCTATGTGCAGGACAACCAATGGGTCAAGGCAGGCGATCTGCTGGTCGATCTGGATCCGCATGATTTCCAGGCCCGTCTGGATGGGGCGGAGGCCGCGCTGGAAGCGGCAAAAGCCGCTAATCGGGCACGCAACATCAGTGTCGAACTAACCCGGATCACCGCCACGGCCGAATTGAATGAAGCCAAAGACAATGTGGAATCGGCAAGAGCGGCAGTTCAGGAGGCCAAGGCACGACTTGCCCTGTGTGAAGCAGCACTCGCCCAAGCAAAGGCAGAGGCCGAATCCGCAAGGGGGCGGTATCGGCTGGATGCGACGAACTTAAAGCGGTACCGCGAGATGGCGAAGACGAAAACAGTATCACTTCAAGACCTTGATCGCGCCGTAGCCGCTGAACAAATGTCCGCTGCAGATTTAAGGGCGGCGGAAAAGAAGGTTGACAAAAGCATCTGTTCGTGAAGCCAAGGCGGCGATCAAGGCTGCAGAAGCCAGCCAGCGACAGGCCAATGCCCGCTTGACTGCGGCACAGTCCGCACCCCAGCAGATCAAACAGAGCCGTTTTCAAGCGAAAGTATCTAGTGCTGATATCGACCAGGCCAAGGCCAATGTCGCCCAGGCCAGTCTGAATCTTTCCTATACAAAGATTTATGCGCCATGCGACGGTTTTGTGACCAAAAAAGATGTCGAGCTCGGGCAGTTCGTGCAGCCCGGACAATCGCTCATGGCACTGGTGCCTCGGAATGTATATGTTACGGCCAATTTCAAGGAAACACAGCTGACACACATGCGACCCGGCCAGCCGGTTGAAATCTCGGTGGATGCATACCCAAATTTCACCTTCCACGGCCATGTGGACAGCATCCAGCATGGGTCGGGCGCCCGCTTCAGTCTGCTTCCGCCGGAAAACGCCACAGGCAATTATGTCAAGGTCGTCCAGCGGGTACCGGTCAAAATTGTTTTCGACCGTCCGCAAGAGACTAAAAAGTGCTGTTGGTCCCGGGGATGTCAGTGGTACCAGACGTGGATATCGGCGCCGTGGGATGGCCGTCCGACGGATCGAAATATATCTCGAAAAACAAGGCTCCGCTCCACACGAAGAGTGGGGCCGCAGCAATAAAATGAACGGCGCATCCGAAAATACCACCACCAAGTTAATCGAGGTAAATAAATGGCTGGTGGCAGTCACGGTCATGTTCGGCGCGTTCATGGCAGTCATGGACGTCAGTGTCGTCAATGTGGCCATGCCGCACATGATGGGTACCTTTTCCGAGGATCTCTCATCGATAACCTGGGTATCCACAGCCTACAGCATCGCCGAAATCTGGTGACCATGGCCGGCTGGTTCAGTACGCTCATCGGCCGCAAGAAGCTCTAATGTGGTCGTTCGCAATGTTCACGGTAGGGTCGGTTCTGTGCGGTACAGCGGTTTCGTTTCCACAGATGTTGTTCTACCGGGTGCTGCAGGGGATCGGCGGCGGTTCGCTGATCCCAGTTTCGCAGGCAATTCTTCGGGAGTCGTTTTCCAAGGAGGAGCAGGGGATGGCCATGGCCATATTTGGCATGGGGGTCGTTCTGGCACCAGCGATTGACCGATTGTGGGCGGCTGGCTGACGGATTACTATGGATGGCCCTGGATTTTTTCATCAACATCCCGATAAGCATCATCGGTATTTTCATGATCGGCGCCTTTGTTCACGATCCGCCGTATCTGCGGCGCGGGATCAGAAAATCGACTGGATCGGCATCGGTCTGCTGGCGGTCGCCCTGACCACCATGCAGATCGTACTGGAACGGGGACAAAGAGAGAACTGGTTCGATTCGCGCCTGATTGTGCTAGGGACCGTTGTTTGTGTACTGGCGCTGATCAGCCTAGTGATTTGGGAACTGATTGCGCCGGAACCGGTAATCAATTTCCGGATCCTGCGCAATGCCCCGCTGGCCATCGGCTCTGCCATAGGGATAATCTTTGGCATCGCCCTTTTGGCACTACATTCATTCTGCCTCAATTTACACAGGACCTGCTGGAATATCCTGCGTTCCAGGCAGGGCTGGTGATTGCGCCGCGGGCATTCATGCTGCTGCTCTTCATGCCAATCGTGGGCCGACTTTACAACCATATCGATGCACGGGTGCTGGTGATATTCGGCGTCGGGATCACCTTCTGGTCCTATTATGATCTCGCCGGATTGTCGCTTGCCGCAGGGTTCTGGAACCTTGTCCCCACGCTCTTGATCATGGGTATTGGCATGCCGTTCGTGTTCGTGCCCTTAAGCACCCTTTCACTGTCCACTGTACCCAGCCCTGACATGACTGATGCAACCGGCCTTTACACCCTGGCGCGTCGGGTCGGTGGCAACATCGGATACGCGCTGGCGGCCACGATGGTGGATCGTGGCCAGCAGATCCACCGATCCTATCTGGTCGATCATGTAAACCCCTTTAATATGCCTTATGCCGAATACAATCGAATTGCCGGAACCGCACTAAGGCATGCAGGACTCAATACCCAGGGTGTGCAGCATACAATTTATGCGCTGACAAATCGGATTGTGGACATGCAGTCAACCATGCTGACATACAACGATATATCCTGGGTGTTTGGCCTACTGTTTTTGAGTATCATACCACTGGTACTGCTGCTGGCCAGGGCGTACCGCCCTGGCCAGCAAATCCGCCAAGGCATCCGGAAACTGACGGGGTCAACGATCACAAAGCGCATCTTGTTCCACTGATCTCGGTCCTGCGGGGTCAAGATTCAAAAGGGCCCGATGAAAAAGACAGAGATCCTGTAAGGATATCAATGAAAAACTGAAATACATGGACTTAATGCCGCAGCGCAACAAGACAGATCACCAATACTGGATATGAATAAAATATCGGGCTGTCCGTTTGCCTTTATTACAATCCTTCATTCTGTAACTTGAGTACAAGCTCCTTCTGGGCGACGGTAAGCCTCTTCGGGACGTCCACCATGAGCCGCACATATTGATTGCCGCTCCCCCCTTTGCCATCAGGCAGACCCTTGCCCTTTATACGCAGCTTCTTTCCAGGCCCGGTCCCGGGTGGTATCTTGAGCCTGACACTGCCGCCGAATGCAGTCGGAACCTCGATCTCTCCACCGAGGCATGCGCTGCTGAAACTTATCGGCTGATCTATCTCCAGGTCCAATCCATTGACCCTGAAGCGACTGTCAACCTGTGGACGGACCACGAGATAGAGGTCCCCTCTTATGCCGCCTGCTCCAACCCCGCCCTTCCCAGCCACGCGGATCTTTTTCCCTGGGCCAACCCCAGGTGGTATCTTTACAGATATCCGTTCCTCAAGCCCGCCGGCATCAAAGGCAAGCCTCTTTTCACAACCTTCAGACATCTCTCTTGGAGAAAGGGGTATCTCAAGCGTTATATCCTCGCCAGGCCGAGCGGAGGCAAAGCGGTCCGCCTTTTCATATCCTTCGCCTACGCCACCTGTCCCCTGACTGAAGATCTGGCTAATCAAATCGTCGAATGAGCCTACGCCACCCGGTCTCCCGCCAAAACTGACCCTCCACGCCCTGGCCCCGCCTTTGCCGCCGATGCCGAATTCCTGGAAGATATCACCAAAATCGAAGTTTCTGAATATATCTTCTTGAGTATAACGACGGTTGAATTCAGAAGAACCGAAGGTATCATACTGTTTCTTCTTTTCAGGATCGCTTAAAACCGCATAGGCCTCGTTTATCTCCTTGAAACGTTCCTCCGCGGCCCTATCGCCCTTGTTCTTGTCAGGATGATACTTCATTGCAAGCCTACGAAAGGCCTTTTTTATCTCATCGGGGGTTGCGGTCTTTGATACCCCTAGTACTTTGTAATAATCCTTTGCATTTTCCATATCTGCATCCAAAATTTATTAAAACTCATTGAAATATTATAAAATTTGCATTTCAATTTAATGATATGCAGCACAAAGTCAAGGTAGACCCTCTTAAAAGAACAGGTTGAAATTATATGTCCCTAAAAATAGCGCCCTTTGCCCCTTCAAGCCCACCTGATCCGCAAAAAATCAAGGAAGGACTTGAAATAATCGACATTGAAGGACCTGAACTGATATGGACCAGAGACCCCTTTGGACCAACATCTCGCAGTGGACCGTTCGACTATCTGGCCGAAGACGATGAAGTACAGGCCGCCCGTTTTTCCAAATATATGCAGGATGTCTCAAACGATTTTATCTGGACCATGCGGGGCGGCTATGGGTCGTCGAGATGGATAGATAAGATCGATTGGGGCAGAGTGGCGGGATCTGCGCATCCTTTAATTATAGGCTTCAGCGATATCACATTCCTACATGCCGCACTCAACTCAAGGGGGCTGCGTTCCATCCACGGCCCGCTTATAACCACACTTCCGAAGACAAGCCCGGCGTCAAGGGCTGCGCTCTGGTCCTGTCTTGAAAAAGGCAAGTTCCCGCCACTTCCTGCCAGACCGTTGATAAAAGGAAAAAACCGGCTCGTTTACGGCAGGTTGATAGGCGGGAATCTTACATGCCTTGTCCATACCCTGGCGACCCCTTACGAACCGCCATGGGACGATGCCATCCTGTTTATTGAAGATTATAATGAGGCACCGTACAGGCTTGACCGCATGCTCACCCATCTTGTGGCCTCTGGACGACTCTCAAAGGTATCTGGCATTGCCGTCGGACGCCTCACAAAGGACCAGTCTTCAGATTTCAGCCCTGAACAGCTCCTCAAAGACAGGCTTTCCAGCCTGGATATCCCGGTAATCATAGATATCCCTGCAGGCCACGGCGAAGACAACTTTCCGATGCTTCTCGGGGGTGTATATGAATTGAACGGCGATGTCGGCATACTAGCCCCGGCTTAGGAATATCAGCCGCCGCTGTCCGCCAGGGGAACGGGCTCGCCAAGGAGCCTCGCCAAGGCTGTGATCTTTGCAGTATGTTCAAGGCATTCCATCAGCTCGAAGGCCTTCATCAAACTCGGCCCGCGGGTTATCGCGCCGTGGTGCGCGAGTATCTGGGCTGGCCCCTTGTCAAGGACCCCAGCTACGGCATCGGCAAGCAATTTGCTTCCAGGCGGTGCATACCCTACCACAGGGACTTCACCCAAGAACATCATTCCCTCGACCATGAGGTGAGGGGTAAACTTAAACCCTGCAAGACTCAAGGCCATTGTCCACGGGGCATGGGTATGCACCACGGCCATTGCACCTGAATCCTTTCTATAAATGGCGAGATGAAGCGAGATTTCGGAAGACGGCCTTTGCCCTTGATCCTTACCGGCATCGCCTGCTGGATCACCCTTCTCGTCCACCATGACGAGGTCACTTTCAGACAAAATGCCCTTGTGTGCACCGGTTGGTGTAATCAAGATAAAACCATTTCCAAGTCGGACGCTCACGTTGCCATCCGGCCCAGCAATAAGCCCCTTCTGATAAAGCAGCCTGCAGACAAGCACCATCGACCTGCGAAGGCCGGCCATTTCTATATTGACGCTCAATTTAAAATACCTCGGAATTCATCTTGTTGCGCCCCGATCCCAATGTGCAACTATATAATATAATATTCCTTTTTCTTTGTGACCTCTTTTTTTATGCGGTTAAGGGTCAACGAAAGCGCACTGATCGTATTGTCCCTTATATCACCGGCCACGCCGAGGAGCATGACATCATCGCCCACATTCAAGCGCCCCTCACGTATCTCTGTATCAACAGCGACAACGCCGGGAAGCCGCATTGCATCCCTGATAATCTCATCTAGACGCTTGCGATCGACCTCGATATCCACTGCGCATACAGGACGTCCATCCCTTGAATGGTCCCGTACAACTCCGTTATGGATGAGCACCATGCCAGCCTTGCCACCTGCAGCATCTTTAAGTCTTTTTAAGAATGAGTCTATATTCATAACGTTTCTCCTTACTTTAAAAAATTTTTAAGGAATTTTAATGTTGACATAATGACGATTTAATTATATTTAATGAAATGTCAACTGTGTGACAAATGTCACCTGTTGATCGGGCGTTAATCTTCTTGAAGGCCGCGATCGCTTTAGCTGTTTCCTTTAATGTAGTAGACTAAAAAAGAGAACTAAAAAAACAAAAGGAGGGCAAGAAACGATGAAGAAACTGTTAGTAGGGATCATGGTATTGGTCATGCTGATACCGGCCATGGTATTGGCATCACCTACGCCAGAAGAGCTCATGAAAAAGATCGACGCGCTTAACGCTGAGCTCGCAAAGGTGAAGTCGGAACTGGAAAATGTCCAGACCAAACAGCAAGAAACCAGCCAGACAGTCGAGAAGGTCTCTCAGAAGGTGGGAGGCGGACTGGCCAAGACCAACTTCTCTTTCGACGGAGGCGATTTCAGATTCAGGGTGGATTCAACCAGGGCGCATGTGCCTGGTTACTATGATGAAATGCAGTACATGAGCGCCTTGCAGGCATGGCAGCAGGGCGGCATGAAGGGCCCGATGCCGACTATTAACCAATTTTATCAGAGGAGCTATAGCCCGAAAAATGACGACCTCTACACCACAAGGCTCCGTCTGGACATGAGCGCCAAGGCAACCGAGAACATAATGTTCAAGGGCCGTCTTGCCATGTACAAGATATGGGGCATGGAGACGGCTAATGCAACAGCCGCCCCGTTCTTCGCCTCAAACGGCTATCTCTGGGATCCAAACATTAGCCGCAGGCCAAACGACAACACAGTCAGGGTTGAGATGGCCTATGTGAACTGGACAAATATAGGCGGGTATCCGATATGGTTCTCAGTTGGCCGTAGGCCGACTGTTGACGGGCCTCCGCTCCAGCTCAAGGAAAACTTGCTGCACCGCTATGCAACCCCTACAGCCCTTGGCGTGGACTGGACCTTTGACGGCGCAACCGTTGGCTACGCCTATTCTAATCCATTCCCAGGTAAAATCAGGATCTGCTACGGCCGCGGTTATCAGACAGGATTCCAAGATGTCCCCTATCAGCAGAAGATAGACAATGTCGATCTATACGGTATAAGCTGGGATGTAATCGACGACCCTGATAGAGACATGTTCGCAAACCTCCAGCTCTTCAAGGCCGGAGACATCCCGGATACAATGGAAAACATAAGCACAATGTTCTCCCCAGTTAATGCTTACAATAACTTGGTCATGTTTGGCAAACCGTCGAACAACCTGGGTGATATCTATCATCTGAGCGGTGTATTCATGCACAAACTTCCCGCACAGTTCTTGAATATCGATTACTTCCTGAGCGCTGGCATGAGCTATACTGACCCACGCGGCGTAAGCAGGGAATATATAGGTCTTATCAATCCAGGTGACCCATCACAGGGTATAGGCGGCTACGGACTACTTAACAACCCGGGTGAGGATCAAAAACACTGGGGCTGGGCAGCGTATGTAGGCTTTAGGGTACCTATCGAGCAGCTTCGCAGCAAGCTTGGCGTTGAGTATAACTATGGCTCACGGTACTGGATCAACTTCACTCCTGCATCCGATGACCTTTATCTGTCAAAACTCGCCACCCGTGGTCATGTAGGCGAGATCTACTGGATATGGGATATTCCAGACACACCACTTTCAAAGCTTGGCCGCGCATTCATCAGGGCAGGCTATCAGTATTACTGGATAAACTACACAGGAAGTGGAAACTGGGTGGGTAAACCGATTGATATCGACAACCTGAAGGATCCACAGAATGCCTCTTACATGGGCCAGCCAGGGGTTGACCGCATGGATAACGCCTACCTGACCTTCGAGGTATACTTCTAAAACCATCGAATCAACCAGGAAGATAATATAAAAAAGGGGGAGGCTTCGCCTCCCCTTTTTTATAGAGGGATAAGCTATGCCGATACATGAATTCAGATGCAGAAGTTGCAATTCCGACTTTGAACTGCTACTCATAAGTAAGGTAGAAATAGTAGATGTGCGATGTCCGATGTGCCAAAGCCCTGATGTTCAAAAGGTTTTAAGCGCAGCCAACATATCCGTGGCAGACGGAGGGAATAAAAAGACAAATATGTCAAGATCAATGGCTACGTCTAAGGCATCTACCGGGTGCACTATACAGGAAAGGTCGTGCGGGTCGGGCAGCTGCGCCACATTTGAACTATCGGGTCATAACAGAGAGAAATAGAAAAACAGCCACCTATTTTATCTTTACTTGGGAGTAAGCCTCGTAAGTAAGATCTGAAAAGACTCGTCTTCACCTGAATGGAGTGTAACTTCTTTTATAGCGATATCGTAGCACCCCGAACAGAACCCCAAAAACCCTGCAAGGCTCTTGCGTCTTTTGTCATGGGAAAGATAAATCACGCCATTCGGCGCAAGAAATATCTCAAACACCTTCAGGAGGGGTGCGAAGAACCTTGAGTTAAAGAGTATCTCAGAACCTATTATAATCTCAAACTTACCGAGTGAGCCGTCAGGCTCAAGCCAATCTAGCCTCTTTTGAAACACGCCTTCACAGCCATTGACCGCGGCAGATACCCTTGCAAAATCCAATATCTCATCGTCAAAATCCGTTACCGTAACACAGTGGCCAAAAGCAGCCGCCACAATACCGGCCACACCCACACCGGCCCCGAGCTCAAGGATACGCCTACCAGGGTCCGTCGGCATCCTCGCCATAAAATCCGCAAGCACGACCGCCGCCTCCCATATCTTGACCCAGAAAGGAAAATCGGATACGTCAGCGAAGATGTCTCTCCCCTTGATCAGCGGTTCTATATCGCCTGGATGGAGAAAATTAAAATGCCTGCCCCTTACAGTCAGTGGTTCAAATTCCAATGAATATCTGGAATCCAGACGTTCATAAACCGACTTTACACAAGGAGGTATAAGCTCCGACATCGATCGTTCTGGTTCTGTATTCATGACGTTGCAGCAGCGGCCCTGCGGCACTCTTTCTCGTCATAAAAGACCCGTCCTGTCCCCGCCGGAATCAATCGGCCCATTATGACATTTTCCTTAAGACCCCTCAAATAATCTATCTTGCCGGCAATTGATGCATCGGTAAGGACTTTCGTCGTCTCCTGGAACGAAGCTGCAGATATAAAGCTGTCAGTCGTCAAAGAGGCCCTAGTTATGCCGAGCAACATCGGCTCAGCGGTTGCAGGTTGCCGGCCTTCGGCGATCAACTTCTCGTTTTCCTCTTCAAATCTATAGCGTTCCACCTGTTCGCCGAGCATAAACGTACTGTCGCCCACGCTTGTAATCTTAACCCTGCGCACCATCTGCCTGACTATCACCTCGATATGTTTGTCGTTTATCTTGACACCCTGCAGCCGATAGACCTCTTGGATCTCATTTACCATATAACGGGCCAAGGCCTTTATACCCTTGACCCTCAGGAGATCGTGCGGATTGATTACGCCATCCATTAGTGGTTCGCCTGCACGTATATAGTCACCTTCGTGGGCATTTATATACTTGCCTTTCGGTATCATGTATTCCTTGGGTTCGCCGACTTCAGGGGTAATGATCACACGCCGTTTGCCCTTTAGGTCCTTACCGAAAGACACAACACCGTCTATCTCGGATATAATCGCATATTCCTTCGGCTTTCTCACCTCAAAGAGCTCCGCAACCCTAGGAAGACCTCCTGTAATATCCTTTGTTTTTGTCGTCTCCCTAGGTATCTTTGCAATAATCTCTCCAGCCCTGATCTCGTCACCCTCATTCGCTACAACGATGGCACCAACCGGAAGAAGATAGCGGGCATCTCCCTTGCCGCTTGGCAACTTCAATGTCCTTCCCCGCTCATCCTTAATCGAAATTCGAGGCGTATAGTCGGAAGACCGATGTTGTATAACCACACGACTCGCCCTACCCGTAAGCTGATCCACCTTTTCTTCTATAGTGACCCCATCTATAAGATCCCCGAATTTCACCTTTCCAGACACCTCTACAAGGATTGGGTTTGTAAACGGATCCCACTCAGCCAACTTTTGACCCGGCTCAACAGCCGCCCCATCTTCAACCAATAGCTCTGCCCCGTATATTACTGGATAACGCTCCCTCTCCCTGCCGTCATGTGACATGATCACCAGCTCGCCGTTCCTGTTTAGCACCACCATGCGCCCTGCAGGATTGCGCACCGCGCTAATCCTTTCATAACGCACGACTCCACCCCCTCTTGCCCTGATATCCGCCTGCTCGACCTTGCCACCAGCTGCGCCACCTATATGGAATGTCCTCATGGTAAGCTGTGTACCAGGTTCTCCGATCGACTCTGCGGCTATAATACCTACAGCCTCACCAATAGCTACCATGCGCCCTCTTGCAAGGTCACGCCCGTAACACTTAGCGCACACCCCATAAGGCGACCGACAGGTAAGAACCGACCTGATCTCAACCCTGGAGATCCCGGCGTCTTCTATCTTGACTACAGCATCTTCATCTATCTCCTCATTGGCCTTGACCAATACCTCGCCAGTAACCGGATCCACAATATCCATGAGGGCTACACGACCCAATATGCGTTCTCCGAGACGCTGTATGATCTCACCGCCCTCTATAAGATGCTCCATCTCAATCCCATCAATGGTACCACAATCCTCTTCATATATCGTAGAGTCTTGGGCCACATCAACGAGCCTTCTAGTCAGATAGCCGGAATTGGCTGTCTTCAGCGCCGTATCTGCAAGACCCTTTCTTGCGCCGTGAGTAGAGATAAAATATTCAAGCACGCTCAAACCCTCACGGAAATTGGCCTTTATAGGCGTCTCAATGATCTCGCCGGACGGCTTAGCCATCAACCCACGCATACCGGCAAGCTGCCTTATCTGGTCCTTGCTACCCCTTGCACCTGAATCAGCCATGATGAAAACCGGATTAAAGCTTGGTGATGAAACCACCTCACCATTAGCGTTGCGATGGTACTCAACGGAGATACCTTCCATCATTTCTGAGGCGACCTCGTCAGTAGCCCTTGTCCAGATATCTATAACATTATTATATCTCTCGCTCTCCGTAAGCAGACCTTCCTTGTACTGCCTATCAACTTCTGAAACGGCTTCCTGGGCCTTCTCAAGTATCTCTTCCTTGCGCACAGGCACGGCGAGATTGTTTATGCAAATAGAAATGCCTGCCAATGTAGCGAACCTGTAACCCATATTTTTCAAGGCGTCAGCCAATATGATGGTCTGCTTGGCACCAGCAAGTCTGTAGCTTATATCAATAAGCTTGTTTATATCCTTTTTACGCATTACTTTATTAATATATGAAAATGGCACATATTCAGGGAGGATGTCAGACAATATCACCCTTCCTACGGTGGTCTCTACAAGCTCGTCCCTAATTCTTGCCTTGATCTTCGCCTGCAAGTGCACGATGCTGGCATCCCAGGCCTGAATCACCTCTTCCTTTGAAGCAAATATCTTGCCCTCACCCTTTACGCCTGGCCGTTCCCTGGTCATATAATAGATACCGAGCACAATGTCTTGACTGGCCTGTATAATAGGCTCACCGTGCGCGGGCGAAAGTATGTTGTTGGTGGACATCATAAGTACCCTTGCCTCGGTCTGGGCCTCGACAGACAGAGGCAGATGGACCGCCATCTGGTCGCCGTCAAAGTCTGCATTGTATGCAGTACAGACTAGTGGGTGCAGGTGAATGGCCTTACCCTCGACAAGAATAGGCTCAAACGCCTGAATACCCAGCCTGTGCAATGTAGGTGCCCTGTTCAACATAACGGGATATTCCTTCACCACCTCATCCAAGGCGTCCCAGACCTCTGGAACCTCTTTTTCCACCATCTTCTTCGCACTCTTTATAGTGGTCACAAGGCCCTTTTCTTCAAGTTTATTGTAGATGAAGGGCTTAAAAAGCTCAATCGCCATACGTTTTGGAAGGCCACACTGGTGCAGTCTCAGTTCGGGACCAACGACAATTACTGTGCGGCCCGAATAATCGACACGCTTGCCAAGGAGATTCTGTCTGAAACGTCCCTGTTTCCCCTTCAGCATGTCAGAAAGGGACTTAAGAGGTCTTTTGTTGGGACCAGTCACAACACGCCCTCTGCGTCCATTGTCGAACAGTACATCAACCGCCTCCTGGAGCATCCTCTTCTCGTTACGCACGATGATATCAGGGGCGTCGAGCTCCTGGAGCCTCTTGAGGCGGTTGTTTCTGTTTATGACCCTTCTATATAGATCATTGAGGTCAGATGTAGCAAAGCGTCCACCGTCAAGGGGAACAAGGGGCCTCAAGTCCGGCGGAAGCACAGGGATGACATTAAGTATCATCCATTCAGGTCGGTTGCCCGAGTCTTTAAAGGCCTCTATCACCCTCAAGCGCTTCCCGAGCTTCTTGCGTTTCGCCTCCGACTTGGTCTTGATCATCTCGTCTCTCAGCTCCCTTGAAAGGGAATCGAGATCTATCCTTGCAAGGAGCATCTGGATGGCCTCTGCACCTATACCTACTTCAAACTTGGAGCCGTAAAGATCAAGGTTTTTTGTGTAAAGTTCCTCTGATAATATGGTGCCCACAGCAAGTTCAGGCACTTGGGAAGAGAGCACTATATGGGATTCAAAATACAGGACCCTTTCCAGTTCCTTGAGACTAAGGTCAAGAAGGGCGCCAATCTTGCTCGGAAGGCTCTTTAAAAACCATATATGCGCCACAGGGGCGGCAAGGCTTATGTGGCCCATACGTTCGCGCCTAGCCTTCGCCTGAATGACCTCTACGCCACATTTCTCGCAGATTACACCCCTGTGCTTCATTCGTTTGTACTTGCCACACAGGCACTCATAGTCCTTTATAGGACCGAATATCCTGGCACAGAAAAGGCCATCCCTTTCAGGCTTAAAGGTACGATAATTTATGGTCTCAGGCTGCTTAACCTCACCAAAAGACCTCTCGAGCATCTTTTCGGGTGAGGCTATAGATATCCTGACCGCCTTAAAATTTAAAGGATCTTTCGGTTTTGAAAAAAAAGAAAGGAGATCTTCCATTCGATAAACCCTCTATTCAATAAGTTCCATGTCCATGCAAAGACCTTGGAGTTCTTTAACCAAAACATTAAATGATTCCGGAAGGCCGGCCTCAAGGAAATTGTTACCCTTGACTATCTTTTCATACATCCTTGACCTCCCGGCTACGTCGTCAGACTTGACTGTAAGGAACTCCTGGAGGGCATGTGCTGCACCATAGGCCTCAAGGGCCCAGACCTCCATCTCACCCAAGCGCTGACCACCGAACTGGGCCTTACCTCCGAGCGGCTGCTGCGTGACCAATGAATAAGGACCTGTTGAACGGGCATGTATCTTATCATCAACAAGATGATGAAGCTTGAGCATATACATAACCCCTACTGTTACAGGTTCGGCTATCGGCTCACCCGTCTGTCCATTATAAAGTGTAACTTGACCCAATTCGGATTGTCCTGAATCAACAAGCAAACCCCTGATGACCGACTCATCGGCACCATCAAAGACAGGCGTTGCCATCGGGATCCCATGCTCAAGTCCCATTGCAAACTGTCTAAGACTATCGTCATCCATCTTGTCAAGCATGGCCTCCAATTCGCCATCTCCTTTAAAGATGTCACCAAGCCTTGCCTTGACCCTTTTTATGTCATTTTCCCTTGCAAGACGTGCCACCTGCTCACCCAAATTCTTGGCCGCCCAGCCAAGATGTATCTCCATAATCTGTCCAACATTCATTCGCGATGGCACGCCGAGTGGATTCAAGATAATATCAACCGGCGTCCCGTCTTCAAAATACGGCATATCCTCAATCGGTACGATCTTCGACACGATGCCCTTGTTTCCATGCCGTCCGGCCATCTTGTCGCCTACCTGGAGCTTGCGCTTCATGGCCACATAGACCTTTACCATCTTGATGACACCTGGCGGTAGCTCGTCACCCTTTTTGAGACGCTCGATTTTGCCTTCAAAATGCCTTCTTATACGCTCATCTTCTTTATTATACCAAGCCAAGATATCGGCCACTGCAGGATCAAGCCTCTTCTGGCCCTCAAGAATCAATTCCTGGAAACGATAGATAGGCGTCCTTCTCACGGCCTCGGCGTTCATCTCTTTGCCGGCCTCAAGGAGGACATTACCCCTGCTGTCTTTTATGGAAACAGCCGGCCTCTTCCCGGCAAGTTGTCTTACCAACTTCTCTATGGCGACATGCTGTATTATACTGAGCTCATCCGCCTGGTCTTTCTGGATGCTGGCTATCTCAACATCTTCAATGGCCTGGGCCCTTGCATCTTTTTCTACGCCCTTTCTACAAAATACCTTGGCGTCTATTACCACACCTTCTATGCCAGGCGGCACCCTCAAGGACGTATCCTTGACGTCGCCCGCCTTTTCACCAAAAACGGCCCTTAAAAGTTTTTCCTCAGGCGACAGCAATGTCTCACCCTTGGGCGTTACCTTTCCTACAAGGATATCGCCAGCCTTGACCTCGGCACCTATGCGGACAATCCCGCTCTCGTCGAGATTTTTCAGCGCCTCTTCCCCGACATTCGGTATATCCTTTGTTATCTCCTCCTTACCGAGCTTGGTGTCTCTGGCCTCTACGCTGAATTCCTCAATATGGATAGACGTATAGACGTCTTCTTTGACGATCCGTTCATTTATAATGATCGCGTCTTCAAAATTGTAACCTAGCCAGGGCATAAACGCCACAACTACATTCTTGCCAAGCGCAAGCTCGCCCCTATGCGTTGAAGGCCCATCCACAAGCACCTGACCCCTTCTGATCCTTTGTCCTGGGTGAACTAAGGGTTTCTGATTCAATACGGTGGTCTGATTTGACTTCTGAAACTTCTTGAGCTTATGTATCTCGACCTCAATAGGCCTACCCTCCGCCTCATCTCCTTCATAGACAACGACGAGTCTGGTCGAGTCGACATAATCCACCCACCCGTCCCGTTTCGCTATAATCGCAACGCCCGAATCCTTGGCTACGGTGGCCTCCATTCCTGTCCCGACCAGCGGGGCCTCTGACACAAGGAGAGGAACGGCTTGGCGCTGCATATTGGAACCCATAAGCGCTCTGTTTGCATCATCATTCTCAAGAAAAGGTATCAAGGCGGCTGATACGCTCACTAACTGATTCGGCGCCACATCTATGGCAGTTATTTCATCTGCGGGCACCATTAAGAACTCGCCTTTGATCCTCGCACCAACCTGATCATCAACAATCCTCCCGTTCGCATCGAGCTCAATCGTCGCCTGGGCTATAGTCTCATGGTCCTCCTCGGACGCGGTCATATAGACCACTTCACCGGTAACCCTCCTGTCCTTGACTATGCGATAAGGCGTCTCTATAAAGCCATAATCGTTTACACGAGCAAATGTGCTAAGAGATACTATAAGGCCTATATTGGGCCCTTCAGGGGTTTCAATAGGACATATACGTCCATAGTGGGTTGGATGCACATCCCGCACTTCGAATCCTGCTCTCTCCCTTGAAAGTCCACCCGGGCCCAAGGCTGAGAGCCTCCGCTTATGAGTAACCTCTGAAAGGGGATTTGTCTGGTCCATAAATTGAGAAAGCTGACTGGAGCCGAAAAATTCCTTCATAACAGAATTTACAGGCTTTGGATTGACAAGATCATTAGGCATAAGGGTTTCCACCTCTTGGAGGGTCATCCGTTCTTTTATTGCCCTCTCCATCCTGACCAACCCAATCCTGTACTGGTTTTCTATCAATTCACCGATAGACCTCACTCTCCTATTGCCAAGATGATCTATGTCATCAACAGGCCCTCTCTCGTCTTTCAACCTAACAAGCTCCTTGATTGTATTAAGGATGTCTTCTGGTGTAAGGGTTTTTACATTGAGTGGTATATCGGTTTTAAATCTCTGATTTATTTTGTACCTGCCGACCTCGGAGAGATCATATGTATCAGGATTGAAGAAAAGGGATTGAAAGAATTTTTCAGCGACATTTATTATGAGTGGGCTACTTGGGCGGAGCCTGCGATATATTTCAATAATGGCCTCTTCTCGATTCCGGGTCTTGTCAAGCAACAATGTGTCACGTATGGATGAACTGACCTTTACACCATCGATAAAAAGGGTTGATACCTGAGATATCCCCTTTTCCCTCAATAGATTAAGATCTTCGGCCTTGATCTCCGTATTGCTGCCCAAAAGCACCTCACCGGTTAAGGGATCTACAACATCCTCCGCGACGATCTTTCCAATAAGTTCCTGTTCATCGACAGGGATGCGCGTCACACCGAGATCCTCAAGCTTTTTAAGTACTGTTTTTGAAAACTTCAGGTCCTTTCTTACTAAGACATCGCCGGTCTGCGGATGCAAGACATCCATACTCGCCTTTTGCGCCTGCATCGTCTTTGGATTCACTTTGCGATAAATGAGTTGACCCTCTATCAGATAGTTATCTTTGTCATAAAAACTACCTAAAATATCTTCATACCCAAGGGCCTTAAGCAGTACGGTCACAGGGAATTTACGCTTACGATCTATCCTGACGTATAAGATGTCCTTGACATCGAATTCAAAATCAATCCATGACCCACGTACAGGGATGATCCTTGCCGAATAGAGGAGCTTCCCGCTGGCGTGTACCTTGCCGCCGTCATGATCAAAAAAGATGCCCGGGGACCTTTGGAGTTGACTCACGACCACCCTTTCTGTACCGTTGATAATAAATGTGCCGGTGTCGGTCATGAGTGGTATGGTCCCGAAATATATCTCCTGTTCTTTTATATCACGTATACTCTGGACCCCGCTTTCCTTGTCTATATCATATGACAAGAGCCTGACCACTATCTTGACCGGTGCCTCATAAGTCGCCCCGCGCGACATACACTCTTCAACCGTATACTTGGGATCGCCGATTGAATACTGGACAAATTCAAGGGAAAAGGTGCCAGTAAAATCAGTTATAGGGAAGACACTTTTGAATGCAGCCTTGAGTCCTGCATCCTCCTTGACATCAAACTCACTGTCCCTCTGCAAAAATCTTTCGTAAGAACGTTTTTGCAATTCGATCAAGTATGGATAATCTATGACCTTTTTGACACGGCCAAATCTTTTTCTCACAGGTAATAATTGCAATTGATTCATAGGATGCCGCCTCAGATTGGCTTTAAAAAATTGAAAATTTAATTAAAAATTAAATTCTTCAGAAAACTATTTTTTATTGAATTCTCAAAAACTGAACAGCCGAAATGAATTTAACCCGGTCCGTGGGCGCACCTAACCCTCCAGACCGGGCGTCTTAATATATGACAATGCCGTATTTATGAAACGCTTCAAGATCAAGAGATTACTTAATCTCAACCTTTGCGCCTGTCTTCTCTATAATCTCCTTGATCTTGGCAGCCTCCTCCTTGGAAACACCCTCTTTGATGGGCTTCGGAGCACCCTCAACTAAATCCTTAGCCTCTTTTAAGCCAAGGCCGGTGACGGCCCTAACCTCTTTGATAACCTGAATCTTCTGGCTGCCCACATCGGTAAGTATGACACTAAATTCGGTCTGTTCCTCAGCCTGGGCCGCTCCTTCAGCAGACGCAGAGCCGGCCCCAGGGGCAGCGGCCACCGCCACAGGGGCGGCGGCGCTTACGCCGAATTTTTCTTCAAGTTCCTTTATGAGCTCAGATAGCTCTAGTACCGTCATATTGGAAATGAAATCAATTACATCAGCTTTTGTAATAGACATTGCAAATCTCCTTCTTAAATTTTAAAAAATCTCCAAAGCTTGATAATTATGATGTCATGCCTTCTTTTCGGCAATCGCCTTTAAGGCATAAAGCAGTTTCCTCGGCACCCCGGCCAATACATTTACAAAGGCGGTCGGAGTGGCAACCAACGCAGAAAGCAATTGGGCCAAAAGAAACTCACGGCTCGGCATAGCCGACAAGGCAGCAACACCGGCTGCATCAATCAATTTGCCAGAAAGTACGCCGCCTTTTATCTGAAGGGCCTCATTTGCCTTAGTGAAATTTACAAGAACCTTAGCCATAGCTACAGGGTCGCCATATGAGATGGCCACAGCCTTTGGTCCCTCAAAGAGGTCTTTGATGACCTCGGCTTGCGTCCCTTCAACCGCTTTTTTATATATGGTATTTTTAGAAACCCTGAACTCGGCGTCTATCTCTCTAAGGGTCTTACGCAAACTATCAGAATCGGACACCTTGAGCCCAGAATAATCAACCATCACCAATGCGGTTGATCTGGCAAACTTACCATGCATACTCTCAAGCATGGCCTCTTTTTGTTTACGCTTCAAAGCCAAATTTATCACCCCCTTCTACCCACAGGCAGTTTTTATACTGCCAAAGGCAGAGGCTGCACCTGTCTCGGTAGGTGGGACAACCAAAAATCCCATTAAACACTTAGGCGTACCTACTGTCTTTGACCTGTAAAAATTAATAATCAAAATAATATATTATTAGTTCAATCTGGTAGTTGCGGAATCTACCTTTATGCCTGGCCCCATTGTTGAAGAAAGCGATATGCCTTTAATATAAACGCCCTTTGCTGTCGATGGTTTTAGACGATTCAGGGTATCCAAAAAGGCCATAAAATTTTCTCTGATCTTTTCCTGCCCGAAAGACACCCTCCCCAATGGGACATGGACGACACCAGCCTTGTCGACCCTGAAATCAACCTTACCTGACTTGATCTCCTTCACAGCCCTTGCTACATCAAATGTGACAGTGCCTGTCTTTGCATTCGGCATCAATCCCCTTGGACCAAGTATCCTGGCCACCTTTCCGACCATGCCCATCACGTCCGGCGTCGCAATAACACGATCGAAATCAAGCCAGCCTTCCTGTATCTTTGCAATCAGCTCCTCACTGCCTACAAAATCGGCTCCTTCCTCTTCAGCCTCTTTGAGTTTTTCGCCCTTTGAGATGACCAAAACTCGAGGAGTACGACCTGTTCCATGTGGGAGCACCACGGAACCGCGAATGTTTTGATCAGCCTTTTTAGGGTCTACGCCTAAAATCACAGCAGCATCTACACTTTCGTCAAACTTGGCGTAATGTGTCTCAAGAACCAACCTTACGGCATCTTCCAGCGGATACCTCTTAACTCTGTCGACCTTGTCTCTGGATAAACGATATTTTTTGCCGTGCTGAGCCATTGAATTTCTCCTTTAATCAACTATATCTATCCCCATATTACGGGCCGTACCTGCAATGGTCCTGATTGCAGCATCAATGGTTGCTGCCGTAAGATCGGGCATCTTAAGCCTAGCTATCTCTTCAACCTGTTTTTTAGTGACAGTCCCCACTTTATCTCGGTTCGGAACACCGGAACCCTTCTCTATCTTTGCCGCCTTTTTGAGCAAGACAGACGCAGGCGGGGTCTTGAGTACAAAACTAAAAGACCTGTCCGAATAAACCGTTATAACCACGGGTATAATCATGCCTGCCTGATCCTGCGTCTTTGCATTAAAAGCCTTCACAAATTCCATAATATTGACGCCATGTTGTCCCAGGGCAGGACCAACAGGAGGCGATGGGTTGGCTTGACCTGCAGGTAGCTGCAATTTTATATATGCGGATATCTTTTTTGCCATTTCCTTCTCCTTTAAACGCCGCCCCTACATAACCTTTTGGACGTGCGCGAATTCCAATTCAACAGGGGTTGACCTGCCGAATATAGAGACCAAAACTCTGACCTTGCCCTTTTCAGGCTTGACCTCTTCAACAACACCATGAAAATTGGCAAAGGGACCCTCAATTACAGTCACACTATCACCTTTTTCAAAACTATATTTAGGCACCGGCTTCTGCGCCCGTTCCTCCATCTGATGTATAATCTTTTCAGCCTCTTCATCCGAAAGCGGCACAGGGTGATCATGCCCTCCTACAAATCCGGTAACCTTCGGGGTCTCTTGAACCAAATGCCATGTCTCATTGTTAAATTCCATTCTTACAAGGACATAGCCTGGATAAATCTTTCTAGATGATGTCTTACGATCCCCCTTGATAATCTCTATCACATTTTCTGTAGGGATGACAACGCTCGAGAAATATCCTTCAAGGCCATGCTGCTTTATCCTCTCTTCAAGGGCTTCTTTTACTTTAGTCTCAAAGCCGGAGTATGTATGTATTATATACCATCTTTGCGCCATAATTTTTAATTCAGCCGCAAACAAGGCCTGACATCTTTTTCTTTAGAATCAGCCATTCCTTCCACGACTGCCTCAATCAACTAGCCCTTTATAAGAAATCTTACAAGTTTAGATAATATTAGATCGACTACGCCAAGATATGCCGCAAAAAAGATCGATATAGCCAAAACGGCCATAGCCATAGAAACGGTCTCCTTTTTATTTGACCAATTAACCTTGTCAAACTCGGTCTTCACATCTCTCAAGAAAAACCTGGCCTTTGGAATCCATCCCTTGATCTCGCCCATCCGATCACCTGCAAGGCCTGTCTTTATATCTAATGAATCAACATCTTCGGCTTTTATGTTTTTTACCTTATTAGCCACTATAAACCCCCTTGCCCATCGACGGAGCAAACAACCCACGGTGCCCTTGCCCCTGGCAGGCCAGGAGGGATTCGAACCCCCAACAGCCGGATTTGGAGTCCGGTGCTCTACCGTTAGAGCTACTGGCCTGTCGATACAACAAATCAGCAGCAAATCGACACCAATTATTTAGTTTCTTTATGGAGAGTATGTCTCTTATCAAAACGACAATATTTTTTAAGTTGTAATTTATCCGGGGTCGTCTTTTTATTTTTAGTGGTTGTATAGTTACGGCGCTTACATTCAGTACAGGCCAAGGTAATTATCTCTCGCACATCCAACCTCCTATTCTATAATCTTACTCACCACACCTGCGCCTACGGTACGGCCCCCTTCACGGATGGCGAACCTGAGGCCTTCTTCCATGGCTATGGGCTGTATCATATCAACCTCTATGGAGACATTATCCCCAGGCATGACCATCTCAACCCCTGCAGGAAGCGTAACTATTCCGGTGACGTCCGTGGTCCTGAAATAGAACTGGGGACGGTAACCCGAGAAGAACGGGGTATGTCTGCCGCCCTCTTCCTTGCTCAGGACATAGACCTCCGCCTTGAACTTCTTGTGAGGGGTGATGCTGCCCGGCTTTGCAACCACCTGGCCGCGCTCCACCTCGTCCCTCTTGGTACCTCTCAACAGTACACCTATGTTGTCTCCGGCCCGGCCTTCGTCAAGTATCTTCCTGAACATCTCAAGGCCTGTACATACAGTCTTTTGTGTGGGGCGTATACCTACAAGCTCCACCTCGTCACCCACCTTTATCACACCGCGCTCCACCCTGCCGGTGACCACAGTGCCGCGGCCGCTTATACTGAAGACATCCTCGACAGGCATCAGGAAGGGCTTGTCTATGTCGCGTTTGGGCTCTGGTATGTAGTTGTCTATTGCATCCATAAGGTCCAAGATGCACTTGGTCTTTTCAGGATCAGTTGGGTTGTTGAGGGCCTCAAGGGCGCTACCCCTTATTATAGGCACCTCATCGCCCGGGAACTCGTACTTGGTAAGGAGCTCCCTTAACTCGAGCTCTACGAGCTCCAGGAGCTCCGGATCGTCCACCATATCACACTTATTCAGAAACACCACCATGGCCGGCACGCCTACCTGACGGGCAAGGAGTATGTGCTCCCTGGTCTGGGGCATCGGGCCGTCATCAGCGCCTACCACCAATATGGCGCCATCCATCTGTGCGGCACCGGTTATCATATTCTTTATATAGTCGGCATGGCCAGGGCAGTCCACATGGGCATAGTGGCGCTTGTCGGTCTCGTATTCTACATGGGCGGTGGCTATGGTTATGCCACGTTCACGCTCCTCAGGGGCCTTGTCTATCTGGTCGAACGGAACGAACTCAGCCTTGCCCTTCTCGGCCAGCACCCTTGTTATAGCTGCAGTCAGCGTCGTCTTGCCATGATCGATATGGCCTATCGTGCCTACGTTAACATGCGGTTTTGTACGCTCAAACTTCTTCTTGCTCATGACTCTATTTCCACTCCTGAAATAAAAATTATGTATTAACCTCGCATATAATCCAGATGCTGGAGCCCACGACCGGGATTGAACCGGTGACCTCTTCCTTACCAAGGAAGTGCTCTACCAACTGAGCTACATGGGCACTGGCCCGCTTAACAACTGGAGCGGGAAACGGGACTCGAACCCGCAACCCTCAGCTTGGAAGGCTGATGCTCTAGCCATTGAGCTATTCCCGCCTTCATAATCATCCCAATCTCTTATGATCATGGTGGAGAGGGGAGGATTCGAACCTCCGAAGGCGTCGCCAGCAGATTTACAGTCTGCCCCCTTTGGCCACTCGGGTACCTCTCCTAAATGAAATGGAGCTGGCGATGGGACTCGAACCCGCAACCTGCTGATTACAAATCAGCTGCTCTACCATTGAGCTACGCCAGCCGTCCCTGACTTAAAAAGGGTATAATAGCGTGCTCTTTGAAAAAAGCAAGTCTTTCCACTCTCAGCACAGCAATATCTGTAAAGCAGATTACATGATTATATCGAGATCTCTAAAGTCCATGTCTTGCCTTTCTTCCTTTGTCTTTACATACTGGATCTGGATCCAACGAAATAACGCAGGTCTCCCCACTGCTCCATAAATGATCGGACCTGGACGCCTGGCTTAAATAGCAGAGGGTACTAATAAAGTAATTAAAAGCGGCGAAGATAGACCATATCTTACGCCGCTTTTAATGCATTGCCAAATTGGCTAATAAATAAGTTAATGGGCCTCTTCAACTGCTATAGGTTTCTCAAGGCCAAATCCAGCCTTCCCAGCCTTTACGTCATCCGCCCACATTTTAAAGATATAAGCTGTCGTCCTATATACAAGATGCCCAAACTTTGTATATGGGAGCGACAGGAATAGTACGGCAACGCAGGCAAGGTGAAAGACATATATCGGATATGCTATCTGTGCCACATTGATGAGCCTAAATACTTCTGATGCTATACCAGTAGCACCGACCGCAAATATCAACCATATAAGTATCCAGTCCTGAGATGAACTTTTGAGCACCTTTTCTTCTGTCTTTTTATCGCGCATAGTCTTGATAAGCCAGATACCACTTATCATCAAGATCGCCCCAAAGTTGGCTAGTAACTTAACGGGGTGATAAAGAGGCATCGGGGTTACAGGGCCGATTAGATGTAAGGCGTTATGCAGCAGGTCTTCTGCTATAAATACAAAGTTCGTAACCAAAAACAGGATTATAAAGGCCCAGAGTAGCCACAAATGACCCCTTGCCCTTTCGACGGTCTGGCCGCATTTTTTGAAACGGGCATGGCTTAATATCTCAAGGATGGCTGGCCAGGTATACCTCCCAATAAGCACACCGAACGGTGGGACAGGCACTGAACCGGTATAAGATGTTGGCAGACCGGCCCCTTTGCTTATATCTAACCAGAAATTAGTAACGCCATTATAGCAAACAAAAAGCACAAAAGCTGCTATAGATAAGAATATCGCATCAATGGGGATTACACTCAGGAACTTGTGGTACACCACGTCTCCCTCAGGGAACGGAAAGCCTTCACCTGTAACCTGCGACCATGCGGCAGCCACTACCAAAACCAGCACTGCAGCAGCAATTATTGCGCCTATGACGCCTCCAGGGCTGCTAAGCATATCTGCAAGGGCCTTTGGTTTAGCATAATAGCGAATAGCGCTGGCACGGACTGCCCCGAGCACATCCCCTGGCCTGGCATCCCTAGGACAATAAACAGTGCAATCCGCACATTGATGGCACAGCCATACATCCACATCACCTGCGACCTTGTCGGCCAAGCCCCATTGTGTCCAAAGCATTTCCTTGCGAGGGAACGGACTCTCAGGGGTGGACAGCGGACATACCACTGAACAAGTAGCGCATTGGTAACATGACTTTACCGTATCCCCGCCCGAATCTATAACGTTTCTTACAAAAGACAGATCGGGCTGTACCTTCGTATACTCAGCCATTACCTTACCTCCTGCTCCTAGAAACCTTTAAATGGATTTGGTCCCATTGATACAATCTCTTCGACAAATTCATCGATCACCTTTGGCACGGCGTCATATTCGTCGATGGCGACCTGCGCCAATTTAACACGTTCGGGTTCCATGCCAAGGGACTTTAACGTCTCGGCTACGTTTTCCATCCGACGATTTGCAAGTTCACTGCCCTTTACAAAATGACACTGATAGTCATCACCAAACTTACAACCAAGAAGCAAGGCACCGTCTATGCCGCTCGACATCGCATCTTTGATCCATGCAACATTGACGGATCCAAGGCATCTGACCGGGATGATTCTAGGCAGGGGCGACCAGGTCAAACCCTTTGCCGCCGCCATATCAAGGCACGGATAGGCGTCATTCTCGCAGGCGAAAATTACCATGCGCAACTTTTCTTCATCGTCATCAGGGACTTCAATCGACTTGATCATCGATCCGACGACATCGATATTGTAATCCTTGAAACCTATTATACGCTCAGGGCATGCACCCATACATGTGCCACAACGTCTACATCTGGTTGGATTTGGTTTCGGCGTACCTTTTTCGTCATCATCAAGGGCACCGAAAGGACACTCCTCCGTACAGCGCTTGCATTGCGTACATCTTTGGAAATAAAAATCAGGATAATCAAAATCCCAAGTACGCGGATGTACCGCATGACCATCTTCGGCCGCCTTCACCGCCTGAATGGCCTTCAAGGCAGCGCCTGCTGCATCTTCCATCGACTCTTCGATTGTCATTGAACGGCGCACAGGCCCTGCTGCATAAATACCAGTCCGCCTCGTCTCATATGGAAAACATATGAAATTTGAATCACAGTATCCGCCGAAGAGTTCGAGATCCCTAAAGGCAGGACCCTGGCGATAGGCAAGATTGATAACCGCCTCATCTTTTGTGGTTGGAATCATGCCTGTTGCCAAGACGACCATATCCACATCAACCGAGATATTTCCGCCAATCAATGTATTCTCAACATTGACAGTAAGGCCGCCTTCACCATTGTCTTTTACCTCGGTCACAGAGCCCTTAGTTAAAAATATGCCTGGGTCATTCTGGAGACCCTTGTAAAAATACTCATACTGTCCAGGGGTGCGCATATGCTGATAAAATACATAGGCACGGCCATCCTGAGGCTGATCCTCGCGAAGATATTTAGCCTGCTTAAGGGCCACCATACTGGTCACAGCCGATGCATAAGGAAAGTCAGCATCGTCGTTATTGCCACCCGGACTTTGGATAAATGCAATAGTCTTTACCTCTTTACCATCTGATGGGCGGATTATCTTGCCTGCCTTTGCGATCTGTTCAAGCTGGTGATTTGTAATGACATTTGGATGCCCCCATGATAAATGCGGATAATCACCTTCCGCTGGTATATAAGGCTTCCAACCAGAGGCAAGGACAACGGCACCAAATATCTCGGCATTCGGGTCCTGCTGCATGTAATCATTGCGACCCTCGTTTTTGGCGGCATATATCTTCTTTTGATCTTCGGCCGAGAGCTCTTTACCGTTGGCATCCAACTTTTCTTCAGGGGTAAGCGGCACAGGGGCATCCCATTCGCTCTTGGCACCAGCAGCCTTAAAACTCACCCTGTACTGGCCTGGGGCATTTCCTATACGGGCAACCTCTGTGCTAGTCTTTACCTGTATCTTGTTGTTAGCCTTGACCTTTGCGACCATATCCTGGACTATTGGAGCGACAAGCTCGGAATAGTTTGGACCAAGAGGGATCTGCTTTCTAAGCCTTGCAGCATATCCACCAAGCTCGGCCTCCCTCTCAACAATTGTAACTTCATAGCCGGCTTCAGCCGCCTCGATGGCTGCAGTCATGCCCGTTACGCCGCCACCGATCACCAATATCCGCCTGCTGGGATTCTCAAGCTTGTCAGGAGTCGGTAGCTGGGCCTTGGTCAGCCTCGTAACAGACATGCGGATATAATCCTCGGCCAGTTCCTGTATATGCTCCTTTTTGGCATCTGCCTTCTCGTCGTCAGGGGCTATCTTGTGACTCCAGACGACCAGCTCCCTGAGACTTGCCTTTTCAAGCAATACCCCAGGGAAATCAAATGCCTTATACTCATATCTTGGCGATATGCCAGCCAGTACCACGGCATTTATGCCTTCATCTTTAATGTCTTTTTCAACCATCGCCACGCCGTCCGGCGAATAAAGATCCGCATGCGTACGGACTATCGGCACATTGAGCTCGCCCGATGCCAATTTCACAAGCCTTTCCACATCAATGGCATCGGCAATACCATCCCCTGTATATATGTAAAGTCCAATCTTATTTGCCATTAGCCTGCCCTCCTGACCAGCGTCTGTATAGCCTTTAATGCCGCCGCAGTCGCGCTCTGCGCTGAAGAAACCACATCGATCGGCCTTTTTGCGCACCCGCAAGGTATAATCCCATCTTTTGACACAACAAAACCGTCGGCATCATATTCAATGCCCGGGATCGGATCAAAGGCGCCCGTAGGCTGCATTCCAGTCGCCAGCACTGCAAGCTCAACCTCTTGCTCGATCTTGCCACCACCGATCGTATCCTCAGCGACGAGTATAATATTCCCTGGCGATGAACCTTCTTTTACCTCGGCCACCTTACCTTTGATAAAATGTATCTTTTTATCTTCCTTTACCTTTTTATAAAATTTTTCATATTTCATGCCCGGAGAACGTATATCTATATAAAATATATAGATCTCGGTATCTGGTGACTGCTCCCTGAGATAGAGGGCCTGTTTCAAGGTTGCCATACAACAGATATAAGAACAGTAAGGCAGGTGATCCTTGTCACGGGAGCCAGCGCACTGCACGAAACCAACACTTTTTGGCTCTGCCTTGTCAGATGGACGTTGTATCCTGCCCCCTGTAGGTCCAGATGGAGAAGCCATCCTCTCAATCATCATATTGGTGACGATATTTGGATACTTGCCAAAACACAACCTGTCCATTCTAGTAGCGTCGTATGGCTTCCAACCAGTAGCTACTATTATGGCCCCTACATTCAATGTCACCATCTCAGACTTCTGCTCAAGGTCTACATGGCCCGGTGGCATCGCCTCTTTAATCTTCTTTGCCTCATCGGACCCGACAATCGATGAATCTACTACGCACTGATTTGGAAATGCCATCGGATGCGGCATATAGATTGGCTTATGCCTATCCATGCCGAAATTGAATTCATTGGGCAGCTCAGTTGTCGCAACCGCCTCCCCTGGCTTGCAGTTATTGCACTGCGGTGCGGTGTAGCGCGGATTTATGTTGATTTCAACCTTAAAATCCCCAGGGCCGCCTGAAATCGAACGCACATCAGCTTGTGTGTAAAAGATGATCCTTGGATTGGTTTTAACCCGCCTGAAATTGATCTCAAGACCGCATGTTGGTGGACATAACTTCGGGAAATACTTGTTAAGCTGAGCCACTCTCCCGCCTAGATAACTCTCCTTTTCTACCAAATAGACATCATAGCCCATTTCAGCGGCCTCAACGGCGGCTGTCAGCCCACTAAAGCCACCGCCTACCACGAGTATGCTTCCACTCATCTGCCCGCTCCTTTTTAATTTTCTTTAATTGGCACTGCCGACATCGCCAGCCAGTGATCCGCGTTCTGCCTGGGGAAAACCAGCCAATACGCCGAGCACGGATTGACGCCGAAACACAAGGAAAAAATACCAGGCGCCGGTTCAGACCAGCGCCTGGATGTTTAATCTAATCAATAGATCTCTCAATTACAAGCACAAAAAGATCCATTCTTAATCAGCTATAATCTTGTGAAGCTTTTTCTTGAAGGTCTTCCACTCCCCGGTCTCGGGATTGTACTGGGAGTTGACGAAGCACTTCCACCCGCCCTGATCCATGTCAGTGTCGCTGACGTTGTTATAGTCACCGCGATAGTAGAAACCGGGATAACGGCTCTCCTCACGGAACTGGATATGGCGGAGATGATCCTCGACGCACCATATACGATGGAGATTCTCCCACGCGCGAAGCAGCTCATGCAGACCGCCTGCGGCCATTTTGTCAGAGTCCTCACGGAGCATCTGGAGGTGATGCATGGCGATCTCAAGGAGCTTGCCGTTTGTCATGTAGTATGGTGACCAACCACCGCCATACTCGTCTGTGTACTTCATCAAGCGCTCCATCATGTGACGGGGCTTGATGTAGTTGGGGTTTACCATTTCGTGCGTGGTCTTCTGATAGTTCTCGTAGTAGACCTTCACAGGCCTATATATCTCGGCCTTCAGCTCTTCAGCGGTCTGTTTGAGGGTGGGCTTGAAGCCTGCATTGTCACGGATATACTTGGCCATGGCCTTGGCCGCGATACGACCTTCTGCATGAGAACCTGATGAGAACTTGTGACCGGATGCACCTACGCCGTCACCTGCAGTAAAGAGACCGTTGACTGTAGTCATACGGTTATAGCCCCACTTGTAATCAGCCGGGACCCAGTCTTCATCTGGACCGGACACCCAGATACCGCAGCAGCCTGAGTGTGAACCAAGCATGTAAGGCTCAGTGGGCATGATCTCGGAACCGACCTTCTCGGGCTCTATATTCATAGACGCCCAGAGACCGGCCTGGCCGACTGACATGTCAAGGAAGTCCTCCCATGCCTCGCTCTCCAGCTCTTTCCAGTACTTCTTGAGCTCCTTTTCGTCCATGCCGGACGCCTTCTTCTCCTCGAGGAAGGCCTTAAGGGCGGCCGCTGTGTCCATAAAGATGGGGCCACGGCCCTCTTTCATCTCAAAGAGCATGAGGTGGTTACGCAGACAGGTCGGCGTGACAGCAGCCTGACCATATGGAGAATATTTGGCTAGCTCGGCCTTGGCGGCGTCGCTCTTTATATAGTGTTCACCTTTGCCGTTGGTGACAGTAGCCTTAAAGAGCAAGAACCACGCACCAACCGGGCCGTAGCCATCTTTGAAGCGGGATGGGGTGAAACGGTTTTCCATCATGGTCATCTCGGCGCCGACCTGCATGCACATGGTGTAGGTGGAACCGGCATTCCATACGGGATACCAGGCGCGACCCTTGCCTTCGTCTGTGGTGCGCGGGCGAAAGATGTTGACCGCACCGCCGCAGGCCACCAACATCGCCTTGGCCTTAAAGACATGAACCTTGTTTTCACGGACGCTGAAGCCAACCGCACCGGCGATGGTGTTGGGCTTGTTGGCATCCAGCAACAACTTGACGATGAAGATACGTTCGAACAGATCATAACCCATTTCAGCAAGGGCCGCCTTTGCCGCCTCGGCCACTATGCACTTATATGACTCGCCGTTGATCATGATCTGCCACTTGCCGGTACGGACAGGCTCACCACCCTCGACCAGCTTCTTGCCCTCAGAACCCTTCTTCTTCCAGACGGGGAGACCCCACTCCTCAAAGAGGTGAACGGAATCATCCACGTGACGGCCCAAATCGAAGATCAAATCCTCACGCACAACACCCATCAAGTCATTTCTTACCATACGAACATAATCGGAAGGTGTGTTCTCCCCGATATATGTATTGATGGCTGAAAGACCCTGCGCAACTGCACCGGAACGCTCCAACGCCGCCTTGTCAACCAAGGCCACCTTGGAACCTTTTGGCATCCATTTGCCTATCTCGTAAGCCGCACCACAAGCAGCCATACCACCACCGACAATAAGGGCATCATATTCATGCTCAACAACCGGGACCTTGGATAGATCCGGCTCAGCCAGGAGTTCCCAATTTGGTTTATTAGGTAACGCCATATCTTCCTCCTTATAAAAAATAATTTTGTTTTTTAATAAAAACTAATCAAGCGGACGACCTACTTGTAGTCAGCTGGCGTGGCAAGTTTCTTGCCTGCTTCGGTAAACAGAAGACCATCGTCGAGATTGCCGCCCTCAGGCTTTCCTGCATAGGGCTTGATCGAACCCTCTGCGGTCGTCCTGATCGGGAACTTAAAGCGCTTCATATTGCCGTTGCGGAACTTGACCGTCCACATGATGGAATCGGTACCGCGCATGGGCTGAACATAACCACCCATCGGGGCTATGTCGGCATAGTGACGCACTTCGATGGCGCCCTGGGGGCAGATCTTGACACAAGAATAGCACTCCCAACACTGATCCGGCTCCTGGTTGTAGGCCCTCATGGCATCCGGGTTCAAGACCATGAGGTCATTGGGGCAGATGTACATACATGCTGTCTTGTCCCCGCCCTTGCAACCATCACACTTTTCCGGGTTGACAAAGCTTGGCATAACATTACCTCCTGACTTTTATTTTTTAATTTTTCTTAACCAAAATTTTTATAAGGAAGGGGTCCATCCCCTCCCTGTATGCACACACAACAGCCCACTTGCAATTACTTAAGCTCCTCAAACGCACCCTTCTTTATCTTTACCTTGGTCTCGAGATTCTGATAATAATCCCTCAAGATGGCCAACACCTCAGGACGACTGAACTCAGGCGGTACTTCCCCACCCTCGCTCATCATGCGGCGGAACTTGGTGCCGCTGACAACAACGCGGTCCTCTTTGGTATGAGGACAGGTCTTGAGAGAGGCCATGCCGCCACACTTCTTGCACCAGAAGGTCCAGTCGATCTTCAGGGGTTTAAGCTCAAGGGCACCCGGCCAGAGCCTGTCGTATATCTCCTGGGCCTCAAACAGACCATAGAAGTCACCGACACCGGCATGGTCACGGCCGATTATCAGGTGTGAGCAGCCAAAGTTCTGACGGAAGATGCCGTGGAGCAGGGCCTCTTTCGGGCCGCCATAGCGCATCTCTAATGGATACACGCCAAGGACAGTGCGCTCCATGTTGAAATAGTTGTCAAGAAGCGCCTTGTAGCACTCCATACGCTTCTCGCCAGGGATGTCGCCTGGCTTGAGTTTGCCGACAAGGGCATGTATGAATACGCCGTCAAGGACCTCCTGGGCTATCTTGCATAGATATTCGTGTGAACGATGGATCGGGTTCCTGGTCTGGAATGCAGCCACCTGGCTCCAACCCTTGTCTTCGAAAAGTTTTCTTGCGACAGCCGGATGCATATAGGCGTCACCGTATTTCTGCCTGAAATCCTTTTCAGAAAGGGCCTTGATCGGGCCGCCGACATAATACTTGCCCGAATTCATTATTTGCTGTACACCTGGATGATCCGCCTCCGCAACCTCCCAGAACTTCTCTGAGTCAGGACCGGCGCCCTTGAAGCAGAGCTCGCACTCCTTGCGCTTGTCAGGCTCCCATATCTCCTCGACCTTCATTGTGGCCATCAGGTCCCCTGTCTCTTTGTCATAAAGGGCAACCTCTTCACCAACTTTAAGGGATTTCTTAGTCTCTTCGTCAACAGCAAGTGTAACCGGCAGAGGCCACATGGTCCCTGGGTCAACCTTGCGAAGCTTCATCTCCTCTATACAGCCTTCATAATCATCCTTGCACATAAATCCATTGAGGGGGGTAAAGGCGCCCATCCCGAGCATCAATATGTCTCCTGACTCCTTGGAGGTTATATCGACCCTCTTCATCTTGCCAGCACGCTTTATCTCCTCTTCACGCTCCTTACCCGTAAGCAAAAGCGGCATAAGCTTTTTCTTCGATCCGTGTGGATTGACTAACGCCATGATCTTCTTGCTCCTTTCGACATTTTAATTTGTTATAAAATTACCGGATCCCAAAATTAGATCGGACTAGAGACCGGCCATACATATCTTTCTACTTTGATGATCTCGACATCCCTGACGGCCAAAATTACCTGTCAACTACTGAATTACTCTTCAGTACTGTAGTTGTTTTATATTCACAGTCACAGGAATTGTCAAGGGGAAAATACGGTAACTGAACAGAAGACCAAAAAAAGAAGAGCCTTATTTGGATCGCCATTATAGATAAAAATTAGGCTGATCACAAAGAATTTCAAAAAATTTCTTTGCCAGACTCCGATGACAGAGACCATGACTTGCAAAAAAGATGATTGATTAATAAGGTAGCCTATGCAATCAGTTTAAAATAGGCCGTTACCTTAAACAAGACGCCTGTACAACGCCATCAAAACTGAATTGGCAATCATTTTTGGATTCCTTACAAAAACGCCTAAGGTATGATTAAGATGCCCAAAAAACCTTATGGACATAAATGTGGATTCAGAACCATGGCTGTGCTTGCTGGGGGCAGGAGCAGCCGCTTCGGAGACAACAAGGCCCTCGCACGCTGGCTGGGCGGAAATGTCATAGATGCCGTCATATCGGCGGCCCGCATCGTTTCGGATGAAATTTTTATCGTCTCAAATGATACTGGGTCCTATAAATATCTGGGCCTACCGATCATAAAAGACGCCGTGGTCAACACTGGCCCGATAGGCGGGATATTGGGCGCACTCAAAAGCGCAAATGGCAACAGGGTCTTTATCACTGCCTGCGATATGCCGCTCTTAAACCCAGGACTCATAGAATGGATGTGGTGTATCGAGACCTGGGCCCCTGTCGTCATCCCAAAGACACCGGGCAGGATTGAGCCGCTACATGCAATATATCACAGATCACTTATCCCGCTCATCGAACATTCGATCAGACACAACCGGTTGGGTCTTCAAAAATTCCTTACAAATATACCGAGGCATGAGGTGCCGCCCGAAGACATAAAAAGATTCTGCCCTGATCTCTCATGCCTTAAGAGCGCCAACACAAGAGATGAGCTTGAGACCCTGAAGCGTGTTATATCATCAGATGAATCTGGCGTTGCCAAGCCATGCATCATGCACTAAGGTAAAAAGATATATCTAAGTCTCTAAAAAACAATCCGGGATGACTATTATGGACATTTCAGAGGCCAAAAAAAAGGCTGATATGGCGCTTAAAAGAGAAAAGCTGGGGAGCGTGATAGACCCGGTACGTCTTGAAAAAAAAGATACGTTCAGATTCCGCTGCCACCCTGGTGTGTCTTGTTTTACGCATTGCTGCCGCAATATGAATATAATCCTTACGCCTTATGACATCATCAGACTCAAAAAAAGACTCGGCATGCCTTCTAATCTCTTTTTGCACCTCTATGCCCAGCCTGAAATACTCGCCCAAACGGGTGTCCCTGTAGCACGTTTAAAGATGCTTGAAAAAGACGGCAAGTGCCCATTTGTAACCCCTGACGGCTGCCAGGTATATACCGATCGACCTGTATGCTGCAGGTATTACCCGATAGGCATCGCGAGTCTCAAGCAGGACAAAGGGGCATCTGAAGGGGAGGAGTTCTTCTTTCTGATCAAAGAAAGCCACTGCCATGGCTTTAAAGAACAGACAGAATGGACGGTTGACGCGTGGAGAGGAGATCAAGAGGCCGATCTCTATGACTCGATGAACAGAGGTTGGCTCGAGCTGCTCCTACGCAAATGCTCATTCGGCGAGGAGACTGAGATGCCACCGAAGGCTAGACAGCTATTTTATATGGTGACGACAAACATGGAGCGCTTCAGGGCATTTGTCTTTGAAAGCCGTTTTTTAAATACATATATTGTGAAAGATGAGATCCTAAAGGAAATACTCGAAGATGACGTTGCCCTTATGCAATTTGGTTTCGAGTACCTCAAGCAGGCAATATTCGGTGTGGAATCAAACAGCTTGAGGTTAAAGGAAGATATCCTGAACAACCAAATTAAAAAGACACTTGAAAAAAGAAAAAATAAAAGGTTTGCGGCTTGGTAAGGGGCATGATGCGCCACTCCCCCTATGTACATTACATGTAAAGACCTTTCCTATTCCTATCCCGGGGTACCGACTCATGTCTTCAAGGGAATCAATTGCTCCCTAAGAGGACCTGGGTTTTTCTCTCTCTTCGGGCTTTCCGGAGTAGGCAAAAGCACACTTGCAAGACTTTTAAGCAATGGACTTACCGCGGAAAGCGGCAGGGTGGAGACCGACCTTGGCCGAATACTCTACGCCCATGACTCTGAGAGATTGCCTGGATGGCTTACGATAGGAGACCACTTCAAGAAGATAGCCGATAATAAATACGCCAAGCTCCTTCAAGGCCTTATAAGTGACTATGGCCTCAAAGAGTCCCTCTCCCGCAGATTCACATCCCTATCTATGGGCCAAAGAAACAGGGCGAACCTCATCCGCTACCTCGTGCAAGACTTTGACTTACTTATTACCGATGAAGTACTCGCCAACGTGGATGAACCGACCAGATATGGGATACTTGGATCCATGAAACATATATTTCCAAAAAAAATGTTCCTCTATATCTCTCATAATGCCATAGAAGTAGCGCGTTTCTCCAAGACCATATTCGTATTGCCCCAGGCGCCCGACGGTGCGACAGGTCTTATCGAAATAAGCGGCCTTGACCAGCAGGCCAACCGCAGCCCATCGGACGAAATGGTCCAAAAAAAGATATATGAGATATTAAGAGCTGCAAGTGCAGGAGAAGATTCAACAAGGTGAAGATGCTCAGCCGCCTAATCCAATTCATAATCATCTATTGCCTGTCCATCGGGCTTCTGTGGACTGCAAAATACGCCATGCGTCTCTCTGACTATCTTATACCAGCACCCATTGATCTACTTCGGGCAGCAAGGGATGACGGACCGAACTATCTCATGGCCTCGCTGGACACCCTCCTGGTGGCAATCGAAGGGCATTTTGCAGCCATCCTCCTTGCCGGAACGGTGGGCTTCGTAGGGAGCCTCCGCTCCACAATAGGCGCGGTCACCAAGACTGCGGCATACAACCTCCAGGCCTACCCGATTGTAGCAGTCAGTCCCATTATATTCATATTTTTGGGGGACGGCCTGGCATCGAGACTCCTCATCGCTGCCCTTATCTGTTATTTCCCCCTACTCTTAAGCCTTCTTGGCATATTTTCTCAGCCCGTAGAGGATGTCGAACATTTCTTCAACGAAACAGGTCGAATGAACTGGAAGTTGAGACTCGGGATCCGGATCTTTGAAAACATCGAAAAGCTCATAACCGTTCTGGTAGGAAGTGGCACAATGGCCATGGTAGGTACCATTGTGGCCGAATTCCTTGCCGCGACGCATGGAATAGGTTATGAAATAAAAAAGGCCCTGTATCAAGACAATCTTGCAGATATACTCCTTGCCCTCTTTCTGATCGGGCTGTGTTCATCCATGTATCTGTCCGTAATAGAAACGATAGGGGCCGTAATAACAGCAAAGGTCCAAGGGGACACAGGGTAGCCGCCGAATGAGGACTGAAACATACCCCAGCCTTATAGGGTTTGCAGGTATTGTAATCACATCAATTATTCTGGTCCTCGGTCTTTCTGGATGCTCATCAGAAAATGGTGGACGGAGACAAAAAACCGGCAATAGGGCGGTAGAGCAGATAGTCTGCCGACTGAAGTGGCTTCCCAACGTCAGCGCTGCAGGTGAGATATGGGCCAAACAGAGCGGTATATTTAAAAAAGAAGGGATGAATGTAGAATTAAAAGAAGGTGGGCTCGAACACGACGCAATAAGGGATTTAGAGCTCGGTCGGGCCGACTTCGGCGTGGCATCGGCCGACCAGGTATTGAGGGCCAGCGAAAAGGGGGCGCACATAGTGGTCATCGCCCAGATATTCCAGAAAAATCCGCTCAAATGGATCTACAATTCGTCAAGGATACATATAAAAACGCCAAAGGATCTGCAAGGCCTGAAAATCGGTATCACCTATGGCGGAAACGATGAGGCGATCTTCAAGGCGCTCATCGCCCGGTATGATATCAGCAAGGATGATATACAAACCTACGCAGTCCATCAGGACTATGGCCCTTTCTGGAGGGGCGAAGCCGACTTGTGGCCTGTTTACAGCAATGTAGAGGGTATAATACTCGCTGAAAAGATGATCCAAAATGGGGCCAAGCCTATGTTTTTTGACCCAGCGGCGTTTGGTGTGAGTTTCGTGGCAAATTCGCTTATCACCTCAGAAAAATTATATAAAAAAAGACCAGGGCTGGTAAAAAAATTTACCCAAGCCGTGATCAAAGGCTGGCAGGAGGCGCTCTCAAAGGGGCATGAACAGGATGCAGCGAAGGCCATCCATGAGATGGACGAGACAACGCCAATAGAGATCATCAAAAGGCAGCTCGCGGCCACAAGAAGTTTGGTGCTGCCGCAGAACGGCAAAGGCCCCATCGGCAGAATAGATAAAAAGGCATGGCAGGAGACCGAAGATATCATGATGGCCCAAGGCCTTATGCATCGCTATGTTAATCTGCAAAACCTTCTGGCAGGACCTCCTCCTTGAGCATGCAGCAAGCTATACGTGAGACAGGTCTTCCCTTCTCGTCATATTGGATATTGCCTGGATGAAGAATGCGGTTGAATACGCACCCCTCTGGTATCGTAAGCTGAAACAGCTCTCTTTCGGTAAGAGGCGGCCTCTCAAGGAGATGTCCGCCTTTTATCTCAAATGAATGCACAGGGTAGTCCTCACAGAGCGGACAACGGTATACCCTGCCGTTTGGAAATACAAAATAATTCATGGCGGCCACGCCTGCGCATATGAAAGGCTCATCCGGCCCTAAAAACACCTTTGGATAAGTAACATGGATGCCCATCTTGGCTGCAGCCACAGCAACACGCGGCATCACCTGCTCCCATTCGTTACGCTCAAACTGAAGCGACACTGTTCTAGAATCGACCTCGGACGACCTGCCCCTGATGCCTATCACCTGGATGAAAAAACGCTTGACGCCCAATCTTTTAAGAAGCCCTGGCATATTTGCCAGATCATAGAGATTCATTCTACTCGCTGTGAATATAACACTTACATTGAAGCCCCTTGAAACGGCCTTTCTTATACCGGCGGTACAGATCTTGAACACACCACTGCCACGGATGGGGTCATTGACCTCCGGACATGAACCATCCAAACTAAAACTCAAGTAATTGAGCTCATCAGGCCCTATCTTATCCAGGATATCGTAAAAAAGAAAACCGTTCGTATCCACCGTAATGGAACCGTAACCAAGCCTTTTGGCCTCTTTGATCGCCAAGGGAAGGGCCTGATTCAAGGTTGGTTCCCCACCCAGAAAGATCAAGTTGGTCTTATCCGCCCAATTTATGTGATTTAAGGCGGATTGCGGCCTACCTGGCTTATAGACGAATAAACCTAGCCATTCTTTTATAGTATCCGCATCAAGGATGTCCGCGCCATGCTCGTCTTGATTAATGTAACAATGACGGCATTTCAGATTGCATCTTGTTAGAATATGCAGGAAGACGTTTCTGGTGTCAGGCTTGAATTCAACGGTACGGCGCATCAGGTCCATCTTTCTATTTATTCGGCAGCTCCGTATAGGCGGCAAACAAACTGCCCCTCCAATAGCTGTTTGCCGGATCAGAGAAAAATGCCCTAAAAAGCGAAAGGCTTTCGCCCCTTCTGACCCCGCCTATGACCTTGACATGGGCCATTCTATTATATAAAGATTCGGTATAAAATCTGACAGGATCTTCTGCACGTGAGACCAAAAATACTGAATTGCATGTAGACAGATCAAGGCCGCAGGCCCCCCCCATTACATCTTCATAGGCAAAGACAATCCTTTTTACGCCGTTAAGAACCAATGCCCCAAGACACATAAGACACGGCTCAAGCGTGCTGTATGCGGTCAAATCATGCCTATCTCCGCAGCCGGCAGCCGTAATACACGCCTCCCTCCTTACCAAATCTCTGAGCGCAATGATCTCCGCATGGTCCAGCTCATTTGCACTGCCCCCCTTGCTATTGAGCCTCATACCCTCTCCAACCACCCGTTCGCCGGAGACCAGGACGCATCCCACAGGAAATTCCCCATTTGACAAGGCGCGGGAGGCCAGCTCCAGCGCCTTGCCCATCCACCTTTCATCATTAAAATCACAACTGCCTTGCATAACCATGCATTGACACCCTACAAAATTGTCAAGGGCCGACAGGCTACCAGCCCGTTACACGTTTCCATATCTTATTCAGAATCCATGTCCAATCAGCCATTTCTTCAACGCCTCTTCTAGGGCGAAACCCGCCACTGCCTCCCTCCCTATCTTCTCCTTAACACGCATAATGGCGTCTTTGGCAATCCGTTCATTGAGCCTTTTACAGATATAGTTTACACAGATCAAATGGCGGGCGGCAATCAGACAGCCTCTCTCGCCAAGAAACATACATCCGGTCTGGTCAAATCTGGCGGTCGGCAATCGGATCCCCATAAAGAGGTTTATAAGAAGCAATGTGGCGTCAAATCGGTCTTCAATACCCCTGCCGCAGCAGCTTCCACCATCATTTATGGCACAGTCCATGCATTGGGCCGACACCCCGGCCTCCGACATCGCGCTCCAGGTATCTTTGATAGCAACTCGATAGCCTTCAATGAGACCTGAGATTTCCGTGTCTTCCAAAATCACGGATCCAACGGTCCTCATAATTTTTTGTGCCCATTCGATCTTTTTATCAATCGGATGATCAATACCCAACAATATCTAACATCCCCTTCGAATTCTAAGGAGTTTGAGGGTGCAACCCCTCTTACAATAAACATGGATCAAACTCATCATAAAACAATCCTTCTAAATTTTAAATGGGCATCTGCCTGAAAAAGAATCAAGCCTTGTCTTTTGATTTCAAAAAACGCCGCATTTTCATATTTGCTGTATGTAACAGCGTGAGAAAAGATATCAGGGCAACAAATCGAGATTGACTTTACCCGCCATAACGTTTAGTTAATAGTTTGTTTTTTAACATATACGAGGTGGGACATTGAACAATAAATCACATTACACCTTGGCTGGCGTAAATATAGATAAGGCCAATGAATTTATATCAAATATAAAACCGCTCGTCTCTTCCACTTTCAAACGCGGAGTGCTCACCGAGATAGGGGGATTTGCAGGTCTCTTTGCCATTGATACTGCAAGATACCAAAGTCCAGTCTTGGTCTCTTCTACAGACGGCGTGGGCACCAAATTAAAAATCGCGTTTATGTCTGACATACACGACACTATAGGTATAGACCTAGTGGCTATGTGTATAAACGACATAATTGTATGCGGCGCTCAGCCCCTCTTCTTTCTGGACTACTTCGCAACAGGGAAACTCGCGCCAGATGTCGCGATAAGCGTAATAAAAGGCATTGTGGAAGGCTGCAAGATAGCCGGCTGCTCCCTTATTGGCGGCGAGACAGCCGAGATGCCCGGATTTTATGCCGACAATGAATACGATCTGGCTGGCTTCGCTGTAGGCGTTGTCGAGCGCGACAAGATTATCGATGGCTCTGAAATCAGCGTGGACAATATCCTTGTCGGGCTTTCCTCCAGCGGGTTGCACAGCAATGGATTCTCCCTCGTAAGAAAGATATGTTTTGATGATTTAGGGCTTTCAATATCGGACAACATCCCTGAATTGGGCAACAGACCCCTGGGTGAATTATTACTGACCCCAACGCGTATTTATGCCACAACCATAGCGCACCTGTTAAAACAGCATAAGATAAATGGAATGGTACATATGACCGGCGGCGGCTTTCAAGACAACATCCCGCGCATACTCCCGAATTCATGCAAGGCTGTAATAAATATCGGAAGCTGGCCGGTCCCACCTATCTTTTCATTCCTAGAAAAAAAGGGTGGCATTGAGACAGAAGAGATGATGCACATATTTAATTATGGGATAGGTATGATCTTGATCGTTCCAGAGGCCGAAGCCCAGGACGTCGTTTTCCAGAGCCAAGTCGTCGGTGAGAAGGCCTTTATTATAGGTCGGGTAGAGACGAAGGCGGCTGGTGAACAGCCGGTGGTATTTAAATACTGATTACTGACCAGTCATGCCTTTTTGTCCCAATTCTTTATGACCCTTTCCCGCAACTCCTTGCCTACCTTAAAAAAGGGTAACTTTTTAGGTCCAACCGGGATCTTTTCGCCGCTCTTCGGATTTCTACCCGTATATGGCTTATACTCTCTGACCACAAAACTGCCGAAACCGCGCACCTCCGCACCCTCTCCATCTATGAGGGCCTCTGTTATGGCGGTAAAGACCTCGTTCACTACAAATTCAGCCACACCGTAGTTTAGGCCTGCCTCTTGAGCCAACGCCTCTATGATCTCTGATTTGTTCACCGGCCCTCTCCCCCATTCCCCATTCGGTTTGATCTTAAATATAAGACCCCTAAAAATCGTCTTTAATTAATTCTTAAATATATTGCTATATTTCAGAGTTACGTTAATATCAAAGTTATTCCATCTTAGCCTTAGCAGATCCCTTTTAAAAACTAATATATCTGATAAAAGGCGGCAAGGGGGTGGACACGAGATAAATCTATCGAGATCTTCATGATAAAAAAATGGCTGCAAAGGATAAAAAACTGGGACAAACAGACCGAACCTGAGGGATTGGGCGACGTCGGCAACGCCACTGAGGCGCAAGGGATTAAGGATTTCACAGAGCCTGCTCAGTCAGAAACAACGGTGATCTGTAAAAAGACAGATGCAACCCAGGAAGAAAACCTTACCCAGACAAGTCAAACGCCCAGCCTTGGTCTATTTAGCAGACTCAAGGAACGGATGAACAAGACCCGTCAAGGGTTTGTACACCAGATCGATCAATTGATCCTTGGTAAAAAGGAGATAGACCCTGAACTCCTGGATGAGCTCGAAGAGGTGCTTGTAACAGCCGATATAGGCGTTTCCACAACCCAAGAAATATTCACCAGGATCAGAGACGAGGTAAAAAAGCGCGAGCTGAGCGACCCCAATGTGCTCAGAGAGCGCATCAAAGAACAAATCTCGGGTCTTTTGCAGGTTGACGCCCCACCAATGAATTTGGAGCTGGCGCACCCCTTTGTGATCTTAATCGTTGGCGTAAACGGCGTAGGCAAGACCACCACCATAGCTAAACTCTCCTACAAGCTAAAAAAAGATGGAAAAAGGGTCCTGCTCGCCGCTGGCGACACCTTCAGGGCAGCAGCCATCGAACAACTCGAGGCATGGGGGGAGAAAACTGGCATCCCGGTAATAAAACACCAGACAGGCGCCGATCCTTCAGCCGTAGCCTACGACGCCATTGAGGCAGGGCTCAAAAGGGATTCAGACGTTATCATTATAGATACGGCCGGAAGGCTCCATACAAAGGTCAATCTCATGGAAGAACTGAAAAAGATAAGGAGGGTGATAGCAAAAAAGATACCGAACGCCCCTCATGAGACATTGCTTGTATTGGATGCTACGGCAGGACAAAACGCTATCTCCCAGGCCAAACTGTTTAAGGAAGCTGCTGGCGTAACAGGCATAGTGCTCACCAAGCTCGACGGAACAGCCAAGGGCGGGATCGTCATAAGCATTGCCCACCAGATGCGGATACCTATACGTTTTATAGGTATAGGTGAAGGCATGGAAGACCTGCGTCCTTTTGATTCACAGGAGTTTGCAGAGGCTATCTTCTCCAGAGACTAAACCTACCGCCTTCCATAGCATTTTCCCAAAAGGTCTTCAAGGGCATCTTTGATCGTCGGAAAATCAAAGGCGAAACCTTCCCTCTCAAGTACTGCCGGTACGACCCTCTGCCCCTTGAGCGCCACATCAGCCGCATTACCAATAAAAAGCCTCAAGGCAAACCCAGGCACAGGGAGGATGGCTGGGCGACCAAGGATGCCTGCAAGGGTTTTTGTAAATTCCATGTTAGTGACAGGATTCGGAGCGCACATGTTTACCGTACCGGACACTTTCTTGTTTGTAGCAATAAAAAGTACGGCTCGACAGAGATCATGGATATGTATCCAAGAAAACCACTGCCTTCCGTCTCCAAGGCGGCCTCCCACCCCAAGCCTGAACACAGGGATCATCTGGGCGAGCATCCCACCACCCATGCCTAGCACTGCACCTAAGCGGGCTACAACTACCCTTGCCCCATTTTCTGATGCCCTCATCGCCTCTTCCTGCCATTTCATGGTCACTTCCGCAAGAAAACCTGTACCGCAGGCTGATTCTTCAGTAAATACCGCATCTCTGTCTCCGTCCCCATAGTAGCCTACGGCGTTTGCATTTATGAGTGTTATGCCAGGACCTCTTTTTAATGCAACATCGGCTGCCAAACGGGTGGAACGCACACGACTTTCGAGTATCTCCTCACGCGCCTCATCCGTCCATCTGGTCAAGATTGGTTTTCCCACCAGATTTACTATCACATCTCTCTGCGATGCCACATCCTGCCAGCTACCTGCATGCAAAGGGTCACCCTGGATTATAGATACGCCAGGCGGAAATTCCTCTGCCTTTACGGGACGCCTGACAAGTGCTGTAACCTCATGACCCTTTTTCAATAAATAGCTTGTCAGGTGGGTACCAATAAAACCCGTCCCTCCCATTAAAAAAAATTTCATAATCACACCTTCTCTTTATCCATTACATATTTTTTATTATATCTTGTTTTTATTATAACCCTTTGGCATTATAAAGTCTATCTTATTGGAATTGGCCAGCAAACCAGAATCCAAAGACATGTGTATGCATATGGGTGTTTAAACAAACCTATGACTAGAGAGGCGGATATGGAAAAAGACAGGCTTGACCCATCCGATTCAGCTTCAACGACCGAACGGCACAATGACCAACAAAACAACCGAAGCCAGGGAGAGACCGGTCCCAAAAAATCAACCCCCCTCCCAAGGGTCACATTTTCAACCTTTGTACTCTCACTTAATACATCGGCATTGCTGCATCTAGGCGAGATCCCCGACCCTGTCTCTGGTAAAAAAGACAAAGACATACCCCTCGCCAAACATGTGATAGATACGCTTATCATGTTGCGCGACAAGACTACTGGCAATCTTGAAGATGACGAAAAGAGGCTCCTGGAGAGCATACTCTTTGACCTGCAATTGCGATTTGTGAACGCCTCAAGGCAATAGACATACCCCGATGGACAACCTCACCGTAAAGGCCCCTGCCAAGATAAATCTGTTTCTGCGCATTATAAAAAAGAGAGAGGACGGGTATCACAACATCGTTACTATTTTTCAAAAGATCAGTCTATGGGACGAGATAACACTGGCCATATCAAAAAAAGAAAGGGGCATCTGTTTAGAATGTAGTGATGACAACCTGCCGGGCATGGAAGACAATCTGGCGTTCAAGGCGGCAAAGGCATTTTTGGATTATACTGGCATAGACTATGGGGTTTACATAAAATTAAAAAAACAAATCCCAATCGGCGCCGGCCTCGGCGGCGGGAGCAGCGATGCAGCAGCCGTCTTAAAGGGATTGAACAAGCTGTCAGGGGGCCTCATGAACAGCGACGATCTCAATGGTATTGGCTGTAGGCTTGGTGCCGATGTCCCTTTCTTTATGCATGATGCGGCATCGGCAATAGGAACCGGGGTCGGGAACAGGCTTAAGGCCATCAAAATCCCGCTGTTTCACTACCTCCTGGTCTGGCCCGGTTTTAGTATAAGCACAAAATGGGTCTATGAGCATTTTGAGTTGACAACTCGACCTCTTGACACTATTTTTGACGCCGAGCTAGCCTTGCATGTCAGGAGATGGACTAATGACCTCGAAATGGCCGTGACTCCCATTTATCCCCAAATAAAGGCCATAAAGAATCGGCTCATGGAGTTGGGGGCTGAGACCGCTCTTATGTCTGGCAGCGGCTCAACGGTCTTCGGGGTCTTCTCCTCAGCAGAAAAGGCCAAGGCAGCTGCCTCAGGCCTGGTCGTCAGAGACAATCAGCGCATATACTTGACCAAGGCCTTGGGCTAAACATTAAAGATATTTTAACATGACAAACTATCGATTGGGGTGTCGTCAAGCGGTAAGACACGGGTCTTTGGAACCCGTATTCGGAGGTTCGAATCCTCCCACCCCAGTAACTGATTTCAACCATTAATGGGGTGTCTTCAAATGCCGGTCAATAATATCAAGATATTCAGTGGGAACTCCAATCCCAAACTGTCTCAAGAGATATGTGACTATCTTGGACTGCCGATGGGAAGGGCCACGGTCAAGACATTCAGCGACGGTGAGGTATTTGTAGAGATAGGGGAAAACGTAAGGGGGGCCGATGTATTCGTGATCCAATCCACATGTCCTCCTGTCAACAACAACCTTATGGAACTCCTCATCATGATAGACGCGCTGAGAAGGGCCTCCTCCAGGAGAATCACAGCCGTACTTCCCTATTACGGCTATGCGCGACAAGATAGAAAGGCGGCGCCTAGGGTACCGATAACTGCCAAACTGGTGGCTGATATAATAACAACTGCTGGTGCAAGGAGGGTTCTTGCCATGGATCTCCATGCCGGCCAGATACAAGGTTTTTTTAATATACCGGTTGATCATCTATTTGCAGCCCCTGTATTGCTCGATTATCTCAAAACAAATATTCAGGGCCAGGTAGTGATGGTATCTCCTGATGCAGGAGGGGTGGAAAGGACCAGGGCTTTCGCCAAAAGGCTTGGGGCCGGTTTGGCCATTATAGATAAACGAAGGGAAAGGCCCAATGAGGCAACGGTTATGAACATAATTGGCGATGTAAAAGGCAAGACTGCCGTTATATTGGACGACATGGTGGACACGGCTGGCACGCTCTGCAAGGCTGCTGAGGCACTTATGGCGCAAGGGGCGAGCTGCGTGCACGGCTGTGCAACACACCCTGTACTTTCCGGACCAGCCATAGAACGCATAAGGCAGTCGGTGCTCGACTCGCTGGTGGTGACCAACACCATCCCCCTGAATGAAGAGGCCAAAAAGTTCGACAAGATAAAGGTACTGTCTGTCTCCAGTCTTTTAGGAGAGGCAATAAGACGTATACATAATGATGATTCGGTAAGTTTACTCTTTGTATAGTTAAAAGGAGCATTGACAAGATGAAACAGGTGACTTTGGATGCATTAATGCGTGACGAGACTGGGAAGGGGGCGGCGAGAAAACTGCGCGGCGCGGGGAGGCTCCCGGGCGTATTATACGGGCCGAAGAACAAATCCGTTCCGTTGTCTGTAGACGCACATAGATTCAACAGGATTATTGAGACCTCCAAGGGGGAACAGATATTGTTTTCACTTAACCTCAGAGGAGCTGGCGGTGATGAAGCAAGTCGATTGGCCCTTGTCAAAGAATTGCAGCTCCACCCAGTGAATGAACGCATCCGTCACATAGACTTTTACGAGGTCTATATGAATGAAGAGGTAAGGGTAGACGTACCCATTGCAATCACAGGCAAGGCAAGGGGGGTTGAGATAGAAAATGGCATCCTTGAAATCATCAAACGCACAGTAAAGGTATCATGTCTTCCGATGTCCATACCAAAGGAGATCTTGGTCGATGTGTCTGACTTAGGGCTCGGCGAGGCGATACACGCCGCTGATCTAGTAGCCCCTGCCGGGGTAAGAATCATGGAAGACCCAAAGACAGCATTTATAACCATAGTAGGCGCAGGGATTGAGGAAAAGGCCAGCGAAACGACAGAGGCCGAGGCAGCAGCGGAGACAACTACAACCACTCAGACCGAAAACAAATAAGGCATCCAGCCCCCTCCTTATATGAGGAGGGGGGGAGTCACATAAACTGATGGTGCGTACTTAAACGATCCTTAAAGTGTCTAAAATCATGTTAGCCGGCCTGGGGAATCCTGGGTCTCAATATGCCATGACCCGCCATAATGTAGGCTTTATGGCGCTAGATGCCTTGGCGTCGAATTATGGTATAGCCTTTAAACGATTCAAACAGACCACGTGCGAAATAGGATCGGGCATCATCGAACAGCGCCCTATAGTCCTTTTAAAGCCGCTTACCTATATGAACAAAAGCGGAGATGCCGTGGCAAAGATGCTGGTCTATTATAACATTGAACCGCCAGCCATGATGGTCATACACGACGACATCGACATGCCGCTTGGTACCTTCAAGTTTTCAAGGGGGGGTGGCGCAGGTGGACACAACGGTATAAGATCGATCATCGAATCAATCGGGACAAATCAATTTCCGAGGCTGAAAATCGGCATAGGACGCCCCAAAGACCTCGCTCCAATAGATCACTATGTATTATCACCTTTTGGAGGAGACGAGATAAAGATATTGCAGGATGTACTGACGATGGCGCTTGAGGGTATTATATGTTTTATAAAAGAGGGATTAGAAAAGGCCATGAACGGCTATAATGGTAGAGGAATTAAATTGTGATCCAAGAGGTAATATGGGTAAATTTCTCATATATTTTTCCTGTGCAGTATTAGCCGCCATCCTTCTGGCAGGAACAATTGTCTCGACAATGATGTTGAAAGGCCCCCCACCTGAGATCAACGCCATCTCGGCCCCTCGAGTTATCGGCAGGGAGGCAGTTATCAGCTTCAGATTTCATGACTCCGGCAGAGGGATTAGGGAGATAACAGCCTCCATCATTCAAGGCAAAAAAGTGGTAACACTCGAACCAAAAAGATTCCCGGTTATAAGCTGGTGGAAAGGAACTAGCATCAAGGACAAGATCGTATCATGGCAAGTGGCGCCGCTTGCCATGGGTCTTCATCAGGGAAAGGCCATTTTGAGGGCAACCGCAAGGGACGCCTCGTGGAGAAATGACTTTAATGGAAATGAAACGACTTTCCAGTCTGAAGTCGTCATAGACGTCACACCGCCGTCGATAACCGTACTTAGCACAATACACAATATGATATCGGGCGGCGCTGGTCTAGTTTCTTACAAGGTCAACAAGGATATATCACGAACAGGCGTTTGGGTAGATGATATATTTTTCCCGGCATACCCGAGACCGCAAGGCAGTGCAGGTGAATATTCAGCCCTCATAGCCATCCCATTCGATGTCCCACGGCCCAAATTATATATAGAAGCAGTAGACACAGCGGGAAATGTGGCCAAGACCGGATTCCCATATCAAATCCACTACATGGCGCCCAAGGTGGATCGGATCAATATCAGCGACAACTTCCTTGAACAAAAAATGCCCGAGTTCACTGCGAGGTACCCAGACTTGACCGGAACACCTCTCAATATATTCTTGCAAGTGAACAGCAAATTACGAACCGAAAACGACCAGGAGATAAAAAACATATGCCTGAAAAGCTCTCCAAAGATCATGTGGCAGGGCGCATTTATAAGGCCGCCAGGGGCCAAGAGGGCTGGCTTCGCGGACGAGCGACATTATTTTTACAACGGCAAAGAGATATCACAAGCCCATCATATGGGCGTTGACATAGCGGCCCTCGCACAATTCCCTGTCCGGGCAGGCAATTCAGGCAAGGTAATTTTTACCGGATATCTCGGTATATATGGAAACGCAATCATTATAGACCACGGCTTTGGGCTTGCCAGTCTATACGGACACCTTGAATCAATCAATACAGCCGTTGGAGCCAGGGTGGAACGTGGGACAATAATTGGCACTACCGATTCAACGGGTCTCAGCGGCGGCGACCATCTGCACTATGCAATGATGGTGCACGGAGTCTTTATAAATCCAACAGAATGGTGGGACGACAAGTGGATAAAAGATCATATCATCAACAATCTTCTGGCTAAATAGGTGCAGCAAAAAAAAATTATCTATATCAATAGATATCTTATCGTGTTGGCTATTGTTTTATATACATTAGCCACATCAGCGTTTTCTTTGCCATCATTTCAAAATATCAAACATTCTATTCAAGAACAACTCGAAAAATTATGGGAAAAAACACCAATAGGCAAAGAACAAAAAGAATGGAGAATAGCAAGACAAGAAGCAATATCAGCAGTAAAAGATGCAGAATATCATAATGCTTTAATATATGCCAAACAACAAATATCTGATGCTCAAAATCTATTATTAAAAGCATATATATATGCTAATAATAAAGAATATTATGAAGCCATATATGCTGCAAAAAAAACAAAAATATTAGCAATTCAGGCAAAAAATATTAGTCAAAAAATAAAAAATGAAAAACTAAATAAAGCTAAAAATGAACTTGCTAATTTAGCACTACAAATAAAACAATTACATGAAAACTATCAAAAAATAAATCATAATATTCCAATAGAATATAATGAATTACTATTAGCCTGGAAAGATTTAACTAATGCTTTAGCATTAGAGCAATTTGAAGATATAGAAAATAATATCTCTACATTACAGAATAAAATTAATGAGCTTAATTCAAAATTAACTTCAATAAAAAAGAACAAGATTAAAAAGCACATCAAAAAATAAATAATAATTTTTGGAGAATTACTGTCTATGGAAATATCAATGATTTTAATACCAGTTGATTTTTCAGATTGTGCAAAAAATAGCATAATTTATGCAAAAAATTTTGTCAAAATCTGGAAAGCAGATGTCATACTTATTTATGTTATCAATTCTAAATATGCTGAACATATTGCAGAATATATAAAAGAGCCAATCGAAAAGGTTAAAGATCACTTAATCAATCAAGCAAAACAATCTTTCAGAAATTTTTTATCTCAATTATCAGAAAATAATTTTATCAAAGACACAATTGTATCATATGGAAGACCCTTCCAAGAAATAGCAATAAAGGCAAGAGAATTACAGGCCGATATGATAATTATGGGCGGATATGGAAGCATGGGCATAGGGCAAATAGACGAAATATTTTTTGGAAGTACTGTAGAAAAAGTAATAAGATTACTACCATGTCCTATCATTTGTGTACCTATGGGTTGGACAGTAAATAAAACATAAATTAACTAAAATTTTATGGAATTAAAAATAATAAAAAGTAAATTAAATACTATAATAAATGAAAAAGATTATAAATTTAAAATAGCACTAACAAATATATTATATGATAATCTTAATAAATGGCAAAAAATTGGACAAATTTTATTAACTAATTTTATAGCAAAAATAGCAAAAGAAGAAGGAATAGTTTCATTTACAAGCAAATATGATGAAGAAATATTCAAAGATCATTTACCCAATGATATAGCAAATACAATAACTCAGCTTTCAAGACTTCTTTTAGGCGAATTAGAAAATAAACAAGATAAAATAACGGCAATTTTCCTCTTGCTAAAACTTTTTGAATGGACACTTTTAAACTACGAAAATCGATGTCCTTATGGCAAAACAATAGACCAACAGGCCGAAATTTTACTAAAAAAAACATCTAACCAAACTGAACTATTTGGAAATAAAGATGAAATATGGCTTTACTCAATTGGTATTCTAAAAGACATATTTAAACAAAATTTCAATGAACAAAAGATCTTTTTCGGCTGCCGCGCTTATGCAGAAGAAGCTATATTCAACGACAAGACTGTGCTTATGGATGACAGGAATTGGTCACAAATTAACCTCCCATCGTCAGACTTGATTGGGAAGCTTGTCCTCGGTGCCCGCACAAATCTCACGGATCAGACATTGGTTGGAATTTCCATAAAGAGATACCAGCGACAGCAAATAAATAAAACGGAAGAGCATTCCAATAGGCTTGAAGGGATATTTCTGACAAGACTCACGGAACTGTGCGGTGCAGCGATTTGGAAAAAGGATGGGTCTGACTAAAACACAATGCAGACCCATTCCATACGGCATTTAACGTTCAATTCATTGAAATCTTTGATATAATAGCACAATCAACCAAAATATCGTGAGGGTGTCCGGGACTTTCTGTATAACATATCGCAGGATTGTCACCCATTATGACCTTACAGCTCATCCTGGTTTCAGTTTTGCAATTTAAGATTTTCCAGCATGTTGTATGTTGGAGCAATCTCTTTAAACTAGGCAATGTCACACCGATTTCATATATTATGGCCGTAAGGCATCTAAGCCAATAGATATCGGCTTGTGAAAATAATCTAAGAAATCCGTTATATTTTGGATAAACAAGACCTTCGGTCTCCAACATCTGTAATGTCTTTGGATGCATATCCAACAAATAGGCTGCTACGCCTATTGAATAAATAGGCGTAGCAGCCGCCTCGTCAATCCTTCTCACAGCACATCCCAAGAGGCTATCCATGATGTTCCTCAGACAGATGTCCATTAAAGAGTTTTTCTCCCATGAGAAAGAGCATCGCACAGAAACTAAAGCCGCCTATGGTTATCATGATCTCATAGAAACTTGGAGTATAAGAAAAATATCGCGGCATATCTACTATCCCCATACCTTCTGTCCAGGGCACGATCTGTCCAACAACGACCAAATCATAGCGCATAAAAAAGATACCTATCAGACAAAGTGCCCCTGCAAAAAACATGACCTTGAGATTCTTTGCCTTTACCGCTAAGATCAATATGAAAGGCAGAACCATGCCGAGTAATATCTCCCCGCCCCAAAAATTCAAGGAATAATTACCTGTTAATATGGCCTGCATAGCCTCATACTCTCCAGGCGGCTTGCCAGCAATACCTGCAAGTATCTTCCATGAAGTAAAAAACATTATGACGGCCATTAATAGCAAACCGAGCTTTCCTGTTGCAGAAAGAGACCGTTCCATTGCAACGCTCATCTTCCATCCGTTTGCCCTATAGGCTATCCAGGTAAAAAACAGGACCGCGGCACAGCCTGACATCATGGCTGATGCAATAAAATAGATCGGCATAAGCGGACCATGCCAGAATTCACGCGCGGCAAGCAACCCAAAGACTGCGCCAAGGTTGCTGTGGGCGGCAACACCTGAAATAACACCTAAGAGCCCAACCATGGATGCCTGTTTGTAGCGTCCAATTTGCAGCAAGGCGAACTCTATCAACATGAAGAAAAGATATGCACCATAGAGCGTGCCCATCCACCAAATATTTGAAGTCAAATTGGGAGAAATCACGTTATAGATAGCCATTCGCCAGGGATTTTCTATCTCGAATGCAATAACCATAAAACCGCTTATAATAGTTGCTATTGCCAGGAAAACCGATCGTTTGGCTATGGGCATAAAACTCTCTGTGCCAAAGACATGCCCTATCGACGAAACAAGGCACAACCCGGTCGATGTGACAACAAAAAAAACATAGGTAGAGATCAAAAGACCCCATGGTACCTCTCTGGTTACGCCATAGACATGATTATGGCCAACTATGAAGGCATCGATTCCAAAAGCAACACCTATGGCAGCTAAAAGGCCGAATATTGCTATTGCGGCATTATAGGCCCTTGATGTTGCGACCAGCGATTTGTCTAATGTAGCGGTCTTTACGTCGGACATAGGATAACACTCCTTCTTAAAGATTTAAATTTTAATAAATTACTTTAAGTTACTTATAGGTCTCACTCCATTGCTTTATTTTTTCACTAAGCACTGGTTTGACCTTTAGATCAAAATAGGTATGCAGTGACGCACAACCTATCCACATGACGAGGAAAAACAGACCTTTAAACATTTGTTGGCACCTCCTTCAAGAACCCCCCGGTAGCGGCCGGGCAAAACAAATTTGGAAGAGATCTTATTTTATTTATCTTAATATCAGCACCCCCTTTCTTTAATTTTCTTAAAGATCTCTTTTATAAAAAATATAAATTATAAGTTATAATTGTCAATAAAAATTTAAATTTAAATATCTATAAAATACACATTTAATATGTATCATAATCTTAAAAAAAAATTCAATAATTTATTGATTTAATTAAAATTATTAATTTTTAAAATAAATTTATTAAAAAATAATAGACGACGCAAAATAATCCCGAAAATTTTTTCAAATTTTTTTTTAAATTTTATAAAAGAAAAAGTGGCGCAATTTTAGCCTAAAATTTTATAAAAGTGGCGCAATTTTAGCCTAAAATTTTATAATTTTATAAATTAAATTTGTTAATTTAAATCTATATGCTAATTATTCTATTGATTTAATTAAAAAAATAAATATAGAAATCAGATTTGGCATTATTTTTGCTTGATAAAAAACTTAGGATAACACATAAAAAATAGACGAGGATAACAGACAACCGGATTTGAAAGCGGAGAGCGGTCCGCTTTCAAAAACCGGTACTAAAAAAATTTTTGAATTTAAAATCTTGTTAAAATGAGATAATTAAGACCAAAAATAAGACCCAGCATGAAGCTGGGTCTTAGATCAATTAAAAATTTTTTAAAGTTTTAAAAGTAAAGACCGTTTGATATTATTTTTTACCGGTCTTAGTGAGACGATTCATACCCTTTACGCCTATATGACAAACAGCGCACTTTGTATTTGAAGCAAATGCGGTCTCGCCATTATGACACGCACCGCAATATTTTCCGGCATAAAGCGATTTCATTGTAAAATCTCCTTTTTCCTCTGCCGTACCTTTTGCCTCTTCAAAAAGTTTATCGTGACAATCTTCGCAACTATAGCCGAAACCAAGATGCGTTTTATGATCAAAAAGTACTGCCTTGACAGGTTTTGTAAAAAGTATTGGGCCTCCCCCTTCATCGTCGTCACCAGCCAAAACTATTTTATATGAAAGGCATACCGATAAACAAATAAAAATCGAACATATAACTACTACGATCATTTTTTTCATGGATCACATCCTCGCATTTTCTGTTTTATTTATTCGTTTTGCGTCCAATAAAATCGATAGAATTTTAATCAACCTTTTGTGTAAAATACATTAGGCAAGGTCCCTGTCTCAGGTCTCAATACCCAAACCACCCTCTCTGGTTCATGCACTAATTTATAAACCCTGCTTGAAGGATCTGAGATGTCCCCGAAGATTCTTACATCAGCCGGACAAGCTGCGGCGCAGGCGGTCAGGGTCTCACCTTTTGACAACCTATTTTCCCAACAAAAATCGCACTTATCGATCGCCCGTATCTCTTCATTGAAATAACGCGCATTATATGGACAGGCAGCCATGCATGTCTTACAACCTATACATTTTTTGATATCCATTCTGACTATACCGGTCTTTTTGTCTTTATATGTGGCCCTGGTGGGACAAACTCTAACACATGGAGGACGATTGCAGTGATTACACAATACAGGCATGAATTCCCGCTGTTTTGAACCAGGGCCGATAACCAACTCCCTTTCTAAAATCGTTGTCCTATAACCATAATCCGGCACGTGATTGGTCTTTACACAGGCATCCATACAACGCTGACAATCTATGCAACGATCCTGACGTATCACCATGCTGTAATGAGGTTTATAGCTGTATTGTTTTAATACAATCCCTTCGACATCTGCATGACCGCGTTTTGCAGACATCAATGAAAGAATCGAGCCTCCTGCAAAGACACCTGTCACAACCAAACCTAGCCGTAAAAAATCACGTCTTTCTTTTGAAGGAAGGTGCTCAACGCCCTCGTTTTTCAATTTTTCTATCTCTTCAATCTTCATTTATTCCTCCATATTCCGACTGCCGACAATCAAGTATACAGCCTTCTTAAATTAGCATTCAATCTATTTGTGTGACAATTAACTTAAACAATTTTTGAATGTAATTCTATGCTACAATTTGTCAAGCATACGGCCCAAACTCCGACAAAAAATATCCCTAAAATATTATAGATAAACTCTTTTGGGCCGCATATGCTATGTCTGCAAGCCCTTCAGGCAGGACACCCAAATATAGAACGCCAATGGCCGCAACAACCAGCACAAGCATGGACGGCAAGGCTACCGCACCAGCCGACACCTCTCTGGCTGGCTCTTTCATGTACAATATATATAATACCCTTAGATAGTAATATGCTCCGATCGCGCTAGTCAGTATGCCCAGGGCAGCCAATAAAAGATAACCATTTTTTATCACTGCGGAAAAGACATAAAACTTGGCGATAAATCCGGCCGTAGGCGGCAATCCAGCCATAGAGACCAAAAAAAGGGACATAAGAAAACTAAGACCTGGATATTTGTAGCCAAGCCCTCTATAATCTTCAAGCGTCTGCGCACCCCTTTCATTCCCGTCAATGATATACAACACACCAAAGGCACCTATATTCATCAAGGCATATGATAAAAGATAAAAAAGAACACCCATGCGGCCCTCGTCATTACCGGCAAGTATGCCAAGCGCCATATACCCGGCGTGGGCTATGGAAGAATAAGCAAGCATGCGCTTTAAATTTTGTTGGGAGACTGCAAGCAAATTGCCAAAAAACATAGTCAACAGCGAAAGCCACCACAGGACAGGCTTCCAATACAGCCCTAAGGCCGCAAGATTAATGGTAGAGCAAAGGGCTGGATTACCGCTGTCACTTAACATGGGGGTAAACCCAACAAAAAGCACCTTCATAAAGGCACCGAATGCGGCCGCCTTGACCATCGTCGCCATAAAACCTGTAACAGAGGCAGGACTGCCCTCATATACATCAGGTGTCCACATATGAAATGGCACCATAGCCATCTTAAAGAGGAGACCGGCCATAATCATGGCCAGTGCAACCAATACTTCCGGCCTATCAAAGAGATTATTAGAATTATTAGAAAGGATGACGGCAACATGAGTAAGGTTTACAAACCCTGTTATTCCATAGATCAATACCATTCCAAAGAGGAAAAAGGCTGACCCGAAACTTCCAAGCAGGAAATATTTCAGCGCCCCTTCTTGAGAAAGGGGGTCATCTTTTAAGAAGGCGGCAAGTACATATACCGCAATTGACATGATCTCAAGGGCTATAAACATCATTAAAAGGTCCACGGCTTGCACCATGGCAACTGCCCCATAGAGGGCAAATACAAGGAGGATAAAATACTCGCCCTTATAAAGCTTGTTGTTTTGCAAATAACCGATGCTTATCAACGTAGCCAACAACCCGGACGTCAAGACAACCGCTGTTACAAATACTGAAAATTTCTCCATGGAAAAGACGCCCATCAGGATGATGCTGGTCAAATGCCATTCTCTATAGACCACATGGCCAAGGGCGGCCGAAATCCCGATAGCGGACAGCCATCCCAGCCATGAGATACGCTTTTTGCCATCATTGTTGACAAGATATAAATCTATAAAAATCAACACTACACCAACAGCAAGGAGGATAATCTGGCCACCGGCTATCCGCCATAACTGCATTATACTAAAGACATGTTCCAATCCGTTCATATATTACTCCTGGGTCTCGAGGCCGGCCTCGATTTTCTTTGCTGGTAGGTTGAGATTATATGAATATGCAGGATCAACTTTTTGTTCTATCCTAACCTGGTCGATAAAACCACCCACAGAATTGTGTATCTTATCCAAGAAGAAGTTTGGATAGAGACCTATCCAGAAAATAAAGACTAGAAGCGGTACGAGATAGCTGAATTCCCTGATATTAAGATCGGGAAGTCTTAAATTTTTTGGATTTGTTACCTCTCCATAAAAGACCCTCTGTACCATCCAGAGCATGTAAACGGCACCCAGAATCACGCCCGATGCCGCAAGCACAGCAGCAAGCTTATTGACCTTAAACGTACCTAGCAGAATCAAAAATTCGCCTATAAATCCGTTAGTTGAGGGAAGTCCTATTGAAGAAAGGGTCACTATCAAAAAAATTGTACTGTAGATCGGCATAATCCTGGCAATGCCGCCATATTCAGAAATGAGCCTGGTATGGCGGCGTTCATATATTATTCCTACCAAGAGAAAGAGTGCCCCTGTAGAAAGCCCGTGATTTATCATCTGAAGAATGGAACCTTCAACCCCTTGCGGTGTCAAGACATACAGGCCCAGCATACAGTAACCGAGATGCGACACAGATGAATATGCAACCAACTTTTTGATATCTGGCTGCACCATGGCCACCAAGGCGCCGTAGATGATCCCAATAATAGACAAAACGACTATGAGAGGGGTAAAGAAGCTTGATCCATATGGGAAGAGAGGCATTGCAAATCTTAAAAAACCATATGTCCCCATCTTGAGAAGAATACCAGCAAGTATAACGGAACCGGCTGTTGGGGCCTCGACGTGGGCATCAGGTAACCATGTATGGAGCGGAAACATAGGCACCTTAATCGCAAAAGCCAGTGCAAAAGCGGCGAAGAAAAGGACTTCATATATCCAAGGAAGATGGGTGCCATATAATGACAAGAGGTTAAAGGTGACGTGTCCTGTAGCCTCTGCATGGAAATACACGAGCCCGATTATGCAGACAAGCATGAGAAGAGAACCAACCGCGGTAAATATAAAGAACTTTATGGCCGCATAAATCCTACGTTCGCCACCCCATACGCCGATTATTAAATACATTGGGATAAGCATGAGCTCCCAAAAGACATAAAAAAGGAAAAGATCAAGCGCAACGAAGGTGCCAAGCATGGCTGTCTCAAGGACAAGCATCGCTACCTGAAATTCCTTAACCCTGTTGTCTATCGCCTTCCATGTCGAAAGGATCGTAAGCGGTGTAAGAAATGTGGTGAGCAAAACAAGCCAGAAAGACAGACCATCCAGGCCGACAAAATAGTTTATCCCGTAGCTTGGAATCCATGGATATTGCTCAATAAATTGGAAACTGGCCTGTTTGGCGTCAAATCCTGCGAAGATCCTAAGCGATACCAGGAAAACCAATATTGAGGTAACAAAAGATATCCCCCTTATAACATCTTTTCCTTCGTCACTTTTTTGGGGAATAAAAAGGATCGGTATTACTCCCATTAGAGGCAGAAAAATTACATAAGTCAAAAGGTTATCCATAGGTCAATCCCTTGTTTCTTATTTTTGCTCAAACCAACCGAAGATGTCATCAACTCATCTTTAAAAAATACCAAAGCATGGCTACAAGTCCTATCAACATAAAGGCGGCATATGTCTGGAGTCCGCCATTCTGGATATTCCTGACGGCACTCGAACCACGTTGCACAAGCCATGCCTGACCATTTATACCAAGACCGTCTATTAAGAATACATCGACGATCTTCCACAAAAATACAGAAAGATAGTATACTGGACAGACAACCAAGAGATAATATATCTCATCAACATAATATTTGTTGTAAACAAGGTTGTAGTGAAGGCTGTAGGTCTTTGCCAGCTGCGCAGGTAGTTCTGGGAATTTTTTCATGTAGACGATGAATGCCCCTATTATACCGGCCGCAGCAATCAATACAGAGAGGGCCATAAGCGCCCATTCTGTTGAATGGGTATAATGCGGTGCAATGGTTGCGGATGCGATGATATGCTGGGAATGTTCAAAAACAGGATCAAGAAAATGTTCAAGCATATTAGGTATGCCACCGCCCAGGCTCTTCCCAATAAGGGGTGATATGCCCAGCCAGCCACCTGTTAGTGACAAAAAGGCCAGGATTATGAGTGGACCTGTCATAGAGTATGGTGACTCATGCAAATGGTGGGCCTGCTCCTTGGTACCTCGAAACTCGCCATGAAAGGTCATAAAAATAAGCCTAAACATATAGAAGGCAGTTATGCCTGCACCAAGCACGCCCATAAACCAGATAACCTTGCCGATTTGCGGAAAATAAGGGAAATTGAATGCCTTCCACAAGATCTCGTCTTTACTGAAAAAACCAGCAAACGGCGGTATCCCAGCGATGGCCAACGTAGCTATCAACATGGTTACATATGTAATCGGCATCTTTTTGGATAGACCGCCCATCTTTCTCATATCCTGTTCGCCACCCATAGCATGTATAACGGAGCCGGAACAAAGAAAGAGGCATGCCTTGAAAAAGGCATGGGTCATCAGGTGGAATATCCCGGCCCAATATGCAGTCACACCGACACCCATGAACATATAGCCAAGCTGGCTCACGGTCGAATAGGCCAGGACCTTTTTGATGTCATTTTGCATTATCCCGATAGTAGCCGCCATAAGCGCCGTAGTAGCAGCCACCAGCGCCACAACCAGAAGGGCGGTCGGCGCCAACGTATAAAGGATATTGGATCTCGCCACCATATAGACACCCGCCGTGACCATCGTAGCTGCATGTATCAAGGCCGAAACAGGTGTAGGGCCAGCCATTGCGTCAGGGAGCCAGACATAAAGTGGTATCTGTGCGGATTTTCCCGTAGCGCCGAGGAACATAAGAAGACATATGGCCACGACCACGGGATTATCAACAGCAAGTCTCCCACTCTCATAGAGGTGGAACGCTTTAGGAAAGACATCGAGATATGACAATGAACCGAAGGTGACAAACATCAAGAACATCCCAAGAATAAAACCAAAATCGCCTATCCTGTTCACAACAAAGGCCTTTTTGCCTGCATCGGCATTCTGATTCCCGCGATACCAGAAACCTATCAAGAGGTACGATGCAAGCCCTACCCCTTCCCAACCTACAAACATCACCACATAATTTGCACCAAGGACCAGCATGGCCATGAAGAAGACGAACATATTGAGATAAGAAAAATATCGCCAATACGATTCATCTTCATGCATATACCCGATGCTGTAGATGTGGATCAAGAAACCAACCCCTGTCACGACCAATATCATCACGCAGGAGAGCTGATCGACCATGAAAGAAAGGTCTATATGAAAATCACCGACAGATATCCAGCTCCAGAGGGTCTGAATAAGCTGCCTATGTTCGGGGAGTCTTGAGAAGACATCATTAGCAACAAGTAGGGAAACGAGAAAGGCAAGACCTACACTTGCGCAGCCGACATAAGAGACAAACGTCTTGCCCAGCCTTTTGCCAAACAGACCGTTTAAAACAAAACCCAATAGTGGAAAAAACGGTATCAGACAGATATATCCTTCCATGCAAAACTCCCTGTGCAGGCGGGGTCTTACCCCTTTAAGATATTAAATTTAGTTAAATCCACCGTTCTCATATGACGAAACAGAGAAATAAGCAACGCAAGGCCTACCGCCACCTCTGCGGCCGCTACTGTGTATATAAACAAGACCATTACCTGGCCGGACAGATCAGCCCTGAACCTAGAAAACGCCACGAGCATCAGGTTGACGGCGTTCAGCATGAGTTCAACCGACATAAAGACTATCAAGGCGTTCCGTCTCGTCACGAACCCAATTATTCCCAACCCAAACAAAATTGATGACAAGATTATATAGTGATTCAATGTAACTGTTTCCATGCGGCTCTCACCTACAATTTCTTTTTGGCGATATATATTGCCCCTATCAAGGCAACCAGAAGAAGGACCGACGCTACCTCAAAATGGAGTAAAAAATTGTTGAAAAAAAGATAGCCAAATTGCCCCGGATTACCAAAGCCCTCGGGCAGGGTTTGTTCGCCAACAAGGTCATATATGCCCTTCAGCCCGAGCCCGATGAGTATCATTGTACAAAAACTCAATATAGCTCCAAGTATCCGATAAGAGACATTGTGTTGTCTCTCGCCGAACCTTTCTCCAGGTGTCATAAGGAGCATTATGACGAATACAACAAGCACTAATATCGCCCCTGCATAGATCGTCACCTGGAAAATGGCCACCAATGGGGCGTTCAGGTGGAGATAAAGACTCGCCAGTGCGATAAAGACCGTAAGGAGCCCCAAAGCACTCGGCAGAGGATCTCGCGACGTTATCATAAAAATACCAGCGCCAGTCGCCATGACTGCAAAAATCCAAAAATATAGATCCATATCACTCACCACATACCTTAATATTAATAAAACCAAGATCCCTGGCGGCCTAAATCAAGCACCTTATTTAGGAGCAGTCGACACATTTCTTGGAACGGCCTTCTTCTTGGGCTTATTCGGCGATGTCGCTGCATTGCCTTTGGATTCGACGCCTCCGGCTGCCTTCTTCACAGCAGCATCAGGGACGGTCGGACCCGCTGCCTTTGGTTCCGCCGCAACAGCTGGCTTACGCGGTGACTTAAGCGTGCCTGACTCCTTGGCGCGCCTATAATTTTCAAGGAGCCTTTCCTTGGTAAGCAGGCATTCATCTTTTGTATAACGTGCAAGCTCGTACCCTTGACCAAGCACTATGGCGTTTTTAGGACAGGCCTCTTCACAAAACCCGCAAAAGATGCACCGCAGGAGATCTATATTAAAAGATGCGGAATACGTCTTCCCTGCATAATGACTCTGCAGGTCCTCAGGAACCTTGGCGTTCACTACAGTTATGCACTTTGCAGGGCACGTCTTTGCACATATCCCACAGCCGATACACTTTTCTCTTCCCTCTTCATCCAGTAGGAGCATATGTTCCCCCCGAAATACAGGGGATATCTCCCTCCTGTCCTCCGGATATTGCCATGTCGTAGGGACCGTATGCGGCCCAGGTCTGAATGATGCCCTAAAGTTAAAAACAAAATGCCTCCACGTAAGCACCATACCCTTTAGTATCTCAAGGAGATAGACACGCTCGCCCCAGGTATATCTCTTTTCCACAACTGGTTTGGCCATAAGATCTGCTCCTATTTCTTTTATATGGTAAGTTGAATGGCCAACGCCGTTATAAAGAGGTTTATAAGGGCCAAAGGTATCAATGCCTTCCACCCAAGGCCCATGACCTGATCATACCTAAATCTCGGCACAGTCCATCTGACCCATACAAACAACCAAAGAAAAAATGAAACCTTCAGGAAAAAGACGACAAATGAGGCAATGCCATAAGATATAGGTCCCAATAAGGCGGCCATATTTATATAAGGCAGATGCCATGCGCCGAAATAGAACGTCACCATAAGAGCTGAGAGGGTACAGAGATTTACGTATTCGCCAAAGAGGTATAGTCCTAGCCGCATGGAACCATATTCAGTATGGTAGCCAGCGACGATCTCGCTTTCCGCCTCTGGCAGGTCAAAAGGTACACGATTTGCTTCAGCATAGGCTGTCACCATAAAAATGATAAAACCCAAAGGTTGTTTGAATATCCCCCAGTTGGGCAAAAATCCGAGGAACGTACCTTGCTGAGCAAGTGCTATCTCCCTCAAGCTGAAGGTTCCATATACGAAAGTTATCGCAAGAAGTGCAAGGCCCCATGGAACCTCATAAGAAATAAGCTGTGCCGTCGACCTAAGACCGCCGAGTATGGAATATTTGTTACTTGACGCCCAACCGCCCACTATTATTCCGTAAACAGCCATTGCCCCCAAAGCGGCCACATACAGAAAACCAACACTAATATCAGACACCTGCAGGATTATTTCTTTTCCTCCGATGACAATCTTGTCTCCGAAGGGCACTACGGCGTAAGCCGAAAAGGCTGGCAAAGCAAAGAGAACAGGGCCGAGATTAAACAGTATCTTCCTCGCGTTCTCCGGCACTATGTCTTCCTTGGTAAAGAGTTTTATACCGTCCGCAAGTGGCTGAAACAGCCCAAACGGCCCCGCCCGGTTAGGTCCGAGGCGGTCCTGGATCATTGACGCCCCTCTGCGCTCAACCCAGGTCATAACCACTGCGATAAGGAGTACCCAGACCCAGATGAACACAACCTTTATCAAAGCTATCAACCAATCATCCATTGACAGATCTCCTCCCCCTTATCGATCCAACTCGCCTGCAATGACATTTAAACTACTTAGACAGGCTATAAGGTCGGCGATCATCTCGCCCTTAACCATCTCAGGGAACGCCTGATAGACCATATAGCAAGGCGGTCTGATCTTTATACGGTAAGGCTTATCAGAACCATCGCTTTTTATAAAGAAACCAAGCTCGCCGTTCGGCGATTCGATCGCCCTGTACACCTCACCTTCAGGGGGCTTTATAACCTTAGGCACCTTTGCCATAAGTGGGGCGTCAGGCGGGAGCTCTTTATACATCTTGTATGCCTGGTCAATAATCTTTATGGACTCTTCCATCTCCCTCATGCGCACCATATAGCGGTCAAAGACATCCCCATGCCTTCCTACTGGGATCTCAAAGGCAAACTTATCATACATATAATAAGGTTCGTCTTTTCTAAGGTCCCTTTTTACCCCGCAGGCCCTTAGACAAGGCCCTGTAAACCCCCAATTCAGGGCGTCCTCCGGAGAAAAGGCGGTAACCCCTATAGTTCTGTCCATCCAGATGCGGTTATGGGTAAGGAGCTTATCGGTTTCGTCTATCGCCTTTAAAAGATTAGGCCTCAACTCCTTCCATCTCTGTTCAAAGTCGTCAGGCAGATCCGCCTCGACCCCTCCTATACGACCGAATGTATTGGTAAGCCTAGCACCGTTATACCACTCAAATATTTCATATATCTCTTCGCGCTGGATAATCAGGTAAAAAAACGGCGTGAATGCACCGAGGTCAACGCCAAGGATGCCGACACAAACCTGGTGATCGGCTATCCTTGCAAGCTCCATCATTATAATGCGGATCAATTGGGCCTTTTCTGGTATCTCAATGCCAAGCAACTTCTCCACTGCTATCTCATATGCAACGTTATTACAAATGGCGGAACAGTAATTCAATCTATCAGTAAGTGGGATGAATTGATGATACGTAAGCGACTCGCCCATCTTTTCCACGCCGCGATGCAAATAGCCTATCTCAGGATCTGCCTTTATGACGGTCTCCCCGTCGGTCCAGGCTACAACCCTCAAAGTGCCGTGCATGGCCGGATGAGACGGCCCAATATTTATTTTGACATAATCACCAGTAGAATGGCCTGACAGAGAAGAATCTTGAAACACCTTTACCCTCCGTTTTTAAAAACACCAGCCTACGAACAAACCTTAACAAACCCAACCGCCCTTCTTCCTTTGAAGGAATTCAGGATTTATTCGTAAATTAGGCACCTTTCCTCCCCCATACCCTCAAGCGGATAATCTTTTCTAAGGGGGTGGGCCGGAAACTCATCCCACATCAGGAGTCTTCTAAGGTCAGGATGCCCCTTAAAGCGTATACCATACATATCAAACACCTCCCGCTCCGGCCATGTGGCCGCCTTCCATATGGAGGTTACACTATCGATCACTGGATCATCTTCAGCTATCCGCGCCTTAACCCGCAGACGCCTGTTTGTCTTTAATGACAACAGAAGGTAGATCACATCAAAACGTGGCGGCGAAGGCATGTCATTCTCAGAAGGCGTCTCTGGGCCCTCATCGCCTGGTTTTTTAGAGGCGGTCTTTTTCTTATAAATCTCAGAATTATCCACACCAAAGAGGTCGCTCAAAAAATCGAAACCAAGTCCAGGGTCATCCTTAAGGCGGCGGAGGGCGTCTATTATGTGTGACTTTGGTACCTCCACGCTCAAATCCCCACGAAATTCATCGATGGCCACAGCTAATGGCCCAAGACACCCCCTGATCATGTCTTTAAGCTCCATTGTCGACCCCCAGCTTCAATTGATCAAACTGCTTCCTGAGAGGATGGTCCTTTTCGATCTTTTCCATAACCTTAATAAGGGCGTACAAAAGACCTTCGGGTCTGGGTGGGCAGCCTGGCACATAGACGTCAACCGGGATGACCTTATCTATGCCTTGGAGCGTGGAATAGGTCCTGAAGACGCCTCCGCTGCATGCACAAGCCCCCATTGCTATCACCCACTTCGGTTCAGCCATCTGGTCATATATCCTTTTTAATATCGGGACCATCTTTTTAGTGATCGTCCCTGCCTCTATAAGGACATCCGCCTGGCGGGGTGAAAAACTTGGACGTTCTGCACCGAATCTTGCCATATCATAACCTGAGGCTAGCGCGCACATCATCTCAATACCGCAACAGGCGGTGCCGTAAGGAAGCGGCCACGGCGACCTCTTGCGACCCCAATTAATCAGATCTTCAAGCTTGGTAAGTATCCACCCAGAACCGCTGTATGCCTGTAGCCCCATTGGATTCTCCCTCTTATTCCCATTCCACCGCACGTTTCTTTATGGCATAAAAAAGACCCGCCAACAAAACTGCGACAAATATGAAGACCTCAAAAAAAACACCCCAGCCATATTGAGCCAGGGCGCGATATCTAACGGCCAAGGGATATATAAGGACTGTCTCTAGATCAAATACGAGAAACAGCACTGCCACTAGATAATATTTGACATCATAACGCTTGATTGCCGGATCGAGAAGCGGGACGCCGCATTCATATGTGCTTCTTTTATTTGGAGTTGGACGCAACGGACCAAGCGCTGCAGAGATGGCAAGCATCGCCGCGATGGCCAATAAAGACATACCCAGATACATGACTATGGTCTCAAACCCACTCATCATGCCACCCCCTTTGTTGCAACAAAAGACCGCAATCATGAATTGCTGTTCATGATTGCACCCAAATTCACCAGATATGCTATTTCAATGGATCATAGATTTAGATTCTTTTATTTCTTTCTGTATAAAATGTCAAGCAAGAAAAAACGATCCAAATCATCCTTACGATTGCACCAAAAATCACATACATCAATATAACACTCTCGCCAAGATGTCAAGGCAAAAATGAACTGTCACTCATTTTTATAATGAGGATATGCACAGGACTTATTTTTAAGAGGCGATAACTAGGAGTAAAGGCGATAAAGGGACCTGCCCAAGACAGTCAAAGGCGCGACCTAATCCCTGTCTGACAGGTCTCTGTGCATGTATCCAGAAACCGCCTTACTTATAGAAGCGAACACCATTTGGAATGTTTCTTCAAAAGAAGAAGGGCCTACACGTCCACATTCAATAAATTTGACCATGATCTCCTTTGAGGCTTTTAATATCAATTCCGCCTCTCGAGACCTCGAATCATCGACGGCCGTGCGTTTATTTAAAGGATCGATCATAGTGGCGACAGCTCAAAGTGGTATGCAAGGACTAAAAAATGAATTCAATTATAACGCCCCTGCCGCACAAGAAGGCCAATAATCATACGACAGAGGCGTGTTTCTTGGGGAAAACCCCTTCAGGGCCATCCCTAATGCCTGAATTGTGGAGCTGAGCGGGATCGAACCGCTGACCTCTTGAATGCCATTCAAGCGCTCTCCCAGCTGAGCTACAGCCCCTTGAACAAAAAAGCTAATAACACACCGGATTTTGCACGTCAAGGAGGGATGGTATACGAAGTCTATTGACTTTGAAATTTCCGGCATGATATGAAGAATAAAAGGATAAACTGCGGATGGCTGCGATACCAAACGATATCCCCTTGAGGGACCGTCTTATCTTTGCCCTAGATGTCGACACGCCGGAAGAGGCAAGGTCATGGGTAAAACTCGTTGAAGGGCAGGTCGGATTTTACAAAATAGGCCTGGAACTTTTCCTTGCCGGCGGATTTGACATGGTGGAATGGATAGCAGCCAGGGGTCACAAGATATTTCTGGATCTAAAATTTTTCGATGTCCCGCGAACGGTTGCGCGGGCCGTAAGACAGCTTCAGGGCAGAGGCATAGAATTTACGACTGTACACGGCGATTCCTCGATAGTAAAAGCGGCGGTGGATGCGGCAGCCTGTGCCAGGGAAGGGCCCAAGGTCCTTGCCGTCACGGTGCTGACGAGCCTCTCAGACGAAGACATGCTGGAATTCGGTTTTAAAGGGGCGCTCGATGAGCTAGTCTATAAACGTGCAAAATCCGCCTTATCGCTCGGCTGCGACGGCGTCGTGGCATCAGGCCTTGAAGCCGCTATGCTAAGAAAACGGCTTGGGTGGAATTTCCTCATCGTGACCCCTGGGATAAGGCCTGAAAATTCTACGAGAGACGATCAGAGACGCGTCGTCACTGCAAAATACGCCATGGCAAACGGGGCGGACCACATAGTCATCGGAAGGCCGATCAGGGATGCAAAAGACCCTGAAAAGACGGTCCTGATGATGCAAGACGACATACAGAAGGGACTTGCAAGCAGGGTGCAACGCCTAATAAAACAAAACCTTGCGGGCACTGAGACAGAAAGGCAAGAGAGGGACCATGCTTGAGAAACTGTTTTCTCCACAGGCCATCGCCCTTATAGGCGCATCGGCTCACCCAGGCAAACTGGGCCATGAGATACTTAAAAATCTCGTAGCAAGCGGTTTCAAAGGCCCCATCTATCCAATCAACCCTAAAGCCGAGTCAGTCCTCGGCATCGAAAGCCACCCCGACATCAGGGCCGTCAAAGAGCCGATAGACCTTGCGATAATAGCCATACCAGCAGATTTTGTGCTCGACGCCCTCAGGGCCTGCGGCGAATGCAGGGTCGGCGCGGCGGTCGTAATATCGGCAGGCTTCAGAGAGACAGGCCATGAAGGGCTCCTTCGGGAGATTGAAATGGCAAATATCGCAAAAGAACACCATATGATGATCCTTGGTCCAAACTGTCTCGGCGTCATAGACACCATAACGCCCATGAACGCATCCTTCGCTGCATCCATGCCCCTTAAGGGAGAGGCGGCATTCATGTCCCAGTCGGGCGCCCTATGCACGTCAATAATAGACATATCTCTTTCCGCAGGTCTTGGATTTTCGAGGTTTGTTAGCCTGGGGAACAAGGCGCACCTTAATGAACTGGATTTTATGGAGGCATGGATAGATGACCCCCATGTCAAGATAGTGATGGGATATCTCGAAGGCATCACCGACGGGGCAAGGTTTATGGAGCTAAGCCGGCGCCTTACGAAAAAAAAACCATTTGTCGCTATAAAATCGGGGTCGACTGGCGCTGGATCGCGTGCGGTAAGCTCACACACAGGGACTCTTGCAGGGAGCGAAAAGGCCTATGAGGCGGCATTCAGGCAATCGGGCATCATCAGGGCCGAGTCTATCACAGACCTCTTTGACTTTTCCGCCTCCCTGGTTATACAGCCGCTACCCTCAGGGGATCGGATAGCCGTAGTGACCAATGCCGGCGGTCCTGGAATAATGGCAGCGGATGCCATCGAACGTGCAGGCCTAAGACTCGCTCGCCTGAGCAGAGATGTGATGGACGCCCTCTCCATGGCACTCCCGCCCGCGGCAAGCGTCTTGAACCCGGTTGACGTCCTTGGGGATGCCTTGGCTGAACGCTACAGAACAGCACTCGAACTAGTTACAAAAGACCCTGGAGTCGATGCACTGATCGTCATATTGACCCCTCAGATTATGACCCAGGCCGATGAAACGGCAAGGGTGGTGGTCGAGATGGCAAAGGTCGCAAAAAAAACCGTCATAGCCTGTTTCATCGGGGACAAAAACCTTAAAACTGCCCAAAAGATCCTTGAGGAAGGCAATATCCCAAACTTCATCACGCCTGAAAGGGCCGTAGCTGTCTTGAAGGTAATGTGGGACCAAAAGAGATGGAAAGACACACCTATTCACATCCCGAAACAGGCAACCCTTGACCGCGACAGGATACGCGCTGTTATAGAAAAGGCAAAAAATGAAGGCAGGGCCGAACTGGGCGAGGCTGAGGGAAGGGAGATCGTCTCAGCATGCGGACTTCAAATACCTACATCCAGGCTCTGCAAAAATCCGCAGGAGGCTGTAGAATCCGCTGAAGAGATAGGCTATCCGGTGGTCATGAAGATAGCCTCCCCCGACATACTCCATAAGACAGATATTGGCGGCGTGCGTCTTGATATAAAAGACGCCAGGGAGGTGCGCGATGCATTTGACCTTATCACGCTCCGGGCCCAGCGTTATATGCCTGACGCCGAAATATGGGGATGCCTCGTCCAGAAACAGATAAAAGGAGATGCCGAGGTCATAATCGGCATGAACCGAGATCCGCAGTTCGGACCCCTTGTGATGTTCGGACTCGGGGGTATATATGTTGAGATTCTAAAGGACATCTCATTTCGTATAGCCCCATTCTCAAAAGAAGAGGCCCTTGAGATGATCTCTGAGATACGTTCGGCAGGGCTCCTTTACGGCGCCCGCGGGACAAGACGTCTCGATATCGACGCGATAGCCGAAACACTCCTCAAGGTCTCGGGGCTCGTGACGGAGTTCCCCGAGATAGTCGAGATGGATATAAATCCGCTCGTAGTCTTCGAAGAAGGATGGGGCGTGATGGGGCTAGACGTAAGGTTCGTATTGAAGAACTGACAAGGCTGGAGGATGTCATGACAAAAAGCATATATGTAACCTCTACCCAGAACTTTTCCGGTAAAAGCGCCTTATGCGCCGGACTTATCAACAGATTTCAAAAAAAGGGGCTGAAAACCGGCTATATGAAGCCTCTCAGCACCAATCCCAAGATTGTGGATGGAAAGGCCATAGACGAAGACGCCGCCTTTATAAAAACAACTTTCAAGCTTGCTGACCCAATTGAGGCCATGTCCCCTACCATATTGAACAACCGCGTAATCGAAGATGTCCTTAAGGGTATGACGATTGACTTCCCTGCAGCCGTAAACGCCGCCTTTAATATTATAGCCGACGGAAAAGACATAGTTATACTTGAAGGCGGGGCCAGCCTCAGGGAAGGATGGTTCGTAAACCTGGCCCCGGTACAGACAGGACCCTCGCTCAGTGCAAGGTCCCTGGTGGTAGTGCCGTTTGAAACAGAGATGCAGGTGCTGGATGACCTGATAACGGCGCAGATCCGCCTTGGAGATTCCATGGTTGGCGCCGTAATCAATCGGGTCAACGTCTCAAAGATCGAGACTGTCCATGGACTCATAAGGCCCTATCTTGAAAAAAGAGGTATAGCCGTGCTCGGTGTGCTGCCTAAAGAGAAACTTTTGACGGCTGCAAGCGTAGAAGAATTTCTTGAAGGACTTGGAGGTGATGTACTCTGTGCAAAAAAAAGGCTAGACGAACTGGTTGAGAATATAATGATAGGAGCGATGAGCTTTGAAAGCGCCCTTCGGTTTTTCCGCAGAAAACGGAACAAGGCGGTAATAACCGGTGGAGACAGGCCGGATATACAGCTTGCAGCGCTTGAAACCTCCACGAAATGCCTCATACTTACTGGTGGACTTCGTCCAAGTCCGATGATCATAGGAAAGGCCGAAGAGGCTGGGGTGCCTGTTATACTTACAAATCTGGACACCATGGGGGCAATAGAGGTCATTGAAAACTTCTTCGGAAAAAGCCATTTTCATCAACCCAAAAAGCTTTCGCACTTGGACGGCCTTCTTAAAGAACGCATGGATTTCATGCGACTGGATTCCCTGCTAGGTATAAAATGACATGAAACGTACTAAACTTTATACTTCAAGCACAACCTTCTTTATCTCCATCTTCTGCTGGATGGCCAGCATACAAAACGCATTTGCCCTACGGTCGTTTGTCTTGACGCCCGACAGCACCATCTATGGGACGACAAGATGGGTCAAGATAAACAAAGGAGACACGCTGCTCGACATCGCGAGGGAGTTCGACCTGGGTTACAATCAGATTACATCGGCAAACCCGGGGATAGACCCATGGATACCGCCAAAAGACAGGCTAGTACTGATCCCATGGGCATTCGTCCTGCCGCAGGATAGGATAAGCTCAGGCATAGTAGTGAACCTGGCTGAGATGCGCCTTTACTACTTCTTCTCGAACGGCGGCCACGATTACTTTATTACCGCCCCAGTGGGCATAGGACAGGAAGGATTCCTTACAGAACTCGGCGTTTATACAATAAAGAGCAAGACCCCGAACCCCACATGGGTCGTGCCCGCCTCCATCAGGGCCATGGAACCCAACCTCCCGCCTGAGGTCCCACCTGGGCCTGACAACCCGCTTGGCGACTATATCTTCCGCCTCTCCCGTCTGGAATACGGGATACACGGGACAAATAAGCCTTTCGGGGTGGGCAGGCGTGTAAGTCATGGATGTATCCGCATGTATCCTGAAGACATAGCCGCCCTCTACCCGATTGTGCCGCAAGGAACGATGGTGAGGGTCACCTATGAACCCATCAAAGTAGGCTGGGGGAATGGCAAATGTTGGGTGCAGGTCTTCGATGACTTTGACAACAAAATAGCAGACCCGTTAAAAGAGGCCATGAAAAGGCTTCTGCAGTGTGAAACAGCCATGGGTCCGCTTGAAATAGACTTCGCGGCCCTCGATAAGGCCTTGAAAGAAAAAAGTGGTGTACCCATGGCTGTCGCCAGTCCAAAAAATGGACAGTAACCCTCAAATGACTACTTCTTGAGGGACTTCTCGAAGATGCGCTCGGTCTTCTTTGCCACCGCCTCTGCGCGTTCCGCCGCATCGGTTGCCTTGTTGGCAGCCGCATCAGCCCTCTTCGCAGCCTCTTCGGCGCTGGATGCAGCGCTTTCAAGACGAGCCCCCATCGCCTCGAGCTGTTTATCTATCGCCTCAGCCCTGGCTGCGGCGGCCTTCGCTTCCTCGGCGGACTGCTTTGAGCTCTCCAAAAGGGCCTTGTCTTCCTTATTTAGGGAAGCCGCACAACCACCAAGCCCGGCAAGGTATGGCAGGGCAACCAAGACAAACATCCCTGACAACATCCGATTCATCGCATTCTTCTTCTGCATTTCAGTTTCCTCCTTTTCTATCTCAATAGTTATATGATATTAGAAAAATTTTTTAAAAGTCAAGCGATGCGCCTTTTTTTTATCTTCACGCTCATAAACATCTTTGTGCCAAGATATGCGTTTGCCTCAACCTGTCTAGTAATAGACAAGGCGCGGAAGACGTTGACCGTCCTGAAAGACAAAAGACCTGCGGTAAAGGTGCATGTGTCTCTTGGCATAGACCCTGATTCCGACAAATACAAGGTTAACGACGCCGCCACGCCGGAAGGCCTCTACTTCATCACATACAAAAAACCAAAAAGCCGCTTCCATCGTTTCCTGGGCATATCATATCCAAATCTTATCAACGCTATAAGGGCATTGATGGGAGGGGTCATCTCCCCTGAGGAATACAAAAAAATATACACGGCGATCAAAAAATCAGAGGCTGTCCCCTGCGATACCGGACTTGGCTGCGGGATCGGTATTCACGGCGGCGGTATCTATAGATTGTTTGACGGCGTACCGGAGGCTGATTGGACAGAAGGATGTGTTGCATTAAATGACAAAGATATAGACCAGATCTTCCCATTGGTCAGACCGAACGACACGGTCATAATCCTCAACAGCCGCCGTAACCTCTATGGCGTTATACGCCCATTCGCCTCCATAATTGAGACGGATAAAAGCGGATTTCCTGTATGCCCGGACGGTGTATGTACATTCGAGACAGGCCTTAAGACATCCATGGGGCGGATGTTGATAAAAATCAAAGAGGGCAGGGACGGCAACCGCTCGCTCAAGGTCATGGTTTTCGACGAAAACGGCAAGGGGCCCGAAAATGAGCCCATTTTGGTCCTGACCGACCAGAACGCAGACGGACGGATCGGCCCAGGCGACACCGCAACAGGCCCCCTTGCACAAGGCAAAGACCCTCAGGCCATATATGACCTTATAAGGAAGGTGGTCATTGATGCCCTTCATAAAGGGGATATCATAAGGCATTATTGACGAGATGGACGAACAAAAATGGAATAAAAAAATTAAGAGAAAGGGGACTAAAAAGTTAAAAAATGAAGACTCAGATCCAATACGCCCGCGAAGGGGTCATCACAAAAGAAATAAAAGCCGTTTCGAATGACGAGGGGATGGACGCCAAGGACGTGAGAAGCCGCGTGGCCTCAGGTGCAATTGTGATATTGAACAGCCGTACAAGGGACCAACGTGTGGTCGGGATAGGCAAGGGCCTGAGGACCAAGATAAACGCCTCCATCGGGACGTCTTCCGACATCGTTGACATCGAGATGGAGGTAAAAAAGGCAAGGGCGGCAGAGGAAGAGGGTGCGGACACCTTGATGGATTTATCGACAGGCGGGGACTTGGACGAGATACGAAAAAAGATCATCGATGCAACCACCCTCCCAGTGGGGAGCGTCCCACTCTATCAGGCCTTTTGCGAGGCCTCAAGGAGACGCAAAAATCCAAACAGGCTTGACCCGGAGGAGCTCTTCGACCTTATCGAAAGACAGCTTGCCGACGGCATCTCGTTTATGGCCATTCACTGCGGCATAAACCGCTTTTCCATAGAACGCCTCAGAAGACAGGGTTACCGCTACGGCGGCCTTGTGTCGAAAGGCGGGACGTTTATGGTCTCATGGATGGAACATAACAACAAGGAAAATCCATTATATGAACAGTTTGACCGCGTGGTTGAACTCATGAAACGCTACGATGCGGTCCTCTCACTTGGAAACGGAATGCGGGCGGGCGCTATCCACGACAGCCATGACCGCGCCCAGATGGCAGAGATGATCATAAACTGCGAACTTGCTGAAATAGCGAGAGAAATGGGATGCCAGGTGATGATCGAAGGGCCCGGACACGTCCCGCTCGATGAGATAGAGGCAAATATTCTTCTAGAAAAGCGTATGAGCGATGGCGCGCCTTATTATGTGCTTGGGCCGCTTCCAGCGGACAGCGGTGCTGGCTACGACCACATAACCGCCGCGATAGGTGCTGCAAGCTCGGCAAGATACGGTGCAGACCTCATCTGCTACATCACGCCTGCCGAACACCTGGCCCTCCCGAACGAAGACGACGTCCGAGAGGGTGTGCGCGCAACCCGCCTTGCGGCCCATATAGGAGATTTGGCCAAATATCCGGGGAGACGCGACCTTGAAAAAAGAGTGGCCATCTTAAGACGCGACACCAGATGGGACGAGCAGATGGATCTCCTCATGTTCCCTCAAAGGGCAAAAGAGATAAGGGACAGCCGCTCTCCGAGGAATAAGAAGACGTGTACCATGTGCGGGGATTTTTGCGCGATGGAGCGCGGAAGCCTCTTGTTTAAAAAAGACATCAAGGGAGACAAATCTATTTAAATACTTTTAAACAAGTACATTCTAAGACTAAGAAAGGTTATTTCTCTTAAACCATGTCTCCAGAAATGAAACTGCCTCGTCTGTGGAACCCACAATGCCCTCAAGCCTAGCCTCCTCAACGGCATCCAGTGCCCTGCCGATCAACGGCCCTGGCCTGAGATCGAAATGGGCAATGACGTCATGGCCAGTAAGAAGACGTTTTTTTTGTCTCAGCTGGGCCAGGCGCCCGACATAAAATTCATGAACCCTCTCCCAGAGTATGGAGAGCTCAAAATCAAGTTCCGGCGGCTTCAGCGGCCCACAACCTGCGATGCTATCCGCCATTGCAAGTAAAAAGAGCGCCGGGTAATCGGCCTCTATCTCCATGACAAGGCGCCTCATGGCCCGAAGGGATGGCCCACCCCTCCTCAAGTCGCCCAAGAGATGGAATGGCCTCATGTGAAGACCAACAAGGCGTACCGCAAAATCGGTGTCGCGCCTCGGCCATTTGAGACGCCGCCCTATCCCCATTATCAATGCAGCCCCTGTCTCATCATGATGATAAAATGTGACCCTGCCATTTTTTTTGCCCCTGCACACAGGCTTTCCAACGTCATGGAAAAGGGCGGCCCACTTGAGGCACACTACCTTTTCCTGATTTTGAACCACCCAATCGGTCAAGGCGCTGCAAGACGTGAATTTGACACACGGGTCCATAATGAGCTCCTCGACCGCCCTTAATGTCTCGAGACTATGGCCCAAGACATCAAGGTGGTGAAAACCGGGCTGGTCAACACCCTCCATCGCCTTGAGCTCCGGGAAGAGCAAAAACAACAGACCGCCTTGTGCCATTTCAGCAAAAACGCCGGCCGCCCTGCCTGTGGTCATGATAAGCCTGAGTTCATAGCTGATCCGTTCAGAGGAAACAGACAAAAGTCCATCCCTCGCCTGATCTATCCACTTCACCGTATCAGATTCCAGCTCAAAACCCAATTGGGCCTGGAAACGATAGGCCCTGAGTACTCGCAATGGATCATCTTGGAGGTTTTTAAGGGATATCGCCTTTATTCTACCATTCTCAAGGTCGTAAAGACCGCCGGTCGGGTCGATGATCAGAGAAGTATCCAGCCTTGCCGAGGGTTGGGCTACGCTGTCCAAGAGACAAAGGACCTTGTCAAGCGATACAGCCATGGCATTTATAGTAAAATCCCTCTCTTTCAGGTCTTCACAAATGGTGGCGGCGCCATGTCTAAACTGACTGAAATCAAGGACAAGGCCCGAAAACACCACCCTCGCAACCCCCTCTTCCGCATCAAGGGGCACAAATGCCCCGCCTGTAAACCCTGCAAAGCTAGATGCCGTTTTAAGGGCGTCCCTCGGAACTACAAGATCGATATCGGCGCATCTGCGGCCTAACAGCCAATCCCTTACGGGACCGCCTGCAACATAGACCTCATAGGTCTGCGATACGGCTCGGAGTTCATCCAATATCAATGACATATCAGGTATGATTTCATTCATATAAACACCCATGGATCAAAGACATATCAGGTCTAGGTCTCTATGCGACCAACCTTGTTAGTAATGATAAATATTCTTGCTACGGACATCCTTTACATGAACCAGGCTAAGACCATCCATGGCCTCTTGCGACATGTCAATCCCTACAGGACCCTGCAGGATATGGAATGGATATCTACATACATGGATAATCAAACAAACAACCTGCCGCAAAAAATCTTCATAAAGTTGTCATTATCGCATCGTGAAGTCGAGCCCTGAACCGCCTCATCTCCTCTTGTTTCGCCTCGGCATGGTGCGGAAACGTCCTGTTTGAAAGGAAGACAACAATAACCCCTTGGTCGAGATCCATCCAGAAGGACGTACCTGTAAATCCCAGGTGCCCAACGCTATTTTTTGAAAAAAAACGACCTGACGTAGAACCATAAACGGAGGGCGTATCGAAACCAAGACCCCAGGTGCCACAACATGGGGTAAAGGCCTTGCGGACAAGCCCACTCGTAAATCCAGGGACGATCGACTCTCCCTTATAGAGTGAGAGCAGTCTAGAAAGCATGGCCTTGATACAGGATGCAGTCCCGAAAAGACCAGCATGGCCAGCAATTCCGCCCAGCGCCCATGCGTTCTGATCATTTACCTCGCCCCAGAGCACCCTTTTCCTCAGACCGCAAAAACCGGCAGATGGGGCGAAATCATGTAGAGGCATTAAGTCCTCACCGGAAAACCAGAGCTGCCTTGCATCAAATGGCATAAAGACCAGGCGGTGGACCGCCTCGTTTAGCGGCATAGCCATTATGTCTTCCACTATAAAACCCAAAAGCATAAATCCAAGATCACTGTAGATTGGCCTCTTGACGCACTCTAAGGGTTCGCTAAGGATCATATCCAGCAACGCACCTCTTCTCTCTTCAAGAGGCAGGGTTACCAGGCGGTTATAGTACGGCCTGTGAGCAGGGAGCCCGGACGAGTGGGAAAGCAGCATGGATACCGTGATCGACCTTTTATCATCCGGGACTGACGGCAACAGATCATCAAGACTGGAATCGAGTCTCATCCTCCCTTCTGTCACCAGGGCAAGTACGGCCAAGGCTGTAGCCAAGGGCTTAGTAAGAGAGGCAAGGTCATAAACGGTATCTACTGTCACTCTTGCAACCCATGGCGCATATGCGAGCCTCCCAAATGCCAAATCCAGATCAAGTCCTCCGTAACGTATGGAAAGGGTGCAGCCAGGGAAGAGACCGTCTTCAATAGCCTCTTCTATAAAGGCTCCTGCAAGACCGATAGATTTGTGCGGTTTCATGATATTCATGCTTGATTAACCTGCATCAAGGGCTTATTTTCATAATTTATGAAGATACTTGTCTATCCACATGAGATTCTAAGGCAAAAAGCCCTTCCTGTTAAGTCGATAGACGGCGATATCGTCTCAATCATAGACGAGATGTTCAAGACCATGTACGAGGCCAAGGGTATCGGCCTTGCCGCCAATCAGGTCGGGATCTTGAAAGAGCTCATCGTTATCGACATAACCCAGCCGGAACAACCCAAGAAACCTATTGTGTTGATAAACCCGATAATAATAGAGGCTGACGGAGAGGCTACAGATGTCGAGGGATGTTTAAGCCTCCCGGATTATTCTGAAAAGGTGAAGCGGGCGGAAAGGATACTCGTCACAGGATATGACAGGGATGAAAAGGAAATAAGGCTCGAGGCTGACGGTCTGCTGGCCAGGTGTATTCAACACGAAATCGACCACCTTAATGGTGTCTGTTTCATTGATCGTTTGAGCCCTTTAAAAAGGGCCCTGTTCCGCAAAAAGTGGTCTAAAACAAGGCCCAAGGAATAAGGCAATGGACAGAGACAAGATATTTCGAATCGTCTTTATGGGCACCCCTGACTTTGCCTTGCCGTCATTAAGGGCGCTTCTGGATAGCAAAGATGAGGTAACGGCGGTAGTGACCCAGCCTGACAGGCCCAGGGGAAGAGGCAAAAGACCTCTTCCCAGCCCTGTAAAGGAGGAGGCGTTGCTCTCCGAGATCCCGGTGATCCAGCCCGAAAAGGCGGATGATCCGAGATTTATCAAGGCCCTCAGAGACCTCTCACCCGATCTGTTGGTTACTGCGGCATTCGGCCAGATACTACCAAAACAGGTCCTTGACATCCCGAGCATCATGTCAATCAATGTCCATGGCTCGCTCTTGCCTAAATTTCGAGGGGCGGCGCCAATCCAATGGGCCATTTTAAAGGGCGAGAAGGAAACCGGCGTCACCATTATGCAGATGGACATAGGAATGGACACCGGCCCCATTCTCTTAGCCGAAGCAGTAACAATCGAGGAGGACGAGACCTACGGCAGACTCTACAGGCGCCTTGCAGAACTTGGCGCCAGGCTCCTCCTCAAGGCTATTCGAGGCCTCAAGGAAGGGGCGATCACACCTTTCCCCCAGCCGAAAAGTGAGATAAGCTATGCGCCGCCTTTAGGGTCGGGGATAGCATGGATCGACTGGGCCAAACCCGCCGAAGAGCTCCATTGCCTGATCAGGGCCCTTGATCCGCGGCCTGGGGCATATACCATCTTCAGAGGGAAAAGACTCAAACTTTTCAGCCCCATAATAATAAAAAGGCATACGACTGTCACGCCAGGAACGGTGCTTGAGTCCGGCGAAAACGGCCTGTTGATCGCCACCGGCAGGGATTCGCTCCTTGTACAGGAACTCTTTTTGGCTGGCAAAAGACGTCTCGGCGCCAAAGAATTCCTGAAGGGGACAAAAATTACAGATGGGATCGTCCTTGGATCTTGACAGGACACATCTTAAAAAGACAGCTGGACCGCCTCTTCCGTCCGTAAGGATGCTTGCAGCAAGGTTCCTGCTAAGGTGGGAAAATTTTTATAAAAATCGCCCACCATTAAACGAACTGGCCGAAGAGACCCTGAAACACCATGAGCCGCTAGACCCAAGGGACAGGGCACTCTTTTACGAACTCATATTTGGAACGGTAAGAAACCTTATTTTGCTTGACTGGATCATAGATTCAAGAGTAAACAACGGCTGCATCCTCTCCCCTTTAACAAGGTCACATCTTCGCATAGGGGCATATCAAATACTTTTTTTAGATAAAATCCCCGACTTTGCAGTGGTAAACGAGGCGGTAGAGGCCATCAAGGCCACAAAAGACAACAGGGCTGCAGGGCTGGTAAACGCCGTCTTAAGGCGTTTGACAAAGGCAAGGAATGGCGGCGACATGACCGTTTACAACGCTGGAGGTCTTGATCCGATCAAAAGGCTGTCCTTGGAGACGTCCCATCCCATGTGGATGCTGAATAGATGGATCAGAAGATACGGCCTTGATAAGACAAAGATACGATGCCTCTGGAACAATCAAAGGGCCCCCTTGACACTCAGGGTCAACCGGCGCCGGGCCCGACGAGGCGAGGTCATTTCCCTTATGAGCAAAGCCGGGCTTGAGGCGAGACCTGGCAGATATTGCCCTGACGCATTGGTGGTACATGGCTTCAGTGGTGCACCCACCACACTCCCGGGCTGGAATGACGGCCTCTTTTTAGTACAGGACGAGGCAGCCCAGCTCGTCACTCTGCTTCTTGATCCGACGCCTAATGAAAGGATCCTTGATCTCTGCGCTGGCGCGGGCGGAAAGACTATTCACATAGCTGACATCATATCAGACGTCGGGCTGATCCATGCATTTGATCCAAATAAAAAAAGGCTTGCAAGACTTGTTGAAGTCAGGGATCGGCTGGAATTAAAGTCCATCGAGATAGTCCAGACAAAACAAGGGCTTTTAAAAAACTATGACCGCATTCTCATCGACGCCCCATGTTCTGGCTTTGGGGTTATAAGGCGCCGCCCCGACATAAAATGGAACCGGACCGAGGCCTTGATCCAGATCCTTTCGAGAACGCAGCTTGAACTACTCAAAGAGGCCTCGGAGCGGGTCAGGCCTGGAGGAAGGCTGGTCTATGCCGTCTGCACCACTGAACCTGACGAAACGACTGGTGTGATTGAGGCGTTTTTGAAAACAAGACCTGATTTTAGACTCATAACATGTCGTAACTGCCTGCCAGACCGGGCAAAAATGCTGGCAGATAAAGCCGGTTTTTTAGAAATCAAGCCCAAAGAGGATGGACCTGATCTATTCTTCGCCGCTGTGCTTGAAGCGCCTTGTTAAGCCCAGGCCCTTTCCATGGCCTGCATAAAACCCTTCCGTGAGCGCTCAATCACCCTGTCATCAACACAAAAGGCCAAACGAAAATGGCCAGGGCATCCAAAACCCGAACCAGGTACGGCCAAAATGAGCTCGTTTTTCAAGAGATCAACAAATCTTAAATCGTCTTCAATGGGTGAACGAGGAAAGAAATAAAACGCCCCTTTCGGCATAATATACTCGTAACCTGCCTCGGTAAGTATACTGGCCATAAGATCCCTGCGCCTTTCATATATCCCGACATCCACCGTATCTTCCAGACACATGGCTACGGCCCGCTGCATCAATGCCGGGGCATTTACAAAACCCAATATACGGTTTGCCAGGATCAAGGCCCCCAAGACAACCTCTCGCCCTGGCATTTGAGGATGGACTAGGACATAGCCGATCCTTTCTCCTGGTATGGAGAGGTCTTTAGAAAAAGACGTGACTGCAAGACCTGCCTCGTAATATTTAAGGATGGGCGGTGCAATAACGCCGTCAAAGGTCAATCTCCGGTATGGTTCATCCGAGATGAGAAATATGGTCCTGTCAAAAGAGGCGCCTGCATCCTTTAAAAGCCCGGCCAAGGCCGCTATCTCACCCTCGCCGTAGACCGCACCTGTCGGATTGTTGGGGGAATTTATCAGCACGGCCCTGGTTTTTGGACCGATAGCCTTCTCAATGGCCGAAATATCAAGGGAAAAATCCCTTTTTGTATCCACTGGCACGAGCGTGCCACCATGATTGTCGACATAAAAGTAATATTCGACAAAAAATGGGCTTGGGGTTATAACCTCGTCGCCAGGATCCAGCATGGCCTTAAAAATGATATTGAGCCCGCCTGCGGCACCACAGGTCATGATGACATCATCGGATGAGGGCCTAACACCATGGGCCTCGCCTACAGACGCAGCCACCTTCTCTCGCACATCAAAGAGTCCAGCATTAGGCATATAACCATGTACGCCAGGCATTCGATCCCTCGATACGCTCTCAAGCGCCTCGCGGAAACGATCGGGTGGGTTCAGATCGGGGTTCCCAAGCGTAAAATCACAAACATTTTCCGTACCGTATCTTGCCTTCAGTCTCGAACCCTCCTCAAACATCTTCCTTATCCACGATGCCCTGCCCATGAAGTCAAGCATTCTGCTGGCTATAACACCCGCCTCTCGCATCTTCTCATTTTCCTCAAATAAAGGTATTATCAATGCTCTTACTAAAGAAATGCCGCTTCGTAAAGACCAAATCTAACGGAGATGCTCTATGGGAATCATGATCGCGCCTTCCATCCTGTCCGCTGACTTCAGCCGCCTAGGAGATGAGATAAGGGCCGTAGAAGAGGCAGGAGCTGACGCCATCCATGTGGACGTAATGGACGGCCGCTTCGTCCCCAATCTGACCATAGGGCCTATGGTCGTTGAGGCCATCCGTCCCGTCACAGGACTTCCGCTCGATGTCCACCTCATGATCGAGGCCCCAGACAGATACATAGACGCCTTCGCAAAGGCAGGGGCATCCTGGATCACTGTACACGTCGAGGCATGTACACACCTGCACAGGACCATCCAAAAGATAAAAGACCTCGGGATCAAGGCCGGGGCCGTGCTGAATCCAGCCACGCCGCCCTCTACCCTTGAATACTGTCTGGATGAACTCGACCTCATACTAGTCATGAGCGTAAACCCCGGCTTCGGCGGGCAGCGTTTTATACCATCGGCATTGAGGAAGACCGAGGCATTGAGGCAGATGTTGGCTGATAAGGGTCTTTCGGTCGCAATAGAGGTAGACGGCGGGATAAACTGCGATACCATATTTGACGCAGCGCGTGCCGGTGCCGAAATATTTGTTGCAGGATCCGCAATTTTCGGCACAAAAAACTACACAAAGGCCATAGAAGAACTCAAATCCCTTGGGGATAAGGGAAAAGGCGCCTGATAAATTAAAAGACCAAAAATAAAGAAGGGGGCAAGGCCCCCTTCTTTTGATCTATCGATGTCTTCTAATTACGAATTAGCAACCTTCTATCTTTTTCTTCTTTGGGGCGGCCTTTGCAGCCTCAATCTTGCCGTCTTTTACGGTCACCTTTTCACCGACTTTGGCCGCGCCTGTCGCCTCCATCTCAGTGCCATCACTGCACTTTACTGTTACATTGTTGCCCTCAACCTTTGTGACCTCACCAGTGCACTCACCAGCAATGGCCATACCCGCTATACTCAAGGAAAAAACAAGAGCTGAAACTACGGCTAAAATCTTTTTGCGCATTTTTAAACCCCCTCTTTTTATTTTGAATTAAGCCTTTTTTAGGCTTAGTTGTTAAGTATATGACCGTTATTAAATCTGTCAAGATATTTTTTGTCGCGCAATCCTTACAGTTTGAAGCTTAAAGATAAATTAGATCTTATCAATCGATGCGGTTGGCCGCTCCCTGAAGCGATGGGTCGATCTCGGGTGTAAGATCTAAAGGGGCCTCGAGCACCCTACCAAACCTGTCAAAGGGCATACCGTTCTTTATCAAGATATCGCCGTTTGCCAGCAACCTCAAGGTCTGGATTGTAAGCGGGACCTCTCTTTTTACCCCTTCCATCCTGATCGCGGCAAAAAGCCGCTGGGTCTCTCCATAAGAGGCCTTGATTGCATCAAGATCGGTGGTCTTGAGAGATCTATCAAGCTGATCCCACAAAATATCCCACTTGTCATTACCTCTTATCTTGAACCTGCAATAGGTTATAGCCGGCCCCCTGTCGAGTTCAGGGGTGACAAGGTGGATCATCGCCCCTGCAGATCCAGCTCTTTCCTGGATGAGCTGCCAGATCACCTCCTGCCATGTACCACAGGGCCCGCCGGGGAGCGCCGGATGAAGGTTTATGATCGGGAAACTTCGGCAGACCCTTGCACTTACCACCCACATATAACCCGCGAGCACTACAATGTCATGATGAAGATCCTTTAAAGCGTCGAGCACCATGCCGTGATAAAGATCCCTCCATCTCTCACGATCAGCCACCCTTAGCTCCGGCATGAATTTGGCCGCAGAGATGCTCACGACAGGGAGACCGCGCATCGACGCCTCGTCCATAAGCCTGTCGCTATATACACCCTCTCCCTTGGCCTTCGAACAAAATACATAAGAGATTTTACCGCTGATAACGCCGTCTTGTATGCCCTTCCAGGCGGCATCAAAGAGATCAAACGCCGCCCGATCCCTGCCTGTAGTCCACCAGCCGAAATCCATCATAACCAATACCCGCCCAACAATTTAAATTAAATAGAGACCCAATCCCCTAGCCAAAAAAGAATTCTCGAACACAAGTACCGATGACCTTTTGGGGCACTGAAAGGCAAGGTCTCAACCGCCGCCCCCAACCAGATCAGGCAAACAGGGCTCTGTTTCGACCTATCGAATACAAAGCGTCAAAGCCTTCTTGGATTCAAGAACAACTTGAGATACCCGTCAATTCTGACCTCAGCCAACAGCTTTCTCGCCCTCTTGGATATCTCAAGCATATGGCCGGCACCTTCAGAGAGGCCGTCCCAAAAGCAGATCACAAAGTCGGAGGACCTCAGCAGCACCTCATTCCTCATCATGGTGGCCTTAAGACCGTGCTTGGCCCATTCAGAAGGTATGATCTTGACCTCAAGCCCCCTTTGTCTGGCGTATTCCTCTCCCATGCGGTCAACCCCTGGGGCATTGCCGGAGAGCACAACATCCTCCTCTATCAAGAGCTGATCAAGTACATCTTTTACCAACCCATAGGAATTGATGCTCCTTGAACCACAAACGGCCACCTTGGCCATATATGCACCTCCTGGCATAAAATCACCAACTAACTAATCTGAACCGATCAACTTAAAGAAACGGCCTACCTTCCAATACAGACTACCATATATCTCTTCCAATTTCTTTTGCATATTTTCAGATTCTGTTATTGCGGCCATTAAAGACTCATTAAGTTCGGCGATGCGCAACTGCATCCGCTCGCACGCCTCGGTCTTCTGTTCATATGCCTCTTTCATGTGGGCATAAGCCCTTTCCAGCCCCTTATAAGAGGAATAAAGCCGCATATACGGCTCTGTAAGCCCTGTTTCCGTGCCTATGCAAGGCTCATAACGGGCGGCTTGCGGCCGGCCTATTCCTAACAGACGCACATAATCATCGACCATTTCATCAAGCGACCGATGCCGGAAACACTTGAGCCTCTCTCTGACACCTGTCAACATGGCCGGATGTTCCGAAAGCAGTCGGACCCTTTCTAAAAGGGCGTCTCCGCTTGGCTCAAAAAGAAAACCATTCACTCCATCTATTATACGGTCCTTAAAACTGCCAAGGGCAGTAGCCACTGGCGGGACACCAAGGATCATGAGTTCGCTTAAAACATAACTGAAGGTCTCTGGCCATACGGAAAGGAGCAATCCAAAGTCAGGCGCTATACCTTTAATAATGCCAGGCAGATCCGATCGATCATATCTTTCTATAATCTCTTTTATACACCTGGCGTCACTCAGCGATTGCTTCGCCTTTTCCCCACAACCCACTAAATATATATCTACATATTGGGATAGCCCATGGCAAACTTCCTGGAGCAGATGAAGCCCCTTTTCCCTTTTTAACTGACCAAGCACGATCGCCCGCATCTTTGAATGGGCCATGGGATAGGGCCGCAAGGATCTGTCCCCATCTAATGCCACTGAAAAGTCATTGAAGAGATAACCATGAGGAATGACCGTGAAATCCAAAGGGGAAAAACGTGATTCAAGCGCACATAGGCGCTCAACAGCGGACTTCGATGGGGCAACCAAGCTCACTCCGTGCGATTTGATCAATCTTACGTATTCTCCACGGAGATTGAGCCACTCCCGGGCCGAAAACTCAGGACTATTCATCAATAAATTCGATTTATTATGATAGATACAACTTGACAAACTATCAAAATCGCATTTTGCACATACTCCATCAAAATATGTCGTTATAGCAGGACAAAATGGATAATAATCATGACAAACTATAACAGTCTTTTTGTTGCTTGAAATAACATCAAAACTATGACCAATAAAAGATGATATAATAATAGCATCAACTGAGAATTCTTTAATGATTTGATTAAGAATTCTTCTATATTCGATATTGCTGGCTTTGGAACACAATATTGGAAGCGATAATTCCCATAATCTAATTGGATTAGTATCTTTAATATTGGTAAAAAGGGCAAGCCTATATCCATAGACTCCTGAATTGCCTATAGATTTTAAAACAATATTAACTGCCTTATCTCTAACATTTGAAAAATCGCGAATCCATTCCTCAATTCCACCACCCCAACTATGAGTTATATGAAGGATAACAGGCTTTGATTCAAGACCTGGCATAGAAATAATTTTATATTTTTTATCAATAAAATATGCAACTGCCTGACGAACAGTAGTTAATGGATGCGATAGAAGAAATTCTTTATCAACAAAATTATATTTACTATAATCAATATTGTTATAAGATACACAATTACTTATTGATTTATCGTAGCCAACATAAAGATGATCACATAAAACATGTAATTTACCGATAGAAATTAATGCATTATTTAAATCACTTAAAGTCGAATTAGAATTGCTACTAAACAATAAATTATGATCTTCAATTTCATTCAAAGCATCAAATCTTAGATAAAAACAGCCATCAAAAAAATAAGGCGTCTCATAAACAAAACGATGGCCAAGACAAAAAGAAAGACGATCTATATCTTCAAAATCAAAATTGGTATTATCATTGGAACTATTTACATCAAGAAGAGAAAAAAAAGGTGAGCAATCACACATTGGAGATGCTGTAGCAATAACGGAATCAGAATATGCAGCCTTTTTTAGACGCACATCCCACATATCTGGTACTTTTAACTCCGGTTTAATAAATAAAACATCATTGCATGGAAATTCTCTTAAACACACAACAAGAGAGGCAATTATGGCATTAGAATATAAATCAATATTTATCCGACGGAATATTACATTAGAATTTTCAATAAAAATATCATGATACTTTGCAAAAACTGGATCAAAAATATCAATTCCAGCTCTTGTCATATCTATAAATAAGATGCTAGTATCATAGTAGCACTTCTTTAAAATTAAATTGATATCATTAGATAACAAAGTGTCAGTTGATAACACAGGGAAACATAATATATGATTATTTCGAGATTCGATCATTGTCACATTATAATTATAATTTTGATCCAAATAATCTATTTAAAAAGCCTCTATATTTATTTAATAGAAAATTATTTTTATTTTTAACTATCGCTGTATCAATTGCCGATCGCAAATCTTTGGCAGGATCGGCTTCCAAGTGGCTACGGATAATATCCAAATAATCAGGATGAAGTTTAACTAGGGTTTCAATACCTCTTTGCTGCAATTCTTTTTTGGTACCGGAGAAGCTTACACCGCCTTTATGGTATACAAAGACATCTCCACAGAGCACATGACGCCAGCCTGATCTTGATGCCCTCATACAAAAATCATTTTCTTCACCGTAACCCTTCCCAAAATTTTTGAAATCAAACATGCCGACATCATTTAAACAAGAACGCTTTATATACATACAGAAACCGACGCCAGTTGGTATATCAATCATCTTACATGAATTAATCTTTTTAAATAAATTATCCAAATATTCTACTGATAAACCTTCTGGCAATTCGTTATCTTCGCAGAAATTCGGATAACTACATATTGTAGCATTGTTAGAAAAAGGAGTTACTGTGCCAATTGCAGGATCGCTTAGAGCACAGCGTCTAAGACGATCTATCCAATCATTTGAGACAATTGTATCGCTATTTAAAATTATAACATCTCTTTTATTATGTAACAACATTGCCGAATTTACAGAGGCAACAAAACCAAGATTTTGTGAATTATAAATAAATGTAATTAAATCTTTACTTGCAAGATTACTTAAATACTCATAAATAAACATATCAGGACTATTATCGTCTATTACGATAACTTCAAATGGCGCATTCTGTTCATACGATAATACACTCTCAATACATCTTTTTGTCTCTATTTCGCCTTTATAAACAGGTATGATTACATCTATTTTTTCTTCCTCAGGATAAACTGACAATTTAGATCTTGGATTAAAAAATCCATTTGCTGAATCATACAAGCCCACAGCAAGAACATATTGATAGACATCGGAGTCAGGAATTCCAAAGAGATACTTTCTAATCTGAGGGTCTATCTCGCTTATCATATAAGCAAATTCACTTTCTTCAAATGACAGATGTACTTTTTCTATTCTCTTTACGTCATATTTAAGCTCAATAAGCATCCGTAAAAAACTTTTAAGAGTAAAAAATCTTAAATGGCTTTTATCTAACAATCCTTCGTCTCTATAAGGGAAATCCCCGCTTATTATCGCAATTACCGCCCCTGCATAAGCAATATTCGGAATCGAAATTAAAATTTCACCATCCCTTTTTAAAAAAGATTTTAAATTTTCAAGTACCTGGGATGGCTCCTTTAAATGTTCGAGGATATCTGCACATATAATATAATTATAATCAGTATCTATCTGATCACTCAGGGAGATATTTTCCAAATCACCTATAATTAATTTTCTATAATATCTCCTAGCTATTTCAGCCATTAATGGATCTATCTCTATACCATCTACTATACAATCAAGTTGTTCAACTAGAAAACGCCCAAAATAACCTGAAGCAACACCAAGTTCTAATACTTTGGCGCCATGTCTAACCTGTTTTGCAATTATAGAGAGAGAATCACCACTATCAATGGACATTACTCTATTGTATATATGATTACTTTTCATGATCAACAAAAAACATATCTACATATTCCCAACAATGCCAAGATGCCGTATCGGAATATACGACCTTTTTAAGCTCATTTACAAGATAATCGGCAAGAACCTCCTCGCTATCGCTTTTAACTGGTTCGCTTATATTTATTGTCCTTGCGCCGGTCTCTCTGTCAAGCGTGGCTGAATAGGCTATAATCGGGATCTTCTCTCTCGCTGCCAGATGGATCAAGCCGCGCGGCAAAAAGATATCACGGCCAAAGAGCGAAGCCTTAATGGCATTTCGCTGCCGCCTTGTCGGAACATCCAGTAGCGCAACAAGACATGACCTGGCACTGAAGACGTTTCTCAATTTAAAATAACTGCCCTTATCGAGAAACACGAGGTTTTTTACCCCAGCCCTTGAAATCGCATAGGTACGAAGGCGACCGTAACAATAGCGTACAAACCTGCCAGGGAACTCCTCTCTGTTGAATCCCTTCATAAGGCCTGAGATGAATCTTCCAGTGGCCTTCAGATGCCTCAAAGACCACAGACCAGCGCCGAAATGAAAGGTTATGGCCAAAAATGGGACGTCATCCGCTGGCCAACCAAGACCTGTCACCGAGACGTATTTCTTGAACCATCTGTTACTGCGGAAAAGAGAGAGGTAGAGATCGGCATGGTCAACGAGCCTTGTCAAACGATAGGCAGATGCCCAAGCAATGGTATCGGCGATTCCGGCGATCGCTGCAGCCCGGCTGACGGCCATCTGGGTCTCTGTCTTGTAAATCCAATCAAATGCTGCAAAAAATCTGTAGATTCGGAAACAAAAGGGCCAGGGGATAAAAATCGCGAGCCCTGGCAACAAAAAAAGCTCGAAAAGATCCAAAAGGTTCTGTCTCAGGCTCATAAATAAAAACCAGTCATCGCCGATCAAACAGGCGGATATGATTATTCATGCCGCCATACGTGTTCCAAATAGCAAATACCCATGTCCCTTATGTCACCCAAGACCCTAAAAGGACATTCCAACGGATCAAACAGCCGCATGGCCTCAGGATCCATGGCGTGGGCTCGCAGGATATACCTTCCTGGCAGGAGCGGCAATTTTTTAAAATATATAGAAAAACCAAATCGTCCTGGATTAGATAGGATATAAGGTTCAGATCCGTCAATTTCTGTGGATGTGGCATAAACAGGGGTACCGTCGGCCCTCAAGATGCCGATGGCCACGACAGGCGTGCGACCGTCAGGCGAATAAACCACCCCTCGAACGGTTACATCGTCCCCATGCCTGATGTCGTAAACGATCTTGCCGTACGCATCCTCCATATGTACCTCCAACACTGAATAGACATCGTCATAAATTGAGGCCTTGCGCACCCCAAGTTCTTCTGGACCCGTCTTTTCTTTACAGCCGCGCTCCATCTCCTCAAAATAGGCGAGATAGCTTTGCGTCACCTCCATTGCATCTCCAAACATATGCGCCTTACCATCCTTGAGCCACAATGCCTTTCGACACAATTTCTGAATATGGTACATACCGTGGGAACAAAGCATCAAGGTGCCTCCGCCCGACAGATATGACTCCATCCATCTTATGCACTTTTTTTGAAAAGATTCATCGCCTACCGCAAGGACTTCATCGGTGATGAGCAAGTCGGGGCGCATGGCAGTAACTATGGCGAAGCCAAGCCTGACAACCATACCGGAGGAATAATGTTTTATAGGCCTGTCTATATGATCTCCGATATCCGCAAACTCTATTATATCGTCTATGCTCTCCCTTATCTCGGCGCTGGTCATGCCCATAAGCGTAGCCGCCAGCCTGATATTTTCCCTGCCTGTTTGCTCAGGATGAAACCCGGCACCAAGCTCCAGCAATGCGCCTATCCTGGCATTGACCTCAACAGTACCTGATGTCGGTCTTACAACACCAGCGATAATTTTAAGGAGGGTCGATTTGCCTGCACCATTTTCACCGATAAGTCCAATCGACTCCCCTTTACTTATATCCAGATCTATCCCATGAACGGCATAAAAACTCGGGATGTCTCCCCGCCCTGTCAAAAACGACCAGATATTTTTTAAATTCCCAAGACCTGGACTAAGTAATGGATATCCTTTGCTGCAATTTCTGAGCCTTACCAAAGACAAAGACATATCAAAACGACAGTTTATTTTCTATCAGGGCTTCTCTTAGTAACCCTGTTAGATGATTTAATAACCTATAGGACATTTTCGAAATAAGGCGAAAGCCTATTAAAAAACAGGCGCGCAAATATGAAAAAAAGGACAATCGCTACAGATTGAAAGGCATCCATCAAGCCTATCTGAAATTTATTATATAAAATGACATCCCGAATACGGCTTACACAATAAGTCATGGGATTGAGTTCGATGATATTACGAAGTTGTATAGGGGCAAGACTGATTGGATAGAGAACCGGCGTCGCATAAAACCAGACTGTAAATAAAGGGGCTATAGCTTGGCCTAAGTCCTCCACAAAGACCTTGAGTGCCGCAAAAATCAAAGCAAGGCCGGCGGTAAAAATAAACTGCAGGATCAACACCGGCAATATGAACGGTAGTTTGAATACATGGATCGAAAAGTCTGTTAAATACAAGACCAGAATAACGAATATAAAACCTGTGATTTGAATCACATAGATGGAGCCTACAGAGGCGTAAACGAGAAACTCATGGGGCAACCATACCTTCTTGACAAGATTTCTGTTAGCCTCAATCGAGGCAAGTCCTTTTTGAACACCGATCTGAAACGCCATCCACGGCCACATCGCCGTGGCCACGAAGGCTACAAAATCCTGACCTGATAATTCAGGGAATCTGACCTTGAATACTATCTTAAATACAAAGGCATATACGGCCAGTTGCACCAATGGATTTACCATTATCGAAAAAAAACCGGCCAAATGCCCTGAATAGGAATTGCCGAGCTCTCTCTTGAAAAGACAAAAAAATAATTCCCTTAACCTCCAAAGTCCTTGCGCCGTCATCTGTCTTCTTTCGGCATCCATTCTTTGTCCAGATATTCAACTCCCCATTTCTTCTCAAGCCTCTTGCGAAGCTCGGCCATTGCCTTACTCCTGCGCCATTCATCCGCCTTTTGCTGCACTGTCTCGATTATTTTGCCATACGGGTCGGCGATAGGCTCTTCTCTCTCAGTCACCATATATATGACAAAGGCATCGCCGTTTTTCAACACCCCGCTCGGCCTGTTCAACGGCAGAGACTCAAGGGTCTTTTCAATCTTTGACGACTCTATCTTCTCCATAGGAATAAAACCCAGATCGCCGCCCCTATCCCTGCTGAATCCATCTTCTGAGTATTTTTTAGCGACTTTATCAAAAGGCGTCCCCTCGTCGATGGCCCTTTTTGCCTCATTTATCTTTGCCAGCGCGGCGGCTTCGCCTTTATCTTTTATCTCGACCTTGATCTGAGAGATGCGAAGCATCAGAGGCGTAGAAAAAAGGGCCTTGTGTCTTTCATAAAACGAATGAAGCTCTTCGGTTGTGAGCGGTTTAAATGGGGGCAGCAACTTCTTGAGAACACGAAGGACGAGAAGCTCATCGTCGCCTTCTTTTTCTTCACCGGGCTTTATTATTCCTGCATCCCGCCCCTCAAGGAGCAGGAGTTTGCGCCATATGAGTTCATTCAGCACCTTCGGTGCCCCACCCGGGAACTGAAGCATCGAATTAAAATTCGGCGAGGTCTTGGCAAATTCCACCACATCCTTTATTGTTATAAACTTTCCATGGACCTCGGCCACCGCATGGTTTTCGTTTTTGCCCACAGAAACCATCTCGGCACAAGAAAGGAACGGGGCAAAAAACAACACTGAAAAGATGATTATGTATATCCCTGTCATCTGCTTCAAGACAGCCATATAACACCTCTATCTAAAAAATTTAGATTGATTTCGACCTCAATATTTTATAATATTTAAAATTTAGCTTGCCCCAAGCATGGCAGAACCCAAAAGCAAGGCAAGGGTTGATGAACAGGACGATAAAGAAGAGCTGACCTTTACAGCCTCAGGGTAAAACATAACCTCAAAAAAAGATGTGCGCTTACCCACAGATGATTCAAGATACTTAGCGGCGGCCTTGATGTCAACGGCCATCATTGATTTATTGTTCCATTGTGATCAATAATACTTGACGATTCAAATAATATTTGTATAATATCTTAAATTAAATTAAGATCGATTTTTATCAAAAAATTTAGGCCTCTAGAGCCAACATCAGAAAAGGAGAAGGAGAATGAAAAAGCTGAATCTCTTGATCGCAGTATTGGTTTCAGTTTCCCTTATGGGCGGGCTTGTGGCGTGCTCAAAATCTGAAGAAAAGAAAGAAGGGACAACCACTGAGCAGGCAGCACCTGCACCCAAGGTAGAAGAGGCGGCACCTGCTACTGAGCAGGCAGCACCTGCAGCAACACCAAAGGAAGAGGCTAAGCCGGCGGCACCTGCTACTGAGCAGGCAGCACCTGCAGCAACACCAAAGGAAGAGGCTAAGCCGGCGGCACCTGCTACTGAGCAGGCAGCACCTGCAGCAACACCCGAAGCCCCCAAGACGAAATAATAGTCAAACAACCTCAAAAACATGAGAATAAAAGACCCTCTGAAAAAGAGGGTCTTTTATTTATGCTGTGAGGCTATAAACTCATCTCCACTTGACTTTATATTATCAAATCTTATTTTTTTCAAAAAAAGAAAGGAGGAGATGAGCTATGTTTGAGATCCAACCGTGGAGACCGTTCCGGGAGCTAAGTAATCTGAGGAGAGAGATGGACAAGGTGTGGGAAGATTTTTTTGGCGGTGGCGAACTGGTGAGCACCGAGGGCACATGGATCCCTTCCATTGATCTCTCCGAAACCAAAGACAATCTCATCATAAAAGCTGAAGTGCCTGGCATGGATGCCAAAGATATAGACATCTCCATTGCAGGCGATATGCTCACCATCAAGGGTGAGAAACAGAGAAAGACAGAAGAAAAAGACGAAAATTATCACCGTGTCGAAACAAGATACGGTTCCTTTTCAAGGATGATAAGGTTGCCGGTATCCATAGATGCCGAAAAAGCCACTGCAACATATGAAAAGGGGGTTTTAAAACTGGTCTTGCCCAAAAAAGAGGAGGTTAAGCCGAAACAGATAGAAATCAAAACCGCCTGAAAAAATTAGATTCGATTCAAAAAAAAGGGCGATATCATATCGCCCTTTTTTATTTATATCGACCCCCATATGCTTGCAAAACTTCTGCCTCGGTGTTACAAAGAACAGATTTAAATTACACACACCAGGCAACTCCACGTGGTGCCGTCTTAATAGGCAAGACGGGCATATCTTTTTTAAAGCTTGGTGGTGGAAAAACCACTTTAGGAGGACCTATGGGTTACGTAACAATGAAACAACTTTTAGAGGCGGGGGTACATTTCGGACATCAGACTAGGCGATGGAACCCAAAGATGAAGCCATATATCTTTGGGGCAAGAAATGGTATCTATATAATAGATCTCCAAAAAACCGTAAAATTTTTTAAGACCGCATATGATTTTGTAAGCAATATAGCCGAAGCAGGGGGTATAGTACTTTTTATAGGCACAAAAAAACAGGCACAGGACGCTATAGCCGAAGAGGCCATACGGTGTGAAATGCCGTACGTCAATAACAGATGGTTGGGTGGGACGCTAACAAATTTTCATACGATTCAAAAAGGGATCGAAAAATTGAAACGTCTCGATGCCATGTTTGAAGACGGCAGCATAGAGAGATTTCCCAAGAAAGAGATCCTGCTGATGAATAGGTTACGTGAAAAACTCACACTTAACATCGGTGGGATAAAAAATATGACATCCTTACCATCGGCCTTGTTCATAGTCGATTCAAACGAAGAAGAGATAGCGGTAAAAGAGGCCAAAAAACTTGGGATACCTGTGGTGGCGATCGTTGACACCAACTGCGACCCTGATGGGATCGACTATCCTATACCAGGCAACGACGATGCAATACGCGCCATAAGACTAATAACGGCCAAGATGGCCGACGCCATAATTGAAGGCAGGCAGCGGCTCGCCGAGGCCCAGCAGGCCGCGACTGACAAGGCCGTCACAGAAGAAGAGATGGGGGCTGATAAAAATACAGTCGAAGAGACCGTCGTTGAAGTTGAAGAGGAATATACAGCGGTCGAGGCCTAACAAGGCCTCTGTGATAATCACACTTTATTCATTTTGATTAAACTTAAAGACAATTTCTTGGAGGAGTTATCATGGTTGATATATCTGCTGCAAAGGTCAAGGAATTAAGGGATAGGACCAATGCAGGAATGATGGATTGCAAAAAGGCGCTTCAAGAATGCGGCGGCGACATGGAAAAGGCGGTTGCATGGCTCCGCCAAAAAGGATTGGCAGTTGCAGCAAAAAGGGCCGGACGTGTAACATCCGAAGGGATCATACAATCCTATATTCATGCAGGAAATAAACTTGGGGTAATGGTGGAGGTAAACTGCGAAACTGATTTTGTAGCAAAAACAGATCAATTCATCCAATTCGCAAGGGATATCGCCATGCAAATAGCGGCATCCAACCCCATCTGCATAAGAAGGGAAGATGTCCCGACGGAAATCATCGAAAAAGAAAAGGCTATATATAAAAACCAGGCCGTTGATGCCGGTAAGCCTGAACATATCGCAGAAAAGATGGTAACGGGTAGGCTTGAAAAATTCTATAAAGAAGTCTGCCTCCTTGAACAGCCTTTTGTAAAGAACCCCGACATATCCGTGCAAGACCTCCTGAACGAACTCATGGCAAAAATGGGGGAAAATATCTCTATAAAGCGCTTTATACGCTACCAGATAGGGGCTGAATAGTACAAGTATATGCCGTCAAAGAATTTTACAGCCCTACCATACAAACGGGTCCTTTTAAAGCTAAGCGGAGAAGGGCTTTCCGATGACCTCCATGGTGGTATATCACAGGACGCTGTAAATGAACTTGCCGATGAACTGTCCCAGATACATGGACTTGGCGTACAGATGGGTGTTGTTGTAGGGGGCGGCAACATATTCAGAGGGGTTATGGGCGCAGCCCAGGGCATGGACAGGGCCACGGCAGATCAAATAGGCATGCTCGCCACGATTATGAATGCCCTCGCTATCCAAGATGCGCTCACAAAACGGAGGGTATCGACCAGGATAATGTCGGCCATCGAAGTCGGTAGAATGGCCGAACCCTTTATAAGGGCCAGGGCGCTTAAACACCTTGAAAAGGGCAGAATCGTAATCTTCGCTGCAGGCACAGGCAACCCATTTTTTACAACAGACACAGCCGCCGCATTGCGCGCGCTCGAGATAAAGGCTGACCTGCTCATGAAGGCAACAAGCGTGGACGGCATATATGATAGAGATCCCAAAAAGTACCCTGAAGCGGTTAAGTTTAACAATTTGACCTATCAGGATGTACTCGAGATGGGACTAAAGGTCATGGACGCCTCAGCAGTCTCCATGGCGCGCGACGGTCGGCTTCCCATAATCGTCTTCAATATGAAGACCCCAGGCAACATAAAAGGTGTAATAATGGGAAAACCAATAGGTACGATTGTAAGAGGAGGATGACAATGCACGATGCGGTCATCAAAGATACGAAATCAAGAATGGACAAGGCTATAGAATCCTTTCAAAAGGAACTTGCAAGGATAAGGACGGGCCGAGCGGCCCCAGCCCTTCTTGAAGGTATCAAGGTAGATTATTATGGGACACTCATGCCCATCAACCAATTGGCGACCATAGCCGCCCCTGAAAGCAGACTTCTTACCATTCAGCCGTGGGACAATGCAGTCCTTGGACTCATCGAAAAGGCCATATTGAAATCCGACCTCGGCCTGACACCCAACAGCGACGGGAAGATGATCCGTATCAACATCCCGCCACTTAACGAACAAAGGAGAAAAGACCTGGTCAAAATGGTCAAAAAGATGGCCGAAGAATGCAAAGTAGCCATAAGAAACATCAGAAGGGACATGATAGAGCGCCTTAAGGCTCAAAAAAAAGACAAGGGTCTTTCTGAAGACGACTTTTTTAAACTACAAGACGAAATACAAAAAATAACCGATGGGCACGTCAAAAAGGTCGAAGACATCCTCGCTTTAAAAGAAAAGGAGGTTTTGGAATTCTAACCGAAAGAATGGCCACCAATAAAGACCTGACAAAACTCCCAGGGCATGTGGCTATAATAATGGATGGAAACGGCAGATGGGCAAGGCTCAGAGGCCTTCCAAGGGTCATGGGACACAAAGAGGGGGTAAAGGCCGTTCGTTCCGTAGTTAGGCAGGCGCGAGAACTTGGGATATCGGTACTTACGCTGTATGCCTTTTCCAGCGAAAATTGGGGCAGGCCCAGAGACGAGGTAAATGCCCTTATGGACCTCTTATATAACTACCTTGAAAGTGAACTTGATGAACTCCTAGGGAACAAGATAGCTCTCAAGGCCATAGGCGAGATCGAAAAACTGCCTGATAGAGTAAGGAAATATCTTGAGGAAACCATTAAAAAGACCTCTGTAAATAAAGAAATGATTTTGAATCTCGCCCTTAGCTACGGCGGCAGAGCTGAGATCGTGAGGGCGGCCAAGGTGCTTGCGGAAAGATGTCTAAGGGGCGAGATATGTCCTGAAGACATAGACGAAGGAAGTTTTGCAGGCTGTCTCTATACGGCAGGGCTGCCGGATCCAGATCTTATAATAAGGACAAGCGGGGAAGAAAGGCTTAGCAATTTTCTCTTATATCAGGCCGCTTATGCTGAAATCTACATAACACCGACCCTGTGGCCTGACTTTGGCAGAGACGACTTTATGGCCGCCCTCTATGAATATCAGAAAAGAGAAAGAAGGTTCGGCCTTACCGCCGAGCAGATATCTTAAGATATGCACAGGAAAAGGGTTATCACCGCTGCCATCCTTGCACTGGCGTCGTTGGCCGTTTTAAGCAAAGGCGGGCACAGCGGAGAGATGGCGTTTTTATTCATGGTGATCGCCGCAACCGCCTTATGTCTAAGGGAATATTTTGCAATTACATTCCCTTGTCCAAATGCAGTTGGCAGGCTCGGGATTATAATCGGACTCTTGCCAGTTGTATGTGCCATTATAAATCCTGAACCCGGCGCCATTGCTGCGGGACTTTACCTTGCGCTTTTCAGCAGCATTTTGATATTCATACCGTCCGTCAAGATATGGCCGAACCCCTTATTGAACTGGGCTGCATTCCTGATGGGCGCATCCTACATCGGCCTGTGTGCGGCCCATCTTGTCTTGATCAGATCGCTTGAGGCCGGAAGGGAATGGGTCTTCTTTCTCTTCTGTGTAATATTCGCCGGTGACGTAGGGGCCTATTATACAGGAAGCGCTGTCGGCAGGCACAAGCTGTGCCCTGTGCTAAGTAAAGGAAAAACGATAGAAGGGGCAGCAGGCGGCCTGGTAAGCAGCGTTATCGTAGGTTCAGGGGCTGGTGCCTTGCTCTTTAACAGGACAAGCCCCATATTCATTGGAGCGCTTGCGGCTGCGCTTGGAATAACAGGACAGATCGGCGATCTCACCGAATCACTCGTGAAGCGTTCATTCGGCGTAAAGGATTCAGGATCATTGCTGCCAGGTCACGGCGGTATCTTTGACAGGATAGACGCCCTCCTTATGGCGACACCCATGATGTACTGGATATTGCAACTTACTGAAAAATACGGTCTATTTCAATGAAAACCATATCGGTCCTTGGTTCCACAGGTTCTATCGGCAAAAACGTCTTGGATGTAGCGGCCAGATCCAATGGACAAATCAAGGTAGTCGGGCTCGGCGCGGGCAAAAATATAGCACTCTTAGCAGAACAGATCAGGTTATTCAGGCCGCGCCTTGTTACGGTCATGACGCCTGAACTTGCCAAGAAGCTTGCAAACACGCCTGGTCTACCCAGGACACAAATCCTCTACGGCAAAGCCGGCTATAGGGCGCTGGCACAGATGCCAGAGGTTGACATAGTCGTCTCGGCCATGGTCGGGGCAGCCGGACTTATACCTACCATAGCCGCCTTGGATGCAGGGAAAGATGTAGCCCTTGCAAATAAGGAATCGCTGGTCACTGCAGGCCCGTTAGTAAAGGCCATCGCCGATAAAAACAATTGCAGGCTACTCCCTGTCGACAGTGAACACTCAGCCATATTCCAGTGTATGGCTGGAAACAGAAAGGAAGACATCAAGAGGCTTATTCTTACGGCTTCAGGGGGTCCATTCAAAGATATGTCTCAGGAGGAAATGGCAAATGTTACGGCCGAGGATGCAATCAAACATCCAACTTGGTCAATGGGCGCAAAGATATCCGTTGATTCAGCCACGCTTATGAATAAAGGGCTCGAGGTGATAGAGGCAAGCTGCCTCTTCGATATCAGGGTTGACTTGATCGACGTGCTCATCCACCCGCAGAGCATAGTCCACTCAATGGTTGAATATTCCGACGGTTCGATCGTGGCCCAGATGGCTGTTCCGGATATGCGCATACCCATAGCCTATGCACTTGCATGGCCGGAACGAATGAAACTGGACATTCCAGCCCTTGACCTTACAAAGACCGCTCCACTGACCTTTGAAAGGCCTTCAATGGATAAATTCCCATGCCTTTCCATGGCATATAGGGCGGCAAAGGTGGGCGGTACGGCCACCACCATATTGAACGGCGCAAACGAAGTGGCAGTTGAGGCCTTTCTTGAAGGACGTATCGGTTTCAATACAATAGCCGATATAGTAAACGAGGTACTCTCCTCTATCGCACCGGAGGAAATAAACGGACTTGACGATGTGTTGAGGGCGGACGCCCTGGCGAGGCTCAAAGCAGACAACCTTGTCCAATGCATGACCTCTGCGCCGCCATCCAGGAGCATAATAACATGACGACGGTTTGGTCTTTTCTCTTGGTACTGAGTCTCCTTATCTTGGTCCATGAATTCGGTCACTTTATAGTAGCCAGACGCCTCGGCATAAAGGTACTAAAATTCTCCTTTGGTTTCGGACCAAGACTTTTTGGGATAATTCGCGGGGCTACAGATTACTGCGTCTCTGCCCTCCCGCTAGGCGGATTTGTAAAAATGCTCGGTGAGCAACCCGATGAACCCGTGCCCGATAATGAAATAAAAGGGTCATTTTCTCACAGGCCAGTGTGGCAAAGGGCGGCGATCGTATTCGCCGGGCCCCTATTCAATATCATCTTTGCGTGGGCTATTTTTTTTGTAATATTCCTTAGTTATGGAAATCCGATACTGCTCCCGGACATAGGTAATGTACAGGCTGGATCCCCTGCTCAAAAGGCTGGCATCACGAAAAAGGACAAGATAATCGCCATAAATGGTCAGCCGGTCAAGACATGGCAGGAGGTCTCTGAAAGGATAAAAAAATACCCAGGGCATGAGATATCTATATCAATAAAAAGGGGCGAAAAACTGCTTGACCTGATTGTCAAGCCAAACATAACCCGGCTCAAAAACATATTCGGCGAAGAGGTGAAGGTCCCTGTCATAGGCATCAGCGCCGCCGGAGACCTGAAAATAGAAAAGCTGAATCCGCTTGAGGCACTTGCCCAGGCATCGGTGAAGACATGGGAGCTTACCGTCCTTACAGCCAAGGGCTTTTTAAAAATCATCCAGAGGGCGATCCCGCTCTCTACACTTGGAGGTCCGATAATGATCGCCCAACTCGCCGGAGAACAGGCCCAGCTTGGGCTGCTGAACCTTTTTTATTTTATTGCCATACTAAGCATCAACCTGGGACTCTTAAACCTCTTACCCATACCAGTACTCGACGGCGGTCACCTTGCATTCTTTACACTCGAGGCCATAATAGGCCGCCCACTGTCGATAAAGCAGATGGAATTTGCACAAAAGATCGGCATGGCCATCCTGGGGACCCTAATGTTGTTTGTATTCTACAACGACATCATAAGACTTTTGGGCATAGCTCATACTGTCACAACAACCCCATAACAGGCAATTTAAATGATCACGCTCGCGCTGGAGACATCTGGACCGTTTGGCGGGATTGCCGTGCTTAAAGACAGAACCCTTTTGGGAGAGATCACGCTTTCATCAGGCTGCGGGACCTACTCAAAAAGGCTCTTGAGGGCGATAGGTTGGCTATTCAAGGACCTCATAATGGAATGGTCCCATATAAATATGATAGCAGTAGGTCTCGGGCCTGGGAGTTTCACTGGGCTCAGGATAGGCCTTGCCACAGCAAAAGGCCTTGCTTTTTCGCTCGGCATCCCCCTTATTGGGGTCCCTACACTTGATGCACTTGCGGCCAACATCATATGCTGCGAAGGAGATATCATATGCCCTGTGCTCGATGCCAAAAAATCCCAGGTTTATCTGGCCTTTTATAAAGGGCAGATGGACGGCTGGCACGTAAGGATCAGTCGATTTCAGTGCCTAACCCCGAAAGAGGTCCTGGAACAACTCCCCGGTCGCGGTAGGATATTTTTTTTGGGCGACGGTGCGCATCTTCTGGGCATAAAAGAAGACAAAGAGCTCTCGCTAGACAGAAAAGCATATCTGGTACCAGCCCATCTCGCCCGTATAAAGGCGGAAAATATAGGCCTTATAGCCTGGCGTAGATACATGTCAGGAGCGGTCGGTAGCGATATCGGCACACTGAGGCCAATCTATGTACGCCCATCGGATGCTGAATTGTCAAGACAGATTTGACAAACAATCCTTGATTCATATATCCTGTTTGAGTCAAAATCAGCTATCACCGATAAGGAGCAACCCATGTCAAAGAGACGCTGTCCGTATTGCAGGGAAAAGATAAGGAAAGACGCCCTGATTTGTAGATACTGCCGTAAGGAGCTGACACCCTTAAAAAAAGAAAACGATTGCAGATTAAAGTTATTCGCCGTCTTTACAGGGCTTGCGGCAGGGACTGTATTGGCCTTTTTTTGGGGTTACTACCAGGAGCGGCTAAAATGGCGCGACGAAGGTCTTACACTGACAGAAACAGAGCAATGATTTTAATTAATACCGAGCCCTCCTCTGCGCCTTGTCCTTTTTGCCGGCGAACTCACAATTACGCCTGCAGTTTCTACATATGGCTGGATGGGTCAACCGCTTCGGGTTTTTATAACAACGCATGTTTACCTCCTTGTTTTTATTATAAATATTTTTGATATTTAAATTAAACATAATCATCGTCTTTAGTTGTGCAACAACTATGCAATTTAAAAAGGAAAAAATATGACACAAATAGATCAATTTAGCAAGGAAGAACGGCGTTTTTTGCTCGAACTCGCGAGAAAAACCATAGATGCTAAGCTGAAAGACGCCCCGCTAAGCATCCCGATCGTAAGGGAACCAAGACTGCAAAGACATTCTGGTGTCTTCGTCACTCTGCATAAGCATGGAAATCTTAGGGGCTGTATAGGTACATTCGTATCAAACAAACCCCTCTATGAACAAGTAATGGACATGGCCATATCAAGCGCCTTTCATGACCCTAGATTCAGACCATTGACGAGCCAGGAGCTCAAAGAAATAGACATAGAGATCTCAGTCTTGAGTCCCCTAAGGCTTATCAGCAGCATCAACGAGATAGAGATAGGGACACATGGCATCTATATAATAAGCGGACCTTACAGCGGCGTACTCCTGCCGCAGGTGGCCACTGAATACGGTTGGGACCGCCTGACATTTCTGGATCAAACATGTCTGAAAGCCGGACTGGCTCCTGGATGTTGGAAAGACCCTGCGACAAAGATATACATATTCAGCGCCGATATATTCAGCGAACAGTCTGAAGGTTTATCTCCCTGAACTTTTCTCTGAGTCTTTCTTCTACAAGAGGAGGCACAAGGTCTTCAAGGCTTCCGCCAAAACGGGCCGCCTCTTTTACAATAGTAGAACTTATATATATCCAACGAAAACCTGTCATCAAAAATACGGTCTCTATATCACGCGCAAGCTTGCGGTTCATCAGCGCCCGCTGAAGCTCATAATCAAAGTCAGAAACTGCTCTCAAACCGCGGAGAATCGCGCAAGCCCCGTGTCTAACCGCGAAATCGACCAACAGACCATCAAAGCTTGCAACTTCAATACGCCCATCCACCCCAACGGTGTCTTTTATCATCTCAATCCGCTCCTCAAGGGTGAAAAGCGGCGCCTTTGCCGGATTCGTGCCGATCCCAATGACTATCTTATCAAACAGCCTGAGGGCGCGCTCTATGAGGTCTATATGTCCATTCGTAACGGGATCAAACGTCCCGGGATAAACGGCTATGCGCTTCGTCATCGTCAACCTCTCTTATAAAACCATATCCTAGACTGTCCATAGGCGCGGACATCGACGAGTTTCAATGCCTTGTCGCCGTTATCCATACCGAATCCCTGTGGAAGCTCAACCTTTTTAAACTCCTCTACCGCCATAATACCGCCTATGCGCAATGCACTCGAATGAACCACCCATCCTAGACACTGGTTTGACAACCCTTCCATATAAGGTGGATCGGCCATAATGACATCAAACGGTCCTTCTCTCTCGATCAATCCGTAGACCATGGCGGATCCCTGGCCGGCATCAGCCCTTATCACAGTAGCCCTGGACAAGAAACCGCAAACCTCGACATTTCTATAAATTCCGTCGATTGCCTTCCTTGAAAGCTCTATAAACACCGCCTCCTTTGCCCCTCTTGACAGGGCTTCAAGCCCCAATGTGCCTGCACCTGCAAAGAGGTCCATAACGCGGGTCTCGGTCCACGGAACAGGGATGTGATTGGTCAATATCTGGAAAAGCGCCTCTCTTACTAAGTCAGTTGTTGGCCTAAGTCCGCGCACCTTAGGCACAAAGAGCCTGCGCCCCCTCGCCTCCCCGGCAATAATCCTCATGACTTACAGGCCTAATCGTCAAAACTGCCGGCTGGACCCTTGTTGGTGTTAAGCCCCTTTGCCCTCTGTCTTATCTTGTCTTCAGTCCAATCCGCAGGGTCTTCGACCCTTGAGGCCTTCGGACCAAGGTCATAAGAACCAGTGGAAAGTATGGCATCTATAGCAAGGGGCGCGGAATTGGCGGCATTGAAGACATCGACCAAGAGATGATATACAAAATCTTCCACCCTCCTCGCCATCCTCTCTCTTATCTCCCTCGGCTGCGCCATAAGTTTATTGTCGAAAACGAGATTTAATTTCTTGTAGTCCCCAGCCTTAAGACCTTTTTCAAAGGCATATGCAACCATAGCCTGCCACATCTCCTCTGTGACGCCTTCGTCTTCCAGTTTTATGAAATTCCCAGCCTCATCCATCTCGGCGTTACCGTAGTCATTGACCTTCAGACCCCATGATATCATCTGGAGCGCTGTTGCGACGTTGGCCTTGGTGGTCCTGGTCTTTGAGGCTATCTCCTTTAGCCGCTCCGAGCTGTTGCCCGAAGTCCCATGCTGGGCGCCTGAAACTTTATATGGGGACAAGACCCTATGTATCTCCTCGGTAAGCCCTACTTGTATCCCTTGAGCGCTTGCTTCAAGCCCATGCGTAGTCCCGTTGTTGAGTGCGATCCAGTCCGGGAATATCCCATGGGCATTAAGCCCTTTAATTAAAAACAAGGCCTCATCCGGCGTCGAAAGCCCCTCCTTGCCCTTTATCTCCCCAACCTCCGTCTCAAGCCCGGCCCATTTGGGAATAAGCGGATTCAGCGCTATATTGGCAAGAAGGTTCTCGTCGTCAGGCAGATGCGATGCATCTATAGCTATCGATGTGATCCCTGCGTCAAAGATGGAGGGTATCTCGGTCTTGGCCTGCGCTATATCCTTTGGCCCCTTGATGGCATAATGATCGGCATGTACGGCAACCGGCACATTGACCCCAAGCTCGTTCATTGTTTGATCCACAAAACAGGCGATGTTCCAATAATTTACAGGACAATATGCATTCTGACCGCCCTCTGACTTTGCAATCTCAATGATAATAGCGGCACTAGCCCGCTGTGCAGCTATTAACGCGCCCCTTATTACAAAACGATTCCTTGCATTCGCAGCTATGGTCATGGCCTTGCCTTTTTCGGTCATGGCCCTGTCGATGACCTTGCCGCTCACAATCAAGGCCCTTGAATTGGGAAAGAGCTTTTTGATATTCGGTGGACGCCCGATCTCTAATGCGCGTTCAAAATCTCTGTCGGCCTGGCTTATCGTCATAACTTACCTCCGTAATGTCATACCATTATCAATAATATTTGTTATTGTAACACATGCTGAAGTCACTACAAAATAAAAAATAATCCAAGCAAGACCAAGAAGACGGATTTCTAATCTTTAAGAACTCGAAGACGAACTGGGGTTGCAGAGGCTGGAAGCCATCTTGGAATGTCTCGCAGGTCTGCAGACATCGTGTACTCCAGGGAACATTTTTATCATTTCAATTATATAAAGCTAGCAGAGATATTGCGGGGAGATCGGCCGTAGGAAACCATATCTCAAGAATCTCAAGAACAAGTGGGACCCATAGAGAAGACATTCGGCTGCTACGGGGCGCAGAGGCGGTTCATTCAATTCTGCACTTTCCCGTGGCCGCCGACAGACCGAAGATCGGATTATAATTGGGGCAGACTTTAGGCTCTGATATAAAGTTTGTTTATATCTAGTTTATATATAGTCCTTTATCAGTATCTCGGCTATTTGAACGGCATTTGTCGCCGCGCCCTTTCGTATATTGTCAGCCACGATCCACATCGCAAGGCCGTTAGCGCAGGATAAATCCTCGCGTATGCGGCCCACAAAGGTAAAATCCTGACCTGCGGCTTCAATAGCCATAGGATATCTATTCGCCCCAGGTTCATCTACAACCCTTACCCCTGGCGCAGCGGCAAGGAGTTCTCTTGCCCTTTCAGGTGTTATACATCTCTCAAACTCCACATTGACCGCCTCTGAATGGCCATAAAATACCGGAACGCGCACAGCGGTCGCCGAAACCAGTATATCCGGTGCCTCAAGTATCTTCCTGGTCTCGTTGACCATCTTCATCTCTTCCTTTGTATAGCCGTTATCAAGAAAGCTGTCTATGTGGGGAAGGCAGTTGAAGGCGATCCTGTGAGGATAGATCCTGCTTTCCATGGATTGGCCGTTGGCCCAGGCCTTGACCTGACCATCAAGCTCAGCTATCGCCTTTTGCCCTGTCCCTGACACGGCCTGATAAGTAGAAATCACGATCCGCTTTATCCTGGCAAAGTCATGTAAAGGCTTCAGGGCCACCACCATCTGGATGGTAGAACAATTCGGGTTTGCTATAATCCCCTTGTTCTTATATCCGGCTATGGCATGGGGATTGACCTCAGGGACCACCAACGGCACGTCTGGATCCATGCGCCATGCGCTTGAATTATCTATGACCACGGCCCCGCTCTTTACAGCGGATGGAGCAAATGCAATACTCCTGTCCCCACCTGCGGAAAACAGGGCCACCTCCACGCCCTTGAATGAGTTATGGTCTAACTTTTGCACCCTGACCTTTTCGCCGTTAAAGACAAACTCTTTGCCTTCTGACCGCTCTGAGGCCAGGAGCCTGATCCGGCTCACAGGAAAGGCCCTCTCTTCTAAGACCCTCATCATCATCTGACCAACAGCGCCGGTCGCACCGGCGACTGCCACGCTATATCCTCTGGACATAAAGCACCTATCCTTTCACATAGCCAGCCACCAGGTCGCCGACCTCTGTGGTGCTGTGGCCCATCTTACCGGCAGAAAGGCTCTTCAAATCCTTGCTTACCACCTTTTTTACTGCATCTTCTATCGTCTTAGCCGCATCATGTTCTCCTAAATAGTCTAACATCATCTGGCCGGCACATATTGCGGCAAGCGGGTTTATCACATTTTTGCCTGTATATTTCGGCGCCGAACCGCCGATGGGCTCGAACATGGAAACCCCCTCGGGGTTGATATTGCCGCCGGCGGCGATGCCCATACCGCCCTGGATCATGGCCCCAAGGTCTGTGATTATATCACCGAACATATTGTCGGTAACTATCACATCAAACCATTCCGGATTCTTGACCATCCACATACAAGTAGCGTCAACATGGGCATAATCGGTTTCAATATCAGGATACTCCTTTGCCACCTCATAAAAGGTGCGCTCCCAGAGATCAAAGGCAAAAGTGAGGACATTGGTCTTACCACACAGGGTCAACTTCTTTTTCTTATTCCGCTTTCTGCAATATTCAAAGGCGAATCTTATGCAGCGCTCGACACCCTTCCTTGTATTTATCGACTCCTGCACCGCAACCTCATCAGGCGTGCCCTTTTTCAAGACCCCGCCTGAACCTGTGTAGAGTCCCTCTGTGTTCTCTCTCACCACTACAAAATCGATCTCGTCAGGACCCTTGTCCTTAAGCGGCGTATCGACACCAGGATAGAGAACCACTGGACGCAGATTCACATACTGATCCAAGGCAAACCTCAGGGCAAGAAGTATCCCTTTTTCAAGGATACCTGGTCTTACATCAGGATGACCTATGGCACCAAGATAGATAGCTTGATATTGTTTAAGGTCTTCAACCGCCCCATCTGGCAACACCTCTCCCGTCCTGAGATAACGCTCTCCGCCGTAATCATACCAGGTAAGGTCCAGTTTGAAACCGAAACGATCAGCTGCTGCATTCACCACCTTTACACCCTCTCTGATCACCTCCGGGCCAGTCCCATCGCCTGGAATAACCGCAATCTTATAATTCTTCATGCATAAACTCCTTTATCGCTCTTAAAATTCAATGGTTGAGATCTATATTCATCCCCGCCCCGACTTCCAATCAAAACTGACCTGCGATCTTTCATGTATTCCAAACCACATCTCCTAGTAAATCATTGGAAATAACATACTTTTTAAAACTCTATCTTATGATATGAGAGGTTTCTTATATTGTATCAACTCTTTGCAAGTCCATTAAGGATGTGCGGTATTAGCCCCCCGTCAGCGATGAGCTCTTGCATAAAGGGTGGGATTGGTTTGAATTTAAAGGTCTTGCCAGTGGTGATGTCTTTAATTTCACCAACAGATGCATCGATCTCTACCTCATCCCCTTCTCTGATGGCATCTGCGGCATCCGCCGACTCAAAGATGGGAAGCCCCATATTAAAGGCGTTACGATAGAATATCCTTGCAAAACTAGGGGCTATGACGCAACCTACACCCACAGCCTTAAGCGCTATAGGGGCATGCTCCCTGGATGAACCACAGCCGAAGTTCTTGCCTGCGACGATCACATCGCCTGGGCGCACCTTCCTGGCGAATTCAGGGTCTTTGTCTTCCATGCAGTGCCTTGCAAGCTCAGCCGGATCGGATGTATTCAGATACCTGGCCGGGATGATCACATCCGTATCTATATTTTCACCGAATTTCCAGGCCTTTCCCTTTATCTTCATGATGCCTTTCCTTTGCCAATCTTATTTTGTCTAACCCAAGATGCATTACAGATCGTCAGGGCCCGCAATCCTGCCTAATACCGCGCTTGCTGCAGCCACTGCCGGGCTCGCGAGATAGACCTCGCTCTCCGGATGCCCCATCCGACCTACGAAATTTCTGTTGGTTGTACTGAGGGCGCGCTCGCCCTTTGCCAATATCCCCATATGCCCACCTAAACACGGCCCACAGGTCGGGGGCCCGATAACTGCCCCTGCCTCCATGAATATCTTCAGATACCCGAGCTCCATGGCCTTAAAATACACAAAAGGGGTAGCCGGAAGTACGATGAGCCTCAAGCCCTTAGAGACCTTGCGCCCCTTAAGTAAACCCGCCGCAACGGCGAGATCTTCGATCCTGCCGTTTGTGCATGAGCCTATCACGACCTGATCAAGCGGAACGTCGCCAAACTCGGATATCCCTTTCGTATTCCCAGGAAGATGGGGGCATGCCACCTGCGGCTCGATCTTTTCGCAGTCGAATTCAAACACCTTTGTATATTCAGCCCCTTCATCGCTCGTTAACGGTTTAAATTCCCTCGTTGTCCGCTGATTTACATAGCGCATAGTCTCCTCGTCGGGATTTATAAGCCCAACCTTACCCCCAGCCTCAATCGCCATATTTGACATAGTGAAACGATCCGCCATCGGAAGCGCCTCAATGACAGGACCTGCAAACTCCATGGCCATATAAAGCGCTCCATCCACGCCAATCCTCCCGATAGTGTAAAGGATGAGGTCTTTGCCCGAGACCCAGGGCCTGAGCCCGCCCTTATAGACAAACTTTATGGACTCAGGGACCTTGAACCAAGTCTGGCCCGTAATCATGGTTGCTGCAAGATCTGTGCTACCTATCCCTGTAGCAAACGCCCCAAGCGCCCCATAAGTGCAAGTATGGCTGTCTGCGCCTATCACCACATCCCCGGGTAGGACAAGACCTTTCTCCGGCAAGAGTACGTGCTCAACCCCTGTCTCTCCGCCTTCGTAGTGATACACTATGCCATGCTCTCGGGCGAACTCCCTCAAGATCTTCGCCTGCTCAGCACTCTTTATGTCTTTATTAGGGACAAAATGGTCCGCGACAAGCGCTATCTTCTCCTTATCAAAGATCCTCTTGACGCCCGAGTCTCTGAATATCTTTATTGCAATCGGCGCAGTGATGTCATTACCAAGCGCAAGATCAACATTCACTTGGACAAGCTGACCGGGCTCGACATAGTCAAGGCCTGCATGCACAGCCAGTATCTTTTCAGCTATCGTCATCTTTTTGATCATAAGTCTCCCCTTGGCAGAAACGCAAACTTGTTTTTTCTTCAAAGACGGACCGATGCCCTTTCCGATGTGCAGGCCTTTTTGTATTCTATGCGGTTCAGGGCGTTCAGGTAGGCCCTCACACTTGCCGTTATGATATCAGGATCTGCTCCCTGACCGGTCACGACAACACCGTCTTCTTCTATCCTGACGCTCACCTCGCCCTGCGCATCAGTCCCGCCTGTGATGGAATTTACAGAAAATTTCAACAGTCTGCTCTTGGTCTGCGTAATCTCGGAGACAGCCCTGAAGGCCGCATCGATAGGCCCTGCACCCATACTGACCCCGCTTATCTCCTTGCCGTCCACCTCGACCACCACGGTCGCAGTGGGCCTGATGCCGCTCCCACCCGCCACGTGGAGATAGACCAAGCGGTACCTGTCAGGCACCCCCTCGGCCGGAATCCGAAACACCTCTTCCGCCACCAGCGCCTCGATATCTTCGGGGAATATCTCCTTTTTCTTGTCAGCTACAGCCTTGAACCTTGCAAACACCCGATCGATCTCATCGTCACTGAGCCGATAACCCAGTTCCTCAAGTCTCGCCTTGAGAGCATGGCGTCCTGAGTGCTTGCCAAGGACTAGGGCACCTTGCGCAAGACCTATGTCTTTCGGATCCATTATCTCGTAAGTTGTACGCTCCTTCAAGATCCCGTCTTGATGGATACCTGACTCGTGGGCGAATGCATTGATCCCGACGATCGCCTTATTCGGTTGGACGGCCATACCTGTAAGCAGACTCACCAGGCGACTCGTGGCTGCTATATATCTGGTTACGATATCCGTGTAATACGGCAGGAGGTCATTCCTGGTACGTATCGCCATCACCACCTCCTCCATAGCCGTATTGCCAGCGCGTTCGCCTATGCCGTTTATGGTACATTCAACTTGACGCGCCCCGGCGTCTATGGCCGCAAGGACATTCGCCGTGGCAAGCCCGAGGTCGTTATGACAATGAACGCTCAAAACAGCCTTATGGATATTGGGCGTATGCTCGATTACATAACGTATCATCCTTGCAAAATCCCAGGGTACAGCATAGCCGACCGTATCCGGAAAATTCACCGTTGTAGCCCCGGCATCGATCACGATCTCAAAGACCTTGCACAGAAAATCAAGGTCGCTGCGGCTTGCGTCCTCGGCCGAGAATTCCACGTTTGAGGTGTATCCGGCGGCATGGCTGACCGCCGCCCTCGCCATTTCAATCACCTCTTCTCTTGTCTTTCTGAGTTTATATTTAAGGTGAATATCAGAGGTGGCAAGAAAGGTATGGATACGAGGGTTGGCCCCATGCTTTATGGCCTCCCATGCAGTATCAATGTCTTTCTGGCTTGCCCTTGCAAGGGCAGCAACCTGAACACCACGGATCTCATCGGCAAGGCGCTTTACAGCCGCAAAATCCCCTGCCGAGGCCACAGGAAAGCCTGCCTCGATGACGTCCACGCCCAATTTTTCAAGCTGTACGCCTATCTGAAACTTTTCATCGACATTTAATGAGACGCCAGGTGACTGCTCGCCGTCCCTAAGAGTCGTATCAAAGATCAATATCCTTTTGCAGTCTGTCATAGATGTTTCGACCCTTTATTTTCTTTCGCCCGCTATGAGCGGTTCGGCGTCATCGCCGTGTACGCCTCCAACCCTTAAAAACCTCTTGAAAGGCGCCAATACAGGCCCTGAAAGCACATATACAGACATGACTGCAAAGAGTGTCACCTTTGGCTCGATGGCAACCACGGTCATGGCCATTAAGACGACAATAATGCCAGAAAACGGGTGCCTATGAAACCAACGCATCTCCTTGAAGCTGTAATAACGCACATTGCTTACCATAAGAAATGACAATATATAGACTATGGCAAGCACACCAACATGCCGGATCGGACCTGCCATACCGAGATATTGACACAACAGCACTAGCGAGGCCACGGTACAAGCTGCCGAAGGGCACGGGAGACCGACGAAATATCGCTTAGAACCCATGCCGCTGAAGCTCAAGGTATTGAAACGGGCAAGGCGCAAGGCCGTAGTCGCTGCATAAATAAACGCTGCAAGCCAGCCGAGCCTGCCGTATTCCCTCAACCCCCATACGAATCCGAGCACTGCCGGCGCCACGCCGAAGGCCACAAGATCGGAAAGTGAATCATACTCTATGCCAAAGCGGCTTGTGGTCTTTGTAAGCCTTGCAATCCTTCCGTCAAGGCCGTCAAATATGGCAGCAACGAATATGGCCACGGCCGAGCCTTGGTAGTTCCCATTTATCGCCGATATAATGGCGTAAAAACCACTGAAGAGCGCGGCGGACGTAATGAGATTGGGTAGCAGATAGGCCCCTCTTCTTGGATTTTTGACAGGATTTTCGATCTGTTGTCTAGTTACCATATAGAGACTCACTTTTTCAGGGCGAGCACCGTCTGACCAGCCAGGACGCGCTGGCCCTTTCTCACCAATACAGGGATATCTTTGGGCAGATATACATCAAGTCTCGAGCCGAATCTGATAAGACCGAAACGCTCACCCATCTTCAGGCAATCTCCTTCTTCGGCCCAGCAGACAATCCGTCTCGCAACAAGACCAGCCACCTGGACCACTGTACATTCAAAACCCTCGTCGGATGCCAACAAAAGGGCGTTCCTCTCGTTTTCGACAACCGCCATCTTTTTATCGGCAGCCCAGAACGCCCCTTCCCTATATTCCATCCGAACGACCCTGCCAGAGATGGGTGCGCGGTTTACATGCACATCAAATAAATTCATGAATATGCTGATCCGCACAACATCAGAACCCTGAAGCGAGCCTTCTGATGCACCCTTGACCTCTATAATCCTGCCATCGGCAGGGGAGACTACAAGATCATCCCCGCTTGGGACCACCCTCTCCGGATCTCTAAAAAAATAAAGCACAAAGGCCGTGGCCGCAAGAGAGACCACGGCCGCTGCAGGCCAATTCAAGATGGCAAATACTACGGAAGCGAGGGAAAGGATACCTATAAAAGGCACACCTTCCTTTGCTACCGGGATCTTTTTAGGGAGCATTTATCTTTTTAACCAGCTCATCATCCCCCTGAGGCGGGCACCGATATCTTCAATAAGATGCCCCCTTTCGCGCCTCCTCAGGGCGTTGAACACCGGACGGCCCACTTGGTTCTCGAGCATCCACTCCTTGGCGAACTGACCGGACTGTATCTCGTCAAGGATTTTTTTCATCTCCTTGCGGGTCTCATCAGTAATGATGCGCTTACCCCTTGTATAGTCCCCATATTCAGCGGTATCGCTTATAGAATAACGCATCCTTCCAAGACCGCCTTCATATATAAGATCAACTATCAACTTGAGCTCATGGCAGCACTCAAAATAGGCTATCTCAGGTTGATAGCCTGCATTTACAAGCGTCTCGAAACCAGCTTTTATGAGTTCGCTCACACCACCACAGAGGACACTCTGCTCGCCGAAAAGGTCAGTCTCGGTCTCTTCCTTAAATGTGGTCTCGATAACACCAGCCCTGGCCGCCCCTATACCCTTGGCATATGCCAACGCCTTCTTCATGGCCTCGCCGGTTGCATCCTGATGGACGGCCACAAGGCTGGGCACACCGGCGCCCCTTTCATACTCTCGTCTGACAAGGTGCCCAGGGCCCTTCGGTGCCACCATAGCCACATCCACATAAGCAGGCGGGACTATCTGGCCGAAATGAATATTAAACCCATGCGCAAAGAGTAGCATGTCGCCCTCTTTAAGGTGCGGTGCGATCGCCTCGTTGTATAAAGGCCCTTGGATATGGTCAGGCACTAGAAGCATGATCACATCGGCCTTTTCGGCGGCCTCCTGCGCGCTTACAGGCTTAAAGCCGTGTTTTACGGCAAGGTCGTAATTGGCCGAACCGGGCCTCTGACCTACAATAACAGACAGCCCGCTCTCCTTGAGATTCAAGGCATGGGCATGTCCCTGGCTCCCATAACCTATGACGGCTATAATCTTGCCGTTCAACGCCTCCAGCTGGGCGTCTTGTTCATAATAAATACGCATGGTTGCAACTCCTTTCTAAACGGTCTTTTTCTCCCGTGCCATCGCTATAGTCCCGGTCCTTGCGATCTCTTTTATCCCTATAGGGCGCAAAAGCTCCAGCACGGCCTTGAGCTTGGTTTCAGGTCCTGTCACCTCAAGGGTATAGGTCTTTGGGCTTACATCCACAACCTTGCAGCGGAAGATGTCAACGATCCTCAAGACCTCTGCGCGCGTCTCGGCCTCGGCCTTGACCTTTATAAGGGCCATCTCACGCTCAACATACTCCCCTTCGCTGACATCCACAACCTTATAGACATCAACCAAGCGGTTCAGTTGCTTGATGATCTGTTCGATGATCAGATCCGCGCCGGACGTGACCAGTGTCAGGTGGGAGAGTGTGGGATCAAGCGTTGCGGCTACACAGAGGCTCTCGATATTGAAGCCGCGGCCGCTGAAGAGTCCGGCGATACGGGAAAGGGCACCTGGATTATTTTCCACCAAGACGGAAAGTGTATGTCTCATAAGGGCAAACTCCTTTTCTAGAACTAAACTAACAACATCTCGGTCGTAGCTTTGCCAGCAGGGACCATTGGGAACACCCCCTCCTCACGGGCGATGGCGAATTCCATGATCACAAGGCCGTCGGTCTCAAGCCCTTGTTTCAAGACCTGATCCACCTCTTCAGGTCTGGTAGCCCTGAACCCCTTCGCCCCATAGGCCTCGGCGAGCCTTACAAAATCGGGGACGACCTGGAATCTGGTGGCCACGTAGCGCTTTTCATAAAAGAGCTCCTGCCACTGCCGCACCATACCTAGGAACTGGTTATTTAAAATGACTATCTTTACCGGCAGTTTCTGCTCCATCGCAGTCGCCATCTCCTGGATATTCATCTGGATGCTGCCGTCACCGGCCACATCCACGACAAGCTTGTCAGGAAATGCTATCTGGGCACCGATTGCCGCTGGAAAACCGTAACCCATGGTGCCGAGGCCCCCGGAGGTCAAGAGCGTCCTGGGCTCGTCAAACTTGTAAAACTGGGCCGTCCACATCTGATTCTGACCGACTTCAGTCGTAATTATAGCCCTGCCCTTTGTCATGTCATATAACCTTTCAATTACATATTGAGGCTTTATGACATTCGAATCCTTTTTATAGCTCAGAGGATGCCGCTTCTCCCAGGCCCTTATCTGTTCCCACCATGCCTTATGCTGATTCTTCCATGTCTCCTGGTCGCGTCCGCCTTCTTTTAAGACCTTCAATAGTTTGCTAAGGCCTTTTTTACAATCGCCCACTATCGGGACATCCACCTTGACGTTCTTCTGTATAGAGGTAGGATCAACATCCATATGGATTATCTTCGCCATTGGGGCGAAGGCCTCTATCTTGCCCGTCACCCTGTCATCGAAACGAGCGCCAACGGCTATGATAAGGTCTGTATTCGCCATAGCCATGTTGGAGCAGTAGCTCCCATGCATTCCAAGCATCCCAAGACTATATGGATGGGTACCAGGAAACCCTCCAAGCCCCATGAGCGTCATTGCCACAGGGGCGCTTATCTCCTCAGCCAACGCCCTAAGTTCCTTGTGCGCACCTGCGATGACGACACCGCCTCCTGCATAGATTATCGGCTTTCTTGCCTGCTCGATCAAGGCGCATGCCCTCTCGATCTGTTTGATGTGCGGATCGGCCACCGGTTTATAAGATCTCAACTCTATCTCTTCCGGATAGGCGAACTCGGCCTTGCCGTTCTGGACATCTTTCGGGATATCGATAAGCACTGGCCCAGGCCGGCCTGATCTTGCCAGGTAGAACGCCTCTTTAAGTATTCTTGAGAGGTCTTTTACGTCCTTTACAAGGTAGTTGTGTTTGGTACATGGGCGCGTGATGCCGACTATGTCAACCTCTTGGAATGCATCGTTTCCTATGAGCGCCGTCGGTACCTGGCCTGTTATCACGACCATGGGCACAGAATCCATATATGCAGTGGCGATGCCAGTCACCGTGTTGGTTGCGCCAGGGCCAGATGTGACAATACATACGCCGACCTTGCCGCTCGACCTTGCATACCCATCAGCCGCATGCGTCGCCCCCTGTTCATGGCGCACAAGCACGAATTTGATGCTGCCATCTTTGTCGATTGCATCAAAGACGTCTATGATGGCCCCACCTGGGTAGCCAAAGACCACTTCGACGCCTTCCCTCTTGAGGGCCTCAACAACCATCTGTTTCCCGGCCATCTTAGCCATAAATTCACCTCACTGTCTAAATCTAAATAATGTAATGTCAACATTAAACCACCAGACAGACGTCATGCCCATTAGTTAGTGGCTGAGTCACAAACAAATGAAATTTATTATCCAAATCTTAATTTGTCAATCATTAGCAGATTAAAATTAGGTAATATTTTTATAAATTAAATAACACGCAAACAAAATCAAATGTCGCTCCTTGTAAGTAGCACAGTTATACTATACTATTTATGTTTTAATAACTCTCGGATCGTTCTATCCATGAAAACCATGAAAATAAAAGACTGGAAGGCCGTGCTTGATTCAATACCAGACATGATCTGCCTATTGGACAGGGAATACCGGCTCATATACATAAACAGGGCAATGAAGGCAAGGCTCGACCATCAACCTGAAATCATTGGAAGACCATGCTATGAGGTCATATACGGCAGGGAGGCGCCGGTTGACTATTGTCCACTTGCCATGCTGTTGGTCGACGGCAAATCCCATACCGTTGAGATAACCGGCGGCCCGCTTGGCGAATATGTAGAGGTAAACGTCTCACCGCTTCACGATGAAAAAGGGGCGCTCGTCGGCGCAATACATGTAGCCCACGACATAACCACCCTTAAAAAGACCCAAAAAGACCTCAAAAAAAGTGAGGAACGATACCTAGACCTCCTCGAAAACGCAAACGACCTCATACAGAGCGTGGCCCCTGACGGGTCATTCATCTATGTAAACCGCGCATGGCTTGAAACGCTCGGTTATACCGTGGAGGAGGTAGCAAGGCTGAAGCTCATGGATGTCTGGGCCCCTGAATGCCAATTAAAATGCCAGGATATGTTCAAAACCGTGCTCTCAGGGGGCAGCGCCGAGCATATCGAGACCAGTTTTATTGCAAAAGACGGGCGCCGGATCATCCTCGAAGGAAACGCCAACTGTCACCTCGATGAACAGGGCAGGCCCCTTTTTACCAGGGGCATATTCCGTGATATAACCGAACGCAAAAGGGTCGAAGAGGATAAAAAGAGGCTCGAAGAGAGGCTTCATCGTACGAAAAAGATCGAGGCCATCGGCGTGCTTGCAGGGGGAATAGCCCACCAATTCAACAACATCCTGGCAGGAATACTTGGGTATACAGAGATCTGTCTGACCAGACTCCCTGACGACTCTCCGCTTAAAGAATTCCTTTTAAAAATCGAACAGGGGGTCAGACGCGCGGCGGAACTCACCAGTAAGATGCTTGCCTATTCGGGCCAGGCCATGTTAATGTTAAAAGAATTGGAACTCGCGGCCTTCATGAGGGAACAGGCCCATCTAATAAGGAACACTATATCCAAAAAGGCCGAATTAAAACTGGAGATCCAAACGGCGCCCATCCTGATCAACGGGGATCCGACGCAGCTGAAATACATGGTCATAGACCTTGCAGCCAATGCATCAGAGGCACTGAATAACGCTGGCGGCCTTATAACCATAAAAGTGGGCACCATGTACGCAGACAGGCAATATATCTCCCAGGCCTTTCTCGCTGAAGATTCGAAGGAAGATGAGTATGCCTTTATCGAGGTATCTGACACGGGCATAGGCATGGATGAGGAGACGATGGCAAGGATATTCGACCCGTTCTTTACAACCAAATTCACAGGACGTGGTCTCGGCATGGCTGCAGTGCTCGGGATAGTAAAGGGCCACAACGGCATGATAAGCGTCTCAAGCAGGCCGTCCCTTGGCACCACGGTTAAGGTGCTGTTTCCCCTCAAAAGACCTGGGGCCTTACAGCCCGCTGGACGGTCTAATAAAGGCGCAGAAATCAGACCTGCCGCCTCCTGACCATTCGACATGGAAATCCTCTATATCTTCTCCTTTGATTTTATGAAAAGGGCCTTTCTGGCAGGCACGCTTGTAGGCGCAAGCTGTGCCATACTGGGGATATTTCTAGTACTTAGAAGAGAGGCCATGATAGGCCATGGGCTCTCCCATGTGACATTCGGCGGGGTGGCCATAGGGCTCATGTTCAATCTGGCACCCTTACCGGTCGCCCTTGTCTTTACACTCCTCGCAGGCCTCTGGATCAACGCCATCAAGGACAAATCAGGCCTTGGCGGGGATACCGGCATAGGGATAGTCAGCAGCCTTGGAATGGCGCTCGGGGTCATGCTGGCATCCATAGCAGGCGACTTTAATGCGGAGCTGTTTTCCTATCTCTTCGGGAGCATCCTTGCGATCAGCCAGGTCGAGGTCTGGATGGCGGGAGGACTTGCCCTGGTAACGCTTGCAACCCTCGCATTATTTTATAACGAGCTGGTATATGCCACATTCGACAACCAGACAGCAAAGACGGCTGGCATCAATGTAGGCGTACTCGACATGCTCATCGCCATCCTGACGGCTGTAACAGTGGTGACCGGCATGAAGGTTGTAGGGCTCCTCCTTGTAGCGGCCCTGATGATTATACCGGCGGCAGCAGGGCTTACCATGGCCGCAAGTTTCAGACAGGCTGTATTCATGGCCGTGATCTTTGCCGTTGTCTCCATATTCGTGGGCCTGATCCTGGCCTTTTGCCTCGACTGGCCCGCATCGGGTTCGATAGTCCTGTTGAGCGGCTTGATACTTGGCATAGGTCTTGTCTTCCGACAGAGATACAAATGGACCTGAAAAAGACCTTACTCATCACACCGACAAGACTCGAACTCTATGCCCTTTCCAGCGTCGTTGAATTCTCAAAAGTCGTGGAAAGAAACCGCCTCCCCCATATCGTGTCAGGCATAGGCCCAGGGGCGACCGCCATGACCCTCACAATGATAATGGAGAGGCAAAGGCCTGAGATCGTGATCCTGGTCGGGATCGGGGGCTGCTACAAAGACACCGGGGTCGGGTTGGAAGATGTGTGCCTTGCAGAGTCAGAGATTTACGGAGACCTCGGCCGGTGTACTCCAAAGGGGGTCGAACCCATCGAAATCGGCAATGAAAGGATCCCCATGATGTTCCCACTCAAAGACAGATGGACGCGCTTTTTAAAACCCGATTTTTTTAAAATCCTCGACGGCATTGGGATAAAAGCCATACCAATGGTAACTGTATCATGTGCAAGCGCCGACTTCGAGAGGGCTGCCAGACTGAAACACCGCTTCAAGGCAGCAGTGGAAAACATGGAAGGGGCTGCAGCGGCCCAGGTATGTAGCCTCTATTATGCGCCGCTCATTGAGCTCCGCGGCATAAGTAATTACGCCGGGGATCCTGATAAAGCTAGATGGACGACTGAAGGCGCACTCAAAAAAACCGCCACCGTACTCGTTTCTATACTAAACTACTTGAAAATTCTCTCGCCCGGTGATTGATTAGGCCTGCATGATGAGGCAACATCGAAAAGAATCTTGACAGCAGATATGGACACAGTCAATCCGAGCAGGACAATCTCCCTCGGCCTTTCATCTTGCCCGAACGATACGGGCATATTTTACGCACTCCTCCACAAAAAGGTCCAGTTTTCGCTGGAAATAAACTACTGCATCTCCGACATCGAGGAACTGAATAAAGAAGTCATAAAGCGCAATCTGGATGTAAGCAAGATCTCATACGGCGTGCTAGACCGCATAGCTGATGACTATGTCCTCTTGAGATCGGGAAGCGCACTCGGAAGGGGTTGCGGCCCGCTTATCCTCGGAAGGGAAAAGGATATGACCCCAAAAGACCTCGAATCTGCAAGGATAGCCATACCTGGGGTCCACACTACCGCTGCCTTGCTGCTCAGACTCTATTGTCCCGGGGCGACAAATCTTATACCCATGAATTTTGCAAAGATCGCTCAGGCCGTAGCCGATGGGGACGCCGATGCAGGTGTAATCATACACGAAACGAGGTTTGTCTATCATAAATACGGCCTTGCGCTGATACGGGATCTTGGAGCATGGTGGGAGGAACTGACCGGGCTTCCAATCCCGCTTGGAGGTATAGCGGCAAAACGCCGTCTAGGTCGAAATCTATTGCAAACGCTGAATAATGCCTTAAAATTTAGTGTTTTGTATGCAATGAATAGTGGCCTCAAGGGTGAAATCCTTGACTTTGTCAGGCGTCATGCACAGGAGATGTCGCCGGAGGTTATGGTCAACCACATAAAATTGTATGTAAATCATTATACAGTAGATGTAGGCGAAGACGGCTTGAAAGCGGTAGAGCTCCTGACAAAAGCTACCCATGAAAAGGACATCTTCAGACAAGAAATCGGTTCGCTGTTCATAGAACTTTAAGGCTGGTGAGATACAATGCCACTTAACGGAAACGACAATATATTATCTTTGATATTGGAGGCAGGGCCAGTGGTGCAGATGGTCCTGCTGCTGCTCATCTTCTTCTCAATCCTGAGCTGGACCATCATAATCGTGAAATCAAAGAGATTCCGGCAGGCAAGACGACTTAACGAGGAATTTGAAGAGCTCTTCTGGGACACACAGAACCTTGTACAACTTTACAGTCATGCAAAAAGGATGGATGAGGCCCCTATGGCCGGGGTGTTCCTTGCCGGATATAATGAACTGCGCCGCCTGCAGGAGAGTGTCAAGGACAAGAACATGGCACCCGGCCCAAGGGTATGGATAGAATCACTCGAAAGGAGCCTGAACAAGGGTATCCAGGAAGAGATTGCAATGCTTGAAAACGGCATCCCGTTCTTGGCGACGATCGGCAACTCAGCCCCGTTTATAGGGCTCTTCGGCACTGTTTGGGGCATCATGCGGAGCTTTCACAACATAGGACTCCATGGTTCGGCAAGCCTCGCTACTGTGGCGCCAGGCATATCAGAGGCGCTGATCGCCACTGCGGTCGGACTTTCAGCTGCGATCCCAGCCGTAATTGCATTCAATACCTTTATGAGCTCACTTGCCAGGATAGAGGGGGTTCTTCAGGGCTTCTCGAGTGACTTTATAAATATGGTCGAAAGAAAACTGCTGCCCGGGAAAAACGGCAGGGAGGGCAATTAAAATGGGCATGGGCGCTGTGCCTCAGAAAGGCAAACGCCACTACCTGGCGGATATAAATGTGACCCCACTTGTGGATGTAATGCTGGTACTGCTCATCATATTCATGGTGACGGCGCCCATGATGACCAAAGGTCTGGATGTCAAGCTCCCTGCCGTCAGCGCAAAACCGCTGCCACAAAAAAGAGAGCCTGTTGAGATCACCGTAAATGCCGACGACAAGATATTCCTCAACAAAATACCGGTAGATGAAGAGACATTGAGGCAACGGCTCTTGGAGATGAAAGACAGCGGCTCGGCAGAGCAGGTCCTGTTGAGGGCAGATAGGGCCGTTGCATACGGCGTAGTGGCGGGTGTTATGGCGACGATCAGAGAGGCGGGTATAGAAGACCTTGGTCTTGTAACCGAACCGATTGACTCAGCCGGCGCCAAGGGGAATAAGGCCAAATATGACAAAAAGGTCAATAAGCCGAACAAATGAAGACTGGCAAGTTGCCTTTTTAAGTGCGCTTGGACTCCATATTATCATAGCAGCCATGTCGGTCGTGCTGTCTATGTTTTTTGACGTCCCCAGGCCACTTCCTCCAGTTTATAATGTAAAGCTTTTCGACGTATCGGACATGCCTGCGTCAAGGCCAGCCCCACTCGGGAGACCTACCGCAAAGGCAGATACAGCACCAAAAATCGGCTCGGAATCGCATAAGGTACAAAAGGCCCTACCGCCGGTCCCGAAGATACCAGTGCCCAAACCTCCGAAACCGGTGGTTGAAAAGGAGGCGAGACCCAAAACGCCTCCTCCAAAACCTATTGAAAAAAGGCCTGAACCAAGGCCCGAGACGAAGCCGAAAGAAACAGTCTCTATCTCTGCCGACAAAAAGATAAGGCCTGAACCAAGGCCCGAGGAAAAGGCAGAAAAGCCCCCAAAGGCCACACCACAGGCCCAAAAACAGAAAGAAGAAGATGTGCTCGCCAAAAAGCTGCAATCCATTCAAGAACATGTAAAAGAGGAAAGGCTCCTGAACAAAAGTCTCAATGCGATCCAGGAACATGTTCAAGAAAAGGAGAACGCGGCATTGCTGGCCGAGCGCATAGCCGCCCTTGCAGAAAAACTTGAAAAAAAAGGTATTGAAAAGGAAGGGTCAAATGCAATACCAAGTGGATCAATACAGGCCGGCGGCGGGGGTCAGATCAACAATGAACTCCTGAGGCAGTACCTAGGCGAAATGGTGTCCGCGGTACAGAGCAGATGGGTCCTTCCTGACGAACTCATTAATAAAAAAGGGCTTTTATGCATCATAACATTCGGAATAAACAGCGACGGCTCCATAACAAACATCCAGTTTGAAAAAAAATCAGGACAGGCCCTGTTCGATCAGGCGGCGTTGAGGGCTGTAAAGGATGCGGCCCCGTTTCAGCCCATCCCCAGGGCTATCGCACCCCTTCTCAGTGACGGGATCGGGCTGAAATTCACACAATCGGGTGTTACATTATGATCTGTGTAATCTGGCAATTTTAAGGAGATGCTGGCCGTATGAAAAAAAAATTTAATGTGCTTCTCTTGATCCCATTCTTAGTTGCATGGGCACATATTGCCCATGCAAGGATATATGTAGACATCACTTCGCCAGGGATGACCAAGATCCCTATTGCCGTGCCTTATTTGAACGTTACGCCCCAGACCATCGAGTATGAGCAACTCGGCCGTAAGATCTCAGAGATCTTGTCCAACGACCTCACGTTTCACGATTTTTTCTCAGTCCTCGACCCAGCCCAATATGGTGGCAGGGCCGATGCCGACTGGAGCAAATTCAGGATAGACTATCTGGTAAAGGGTGCTGTAACTGCTAGCGGAAACGCCATAGTCGTCGATTTTCAACTCATCGACATGTCAAATAATTCTGAGATGGTCAGCAGACATTACACGGGAAAGATCATCGACTACAGATGGATAGCCCACCGTTTCTGTGATGAAATAATTATGGCGATTACTGGCGAACACGGCGTAAGCCTTTCAAAAATAACTTTTGTAGGGCCAAACGGCAGATTCAGGGATGTTTATACCGCTGACTTCGACGGTGCGGACGCAAAAGTGGTGACCAATGAGAGATCTCTTGTCGTGTCTCCGCGCTATTCCCCTGACGGCAAGTATATCGCATACACGTCTTACAGATATGGAAAGCCGCAGATATTTATAAAGGACCTGGCAACCGGGGTCACAAAGAGGATAGCCGCTTATCGCGGCCTCAACATATCACCCGCATGGGCACCGGACGGCAGACGCCTGGCCGTCACCCTCAGCAAAGACGGAAACCCCGACATTTATATCATCGATATCTCCGGCAAGGTGCTGGAAAGACTCACAAATGGACCGGGCATAAACGTATCACCTTCATGGTCGCCGGATGGTGCGAGACTGGCGTTCGTCTCGGACCGCGAAGGCAAGCCACAGATCTACATCTACGACATGATCACGAAGACAATAAAACGCATCACGTATAACGGCAACTACAACACAGACCCACAATGGTCTCCACGGGGCGATAAGATAGTCTATGCCAGCAGGATCGGCGGTCAATTCCAGATAATGACCATCGCCCCAGATGGCGGAGAACCCACACAACTTACTACGGTAGGCGACAACGAAAACCCCTCCTGGTCGCCTAACGGCAGGATGATTATCTTCAGTTCCAACAGGCTGGGCGGGAAAGCCATATTTGTAATGCAGGCAAACGGCGCCGATCAGCGGGTGGTGGTGCGCCGCTTCGGCAACCTGACAATGCCTAACTGGGGCCCGAATGATCTATCCGGGTCTAAATAAAAATAACAAAAAGGAGCCCTTTTATGCAGAAGCCAGACGCCAAATCAAACAAAGCCAAGTCGATCTGTTGGACCGGCAGGAAGGTGGCAGGCCTCCTGTTTGCCGTATGCGCACCAATACTCCTTGCCAATTGCGCCCCGCAGGATCAAGTCATGACCCTCGAACGACGAATGAACAACCTGGCCCTTGAAAACGCAAATATGGCGAACAAACTGGCCGAACTCCAGTCTTCAGGTGGTCTTTCCGAAATACGAGCCACACAGGCTGACCTGTCTAACAAGGTCGATGAGCTGCATGCGGAGATCCTGCGGCTGAATGGCATGATAGACGAGATGAAGCACAGAAACAAACAAGACAAAGAAGAGATAATGCGATTTGCAAACGAGGTGAAGACCCAGATAGACAACTTGAAGGCCCAGCAGGAAACCATAGCCGCCGCATGCGGCGCTCCAAAACCAGGCGGACTCTCCACGCCGCCAGCGCCTACCAATGCCGAGCAACAGCCCGTGCAGACTCCGCAGGAAACGGACCAATATCAACACGGCATTGAACTTTTTAAACAAAAAGATTTCAACGACGCCGAGAAATCGTTTAAATCTTATATAGACAAGAATCCCGATGGCAAACTTATAGACAATGCCTATTTCTGGATCGGGGAGTGCGAATACAACCAAGAGCACTTTGACGAGGCCATCCTCGCCTATCAGAAGGTTATAAGTCAGTTCCCCAAAAGCAACAAGGTACCCGATGCGCTGCTGAAGCAGGGAATGGCCTTCGCAAGACTTGGAGACAAACAGAGCGCAAGGATTTTACTCGAAAAGTTGATAAAACAATTTCCAAAGAGTGAACAGGCGGCAAGGGCAAAGAAATTAATTGCCAACCTAAAATAGGGTATGGCGGTGAGACATTGTATGCAACCGATCCGGAGACAATGCATACATGACCTCAATGTTTTTACTAGGCCTTGTCTGCTGGTCTGTCTTTGTATTCTCGCCATATCATGTCACTGCAGCGACGTGCAGGCACAGGAACAGGAACGAACCATAAAGATAGGACTTCTGTGCGACATGTCCGGATTCGATGCACGTTTGTGCAAAGCTGCAGCCCTTGGGGCTAGATCAGCAGTTAACGCCGCAAACTTAGAGGATTGGGCAAAGACAAGACCCCTTGAACTCATCGCGTCCGACACGTCGGGAGACCCAGCCAAGGTCTTGCCGAAGGCGGAAGGACTGGTCAAGGAACAAGGGGTTGTGGCAATCATAGGACCTGAAGGACCAGGTGGCCCTGATGGAACTGGTCAGGATGCCGTACTTGACGCGTTCAAAAAACTGGGCGCCGCCCTACATGTCCCGGTAATACTCATGAGGAATGAAGAGATATTCAGATACTCAACTGGCAATGAAGGGGTCAGGAACTGGACGTTTACCGTAGCGCCCGATATAAACTCGGAGATCAAGGCCCTTTGCCGATGGCTTTCAGCAGGACCCCCCTCAGGACCCCTTCCTGCCAAAAAACGCACGCTTTTCGCCATCGTCCCGGATTCTCCGGTTGGGCAAAAGATAACGCTGCTTCTCAAAGCCTACGGCATCGAATGCGGGATAAAGGCCATATCGTCATCAATCGCCCTGAATCAGGCCGATCTCTCAAGCAGCCTGTCGTTGCAATTTAAAAAGGCCAAAAGTGAAATGGCAGACGTGGTAGCGGCCTTTGGCCTTGGCAGGTCGGCCCTCCCCACCCTTATACGCTCAGCCAGTGAGGCTGGTGTCAATTTGGCCGTATCGGCTGCAATGCTGAACGATGAAACGCCAAAAGAAGCCGGCGCCACTGCCCGCTTTTTTATCATAGCCCCTCCCCTTTTGGCAAACCAAGGACTGAAAGACGACCACCCGTGCAAAGTGGCTGTAATACGTTTCGAACTTGATATGGGAAATAAGATAGACAATCTCTCCCCAGCCGAGATGCTCGCCGCGGGTGCCGGCTGGGATGCAATAAACCTCTTGGCGGCAGGCATCAAAAATCTGCAGACCCTGGATGCCGATACACTACTTAAGGCCATCGAAGGTCTGAATGCGCCTTACGCTGGGGTAATGGGCCTTATAAGACCCTCTGAGACCGTGCATACAGGTCCATTGCCCGAATCGCTCATAGTCGTAGAAAAGAAGGCTGGAACGTCCTTCACACCCGAGGAGACATACAAAGGTCCGGACCTGCAACTGCCGAATCTATAAAAAACTAAACCCTTACCACCTCTTATATAATTTTACAACCTGGTTCCTCCATGCCATCTTTATATTGATCTTGGCCAAAAAGGATAGATCAAGGGGGCGTGTGACCACCCTAACCCTGCCCGATTTTACAGCCTCAACGATGGATTCGGGATCGGGTTCCGCATCGATCAAGGAATAAGTGGTATGGAACTGTGACCTTTGGTGGGCGTCAGATGTCCCAACCATTGGCAGACGGCATTCCTCTGCGATCCGCTGTGCAGCCCTATTGAAGCTGAGGTGCTCTGTATAAAAATGACAAAACTCTATGGCGTCGAAAAGGGTTATATTGGGCCTTAAAAGCCCTCTTAATGCCTTGGGGCTTGGATAATAAGGGTGAGGGGCGATTACAAGGCCTTGAGGGGTCTTCAATCCCCTGAGACCTCGGAGACTGCCGCGGTCCACGGATGCGAAATCCAAGTTGTAAAGGAGCACATGTCGCCCTTCAATAGTGGCCTCCATGCCGGGGATAAGAACTATCCCTCTTTCCTTTGCGTAGTCTCTAAGGTAACCGCTATAGGTGAGATGGTCGTGGTTAGTTATCGACAGGACTGAATAGCCGAGACCGTGGGCCATGTCTATGAGTTCGACGGCGCTGTAAAAAACCACGTCTTGAGGGTCTTCAGAGGTATGGATATGTAGATCGGCCTTTAAAAGAGGCATGGTCGTCACCTAAAACGGATCGCTCCTCATATGAAACCTATAGAGCACCGGAGAGATAATAAGCTCTAAAATCAAAAAAACAAGCACTATGATGGCTATCTCGCCCCACTCCAGACCAATTTCCCTTTTTATACACCAAAGCGGCAAAAAGGACTCAAGGCCTTGATCAAGACCTATGACACTGTTGCCCGATCCAAACCGCAGCCGTCTCTTTATAAAGCTTGAAAGAAGATCGCCGACCATGGAAAAGACGGCTATCTTTGCACCCAGCCATGCCCCCGGAAAATAAAAAAGACTACATACGGCAGTGGTCCCAAATATCGAAAGGATCAGACCCCTCCATGTCTTGTGGGGTCCGAAAAGCGGCTGACCGTCAAGGAAAGAAAGACCGAGGTCAACCGGCATGGCGAGTCGTTCCTTGAGAAACAATGTAGCCGCCAATGGGATAGAATTTGCACACCCTAAACACAGCAGGAGCATGATATCTCTGTGCCAATTGGGGTGCAGAATCATGGCTATCTCTTGCGGACAAGGATCAGGCAGCGTCTATACCCAGCCGCCGGGGTCCGGGTCTCAACTGGCCTTGCAACCCAACCCTTGCTCGTAAGCCAGCCTTCTTTAGCCTTCAATTCCTCTATCCCCTTGGGCCCTTTTAACGATACAATCAAACCCCCTTCCCTTACAAGACCACTGGCAATCTCGACAATCCTGTCTAATGGACCTACCGCCTGGCTGATTACAAGGTCAAACCCCTCACGAGGCCTTCGTATTGGCACGTCATCCAGGCCAATCCTGCCATGTTCCGCCCAGACCCCTGAAAGTCCCATCTTGGCGATCAAATACCTCAAAAATGAGACCTTTTTGCGGACTGCGTCAACAAGCGCAACCTCGAGGTCCTGCCTTATAAGCTTCAAAACAAGCCCTGGCACGCCAGCCCCTGTGCCGATATCGAGCACCGTATTTGCGCCCTCCGGGGTATGAAGCGCAACAAGGATGGTGTCGCCGACATGCCTCAAGGCCATCTCTCTCGGGTCAGTGATCCCTGTAAGGTTTATCCGCCTATTCCATGATTCAAGCTCAAATATATAGGCCATCAGGTCGGATAACACCCTTTCGGTGGGATCAATGCCGGATTCTTCAAACAACCGAGCCAGGATTGAGGCCACGGAAGGTGCAGGATATACCGGACTAATTCTCACTCTCCCGCGACAGGTTTGCAAAGGTTGAATATTTTGATACAAAGGCCAATTGAACAACGCCCGTAGGACCGTTTCTCTGTTTTGCTACGTTTATCTCGGCCTTGCCCCTATTAGGATTGTCTTCGCTAGGATTATAGACCTCATCTCTATAAATGAAAATAATCACATCCGCATCCTGCTCAATGGCACCTGACTCCCTCAAATCCGCCATCTGGGGCTTTTTATGAGGCCTATCCTCAACCTTGCGGTTTAATTGGGAAAGGGCTATCACCGGCACATTCAGTTCCTTTGCCATGGCCTTCAACGAACGCGATATCTCCGATATCTCCTGCTCGCGTCTCTCACTCTGACCTCTGCCGCGCATAAGCTGCAGATAATCCACGATCACCAGCCCAAGATCATGTTCGCCTTTGAGCCTTCTCGCCTTAGCCCTCATCTCAAGAACCGATGCAGCAGGGGTGTCGTCTATAAATATAGGGGCCTCCGAGAGGCGCCCGGCAGCGTTTATCAAGGCAGGCCAGTCATGCTCGCTTAAAAAACCCGTTCTGACATTTTGTGCATTAACCCTCGCCTCTGAACATAGCATCCTGAGGGCGAGCTGTTCCTTGGACATCTCAAGTGAAAAGATGGCTACCGCTATATTTTGATCGATCGCCGCCTTTTGGGCGATATTTAATGCAAATGCGGTCTTGCCCATACTAGGACGTCCGGCTATGATAATGAAATCAGATGGCTGGAAGCCTGCGGTCAACTGATCAAGTTCTTCAAATCCACTCGATATGCCTGTAATCAGGCTCTTGTTTTCATAGAGGGCCTCAACCTTTTTGATGCTGTCCTTCAAGATGCCGTTTAATGGATAAAATGCTTGTCGTATCTTTTGCTGGGATATCTCAAAGATGGAAGACTCGGCGGATTCGATTATCTGATCTACGTCTCCAGACTCTTCATAGCACAGGGTAGCTATATCGGAGGATGCCTGGATAAGTCTACGCAACACCGCCTTATCTCTAACGATCTTTGCATAATATTCTATGTTGGATGCAACCGGCACCACCTCAGCGAGTTCGGCCAGATAGGAGGTCCCGCCCACAACATCCAACTGCCCCTTGGACTTGAGGAGATTGTTGACCGTTATAAGGTCTTGAGGCTCATTTCTGGCAAAGAGATCAAGCATCGCCTCATAGATGACGCCATGAGCCTCCCTATAAAAATCTCCAGGGCTTAAGGTGTCAACAACCTTCAAGATGGCACCGTCTTCTATGAGAATACCCCCCAGAACACACTGCTCGGCCTCAACATTCTGGGGTGGCATCCTATAGCCAGCCGACCGCTCTATGGATTTCAATCGGACGAGGGCCAAAATTATTGCTCCATAGGCATTACTTTAACCTTAAGAGACGCGCTAACATCGCTGCTGAGCTTCACTGGTATATCGAATTCGCCCACGGATTTTATGGGTTCGTCCATATATATCTTACGGCGATCGATCACATAACCCTTTGACTCAACGGCCTTGGCGATATCCATGCTTGTGACTGAGCCATAGAGTCTGCCTTCTTCGCCGACGCGCACCTTTATCTCTATGTCCAATCCCCCAAGCTTGGCTGCAAGCGCCTCATACTCGGCCTTGAGCTTCGAGGCCCTGGCAAGTATCATGCTGCGCTGGCGCTCTATCTGGTCCATATTCTTCTTGTCAAACGGGAGTGCAAACCCTTTTGGAATCAAGTAGTTCCTGGCATAGCCAGACGCAACCTTAACCACATCGCCGGCCTTCCCAAGCGGCCGAACGCTCTCTCTCAGGATGATCTCCATTAATATACCTCCATAATGAATGAATTTGCTTAAACCCCCCTTGGCGGCGTCATTGTGGCCTTAGACCTGAAATCGAACCATACATCAAAGAGACCTATGGTCGCTACAGTCAAGATGCCATACCATTGAACTGTAAGCAAAAAGATCACAGGCCACTTTATGAATGCTGGGGTGTTGAAGACCTTGAAGAAAAAAGACATTACCGAAAGACCTTGTACAAAATATATCCCGCCTATGAACAACAGGCAATTTTCAGCGCAGACCACATACCAGCCTTGCCCGAACAATGCCAAGGCACCAGCCAAGATACCGAGCCATACGAGGTGGTCAAGCATTTTCCACATAGGAAACTCTGGTCCGAAGACCCCTTTCTGAGGATGACCCTTATGGATAAGACGCGCCCCTATAAACACATTCACAAGACTTGCCGTCAAAAAGCTCAACCCTACAAGACTGGGCAGAAAATTTGCAACGATGGTCTTAAACTGATTGAGCAAGGCCTCAAACTCAGGCCTATGTGTATTATTGTACAGACTCGCCGCCTGCTCAAGGTCGTTGATCACCGCCCTTTTTGCCTCACTATATGCAAAAAAAAGGTTGCCGTTTGAACCAACAGCCATTACTGAAACTACATACAGTAAGAAATATATAAGACAGGCAAGAAACGTCTTCGGACCCGACCAGACCTTAGACCTGGCAAAAAGTAGCAATATCGCACAACCTAAAATCTGGACGAGCAGTATCACATTTCCGGCTGCGGCAACCTTTAGCAGCAACAAGGCGGCTGAAATAAACGCCGCCCCAACAATAAGGCATGCATATTTTATGTCGATATCCCGCATCATACCGACAAGTAGACCAGGTATGAAAAATTGCGATAAAGATCCAAATCCGACCGTTAGATACGGACTTGCCAAAACTAGCAGAATAACAGCCCATCTCCCAAACGGTCCGTTGCGAACCAAGGATACCCCCATGCAAATAAACAACCTAGACGCCGCTCAATGCCAGGCGCCACAGACATCAATCTTTTAGGGCATGCGCTGAGGTAAACGGCAAAAGTGCCATTACCCTTGACTGCTTTATGGCCGTGGTCAAGCGCCTTTGATGTTTGGCGCATGTGCCGGTGATACGGCTCGACAATATCTTGCCTCTCTCGGTTATGAAATGCTTAAGCAAATTATAGTCTTTATAATCGATAACGATGGTCTTGTCGGCGCAAAATCTACAAATCTTTTTGCGCACATAAACGCGACGACGTTTTAAATGGCTTGTTGTCTTGTCTTCTTGCTGCATTCCCTATATCTCTCCTTCCAACTCCTGTACAGCCGTTTCCCCGGCCTCGCCGCCTTCTTCGGCGGCTTTCTTAGAGGCCTTATCTTGATAGGCCTTCAGTATCGCATCGTAATCAAACTTTTCACCAAGTTTCGACGTCATGAATCTGAGCACCATATCATTCAGCCGCAATTCTCTGTTGACCTCAAAAACTGTTTCAGCAGAAGCGCCGTACTCCATCAGGACATAATAACCATGCGTCTGCTTATCTATTTTATAGGCGAGTCTTTTTAACGGCCATGGATCGGTCTTTACGACCCGGCCGTCTTTGTCAGTGATTATCTTTTCTAATTTCTCTGCGATTGCATTCCGCTCTTCATCGTTCAGGTCGGGATGAAGAAGGTAAAATGTTTCATAATGACGTAATTTCATTAATTGTATGCCTCCCTCTGGACATGGCAAAATAGGCCCTTAAAAAGGAAAAAGCACTTCTTTCAGGGCAAGGAGGTAAAAAAACCTCTGAAGAGATATCTTTTAAACCAGATGGGTTGCACCGTCAAGCCCTGGGTTTTAGATTATCTTTGATTCTTATTTGATCCAGAAAGACAAAACCGCCTCAGGAGGATAAGGAATGGCGACTATAAAAATAAAAGTTGAAGATTACTCGGGAAGACCAGGGGACAGCCTGGGGCAGGTACTGCAGGACCTTTTTCGTATCTCCTCCATGTCTATCATGTCGCCGGCACAGGGATGGGTCCCTGCGCTGGACGTATACATGACCCAGGAAGATATCTATATCGTAGCAGATATATCTGGAGTGGAGGTAGATAGCCTGTATCTGGCCGTCAAAGACAGGCTCCTCCATCTTTCTGGACACAGGCCCCAGCCTAGAAATGAAGGCGAGGTGCATTTTTATCAAATGGAAATAAACTACGGCCGATTCGAGCGAATCATCCGATTGCCATGTGAAGTCGAGGTAGATCAAGCGGATGCCAGTTACGAAAATGGCCTTTTGATAGTGAAAATACCGCGCCGTATCCAAAAAAAGATCAAAATAGAGATTTCTTGAGGTATTTTTTTATGGATAGAAACAACGAGGTAAAGGAAAAGACCAACCACAGCACGATTCGAGAGCTGCCTGTCATCCCGAGCAAGGATATAGTCCTTTTCCCGCATATGGTGATACCCTGGATGACCGATCAGCCCAACCTCATCAAACTCATAGACGATGCCCTCGCAACAGACCGGACCGTGGCGTTTTTGAATACAGCCGGAGACGGCGAAATTGAGGCAGGAAGATCCGCGCCAAAGATAGCAACTGCGGCACTGATCCTGCGTATGGCAAAAAATGAAGAAGGTCACGCTAAACTCATCCTACAGAGCGTATCCAGGATCCGCATATTGGAAATAGTAAAGACTGACCCCTATCTCAAGGCCAAGGTGGAGACCGTAGAAGAGGCGGTAGGCAGAGACCTTGAGACCCAGGCACTTGTAATCAATATCAGACAGGCGTTTGCAAAGATACTTGAATTTTCGCCAAACCTTCCGAACGAGCTCGGCGGGCTGATCTCATCAATAGACGAGCCAGGGGTATTGGCTGATATAGCCGTAAGTCATCTGAATATCCCGCCCATTGAAAAACAGGGGGTACTTGAGAGTTTGAATGTGAAGGAACGCCTCACAATGGTCCTCAAGATACTGACGCAGCAGATAGAGATATTGGACCTGGGCCACAAGATACAATCAGAGGTAAAGGGGCAGTTGGATAAGACCCAAAGGGAATTCTACCTCAGGGAGCAACTTAAGGCCATCAAGAAGGAACTTGGCGAAGGTGATGAAAGGACAGACGGCACGGCTGGCCTGAGAGAAAAACTAAAGGCGAAAGGATTGCCTCCCGAGGTGATGGAAGAGGCCGAACGCGAGCTCGAACGACTCTCAAAAATGCACCCTTCGTCGTCAGAATACACGGTTGCGCAGACCTATATCGACTGGTTGATAGCACTGCCATGGAATGAGACAACCGAAGACCGTCTGGATCTTGACACCGCAGAAGACATATTAAACAAGGACCACTATGATCTTGAAAAGGTCAAAAAACGCATCCTGGAATACCTGGCCGTCAGGAAATTGAAGCCTGACGCAAAGGGGCCGATCCTCTGTTTTGCTGGCCCGCCAGGCACAGGCAAGACATCGCTCGGCAGGTCTATAGCCCGCTCCCTTGGGCGCAAATTTCTAAGGATAGCACTCGGAGGTATGCGAGATGAGGCTGAAATAAGGGGACATAGACGGACATACGTCGGCGCCATGCCCGGGCGCATCATTCAAGGGCTAAGAAAGGTAGGTGTCAAAAACCCGGTATTTATGCTCGATGAAATAGATAAAATAGGAATGGATTTCAGAGGGGATCCGGCCTCTGCACTCCTCGAGGTGCTGGACCCCGAACAGAATTCCAAGTTTTCCGATCACTATCTCGGCATTGAGTTCGACCTCTCGAAGATCATTTTTATCGCCACTGCCAACGTCCTTGATACCATCCCTGCCCCGCTGCTTGACAGGATGGAGGTCATTGAACTCAACGGCTACACCCACGAAGAAAAAATGGAGATAGCCAGGAGGTATCTAATCCCAAGACAGCTCGATGCGCACGGACTCAAAAATTCAAACCTGGGCATTGAAAAAGGGGCACTCCTGAAGATCATAAGCGAATATACCCGAGAAGCCGGTGTGAGAGACCTTGAAAGACAGATTGCCGCGATCTGCAGGGCGGTAGCCAAGGATGTTGCAAAGGGCAAAACCGCAAAGACCATCATAAAGACATCTAATCTGAAAGAATATCTCGGCCCGCCGCGGTTTATATATGATGTGGCCGAAAGGACCAAGATACCAGGGGTCGCCACCGGCCTGGCTTGGACCCCTGCAGGGGGCGAGATACTCTTTATTGAAGCCACCAAAATGAATGGATCTGGGAAGCTCATCCTCACAGGTAAACTTGGTGATGTAATGAAAGAATCTGCACAAACCGCCCTTAGCTATATAAAGGCCAAGGCGGTGCAATTGAAGGTGCCCAGTGAGAACCTTAAAGATATGGATATACATATACATGTACCTGCCGGCGCCATCCCGAAAGACGGGCCTTCAGCAGGAGTCGCCATCACAATGGCACTCATTTCTCTCCTGACAAATCGCCATGCAAGGCCTCAAGTTGCAATGACCGGCGAGATAACGCTGAGAGGACTGGTCTTGCCTGTAGGCGGCATCAAAGAGAAGGTGCTGGCTGCGCATAGGGCTGGGATAAAAGAGGTAATCATCCCTAAGCGGAATGCGCCCGATCTCGAAGAGATCCCCAGTTACATCCAAGATACGCTTAAAATCCATCTGGTCTCCAAAATAAGCGAGGCGCAAAAAATAGTATTTGAAACGAATTCCGTTCATGATGGGCGCGCAAAAAGACCGGCTAAAACGCGGCAAGATCATTGACGATCGACCATTTTCTGTATAGTTTCAAGGCCTAAAAACTCTGAAGGAGACCTTGGCATGCCAGCAAAACAAAAGATAACTATAACTGAAAGGGGCCTGGACACGCCGGACTTCCCGGTGATCCCATATATTGAAGGAGATGGAGTTGGCCCTGATATATGGAAGGCGACTAATAGGGTGTTGAATGCCGCAGTGGAAAGGGCCTATAACGGCAAAAGGAAGATTGAATGGAGAGAGGTCTTGGCCGGCGAAAAGGCCTTTAATGAAACCGGCAAATGGTTGCCTGACGAGACCCTTGATATCATAAAAGAACATGTTGTAGCTATCAAGGGTCCCCTCACGACCCCTGTCGGCAAAGGGATAAGAAGCCTCAATGTCACATTGAGGCAAGAGCTCGATCTCTATGCCTGTGTACGTCCAGTCAGATACTTCAAGGGCACACCAAGCCCTGTTAAGAGGCCTGAAGACATAGATATGGTGATCTTCAGGGAAAACACCGAAGATGTCTATGCAGGCATCGAGTGGGAAGAGGGATCGAGCGAGGCCCAAAAGATCATAACATTCCTTAAAAAGGAAATGGGAAAGACTGTGCGGCCGGATTCCGGCATAGGCATAAAGCCCATCAGCAGATTTTGTACATACAGACTCATGAGAAAGGCCATTCAATATGCCATTTCCAACAAAAGAGACAGTGTCACACTAGTGCATAAGGGGAATATTATGAAATTCACCGAAGGGGCATTTAGAAATTGGGGCTATGAACTTGCCCGGAGGGAATTCCCTGATGTGATCATTACCGAACAAGATCTGCACGATAACTACGGTGGGGATATCCCTGACGGTAAGATCGTCGTCAAAGACCGCATTGCCGACGCGATGTTCCAACAAATACTTCTGAGGCCTAGGGAATACAGCGTGCTCGTGACCCCAAACCTTAACGGCGACTACATCTCCGACGCCCTCGCTGCACAGGTAGGCGGTCTGGGGATGGCGCCAGGCGCAAATATCGGGGACGGCTTTGCAGTCTTCGAGGCCACACACGGAACTGCACCTAAATATGCCGGCCTAGATAAAGTAAACCCCGGATCCCTGATCCTATCAGGCGCCATGATGCTCGAATACATAGGCTGGAGAGAGGCAGGCGGTTTGATCCTTGGCGCAATCGAGGCCGCCATCGGCAAAAAAAGGGTCACATATGACCTTGCAAGACAAATCGATGGCGCAAAAGAGGTTAAATGCTCTGAATTCGCCGATTGCATCATTGAAGCAATGTAAAATGTAAAACCGATACACAACCTCATTGTCGGCTGATCTTGCTGCCGATCGACGAGGTCTGTTATTCTGATGCAAAATATGCTGACAAAGATTGCGCTGGCGGCGTTAAACATCCTGGATGAGATATTTTTCCCATGCCTTTGCGCCGCATGCGGCGCAAGGCTTGAAAATGCCTACCAAGGAGGGCTCTGCGCAGATTGCCTCTCAAAGATCAAAAAAATCGAGCATCCACTATGTACTATATGCGGCATGCCTTTTGTTTCGCTAAGCGGCGAAGACCATATCTGCGGCGCATGCCTCAAAAATCCACCTATCTTTAAGGCAGCCAGGGCCATCTTTGAATATGATGGCCCTATACGCATTTTGATAAAAAAAATCAAATTTCACGACGACAGATACGCCCTGAAAACCATTTGCAATCTGACGAAAAGATATCTAGAGGCATGGCCTTCGGGATTATCCAATCCAACACTCCTGATACCAGTCCCGCTGCACATCTCAAGGCTGAGAGAAAGGGGTTTCAACCAGGCCCTTGATCTGGCAAAGGGGATATTCCCCGATCTTCCAATATACACAGGGCTTATCTCAAGAAACAAAAAGACGCTCTCTCAAACAGGGCTTGACGCACAAAAGCGTATAAAAAACGTAAGGGATGCATTTTGCGCAAGAAATACTGCAGATCCGTCGCCTGAAGCTGTAACAATAATAGACGACATATTCACAACAGGCTCAACAGTAAATGCCTGTGCACTGGCTCTCAAAAAGGCTGGCACAAAACACATTGATGTATTTACAGTGGCACGGACTGTAAAAAAACACTCGACCTTCTAGAAAACCAAAAAGCAAGCTTGTTGCAAAAAACCCGTCCTAAAAACTTATACAGCGGCCTGAAGATCGCTACCAGGCTCTGAGACAGAGGCCTCCTTTGTATCAACATCGGATGGCCGAGAAGTGGAAGTCGCCTCTTTTGAAACGGCCTTCTTTTTATCTCTCAAAGGCCTTGGGCTGGTTGACTTGGGCCTTTTAAGCGAATCCGTAGCCAGCTCGACGATGGCCAACATGGCCGCATCACCTCTTCGCTGACCGATGGGTACAAGACGGCTATAGCCGCCGTTTTTGTTAACAAATTGTTGACCCCAATAGTTAAACAGTCTGTCAACCAACTCCCGACGGCGAATTACGGACAAGGCCTGCCTTCTGGCATGAAGACCCCCCTCCTTGGCCAGAGAGATCATCTTGTCGGCGACCTTGCGGAGTTCCTTACCTCTCGGCACCGTTGTAACAATCCTCCCATGCTCCAGCAATGAACTGACCATATTCCTCAACATGGCGATACGATGGGCCGTCTTGACCCCAAGCTTTCTCGTCTGTCTCCTATGTCGCATAACTTACTCCTCTTCTTGTTGGGCAGTTTTTTCTTTGCCCTTTCTAGGCGAGACCCATCCATCCAGTTTCATACCCAAGTGTAGATTCATGTTGCCCAAAACCTCTTTTATCTCTTTCAACGATTTCCTGCCAAAATTTTTTGTCTTGAGCATCTCTTGCTCCGTCTTCTGTACGAGGTCGCCGATATAATGTATGTTGGCATTCTTTAGACAATTAGCAGAGCGTACCGAGAATTCAAGCTCGTCTATCTTGCGGTTAAGATAGTCACTTATCGTATGTATATCTATTGATTCATGCTCAGACGTAGACTCCTGCTCCTCGTCGAAAGAGATAAAGACGGAAAGCTGCTTTTTCAATATCTTAGCCGCATAGCCAAGGGCCTCGTCAGGGGCTACACTTCCATCCGTCCATATCTCCATCGTCAATTTGTCATAATCGGTCATCTGGCCAACCCTGGCCCGCGTAACCACAAAATTAACCTTTGAAACAGGCGAAAACAAGGCATCAATCGCTATCGTCCCAACTGGTTGCCCTGGATCCTTATTCCTTTCAGCAGGAACATATCCTTTTCCCCACTTAGCTACCATCTCCATATGGAGTTCGCCTTCAGATGATAGGGTAGCTATATGGTGCTCAGGATTCAAAATTTCCACCCCTCCATTTGGGGCAATGATATCGCCTGCCTTAACCTCACACGCACCTTTTTTGTCAAGTATAAGTATGCTGCTTTCGTCTTTAAATAGCTTTAAACGTACTCCTTTGAGATTCAATACAATATCGGTTACATCTTCAATAATGCCTGGCACACTAGACAATTCATGCAATACATTGTCTATTTTGACCGAAACTATCGCTGCACCCTGAATTGAAGAAAGCAATATCCTTCTTAGGGCATTACCAAGCGTAATACCATAGCCTCTTTCGAGAGGTTCACAGCTAAATTTAGCATAATTACGTGTGAACCCCTCATGCTTCTCTATTTTATTAGGGGTAATTAATTCACGCCAATTTCTATAATAAGGGGCTTGTTGATTAGTCATAATCTGAGCTTATCCCTGCAGTAATTTTACCTGACTATTTTGAATAGAATTCAACAATAAGTTGTTCATTTATAGGCAAGGTTATATGAGATCTCTCTGGCAGAGATTTAACCCTTCCTTGCAACTTTTCTGCATCAAGCTCAAGCCATTCCGGCACGCCTCTGCGCGCTATGGCTTCCTGTGATTGTCTAATGGGCAATATGACATTTTCCTTATCCATTACGTCGATCACATCACCAGGAGATACTAAAAATGAAGGCATATTTACCCGTTTATTGTTTACAGAAAAGAAACCATGTCTGACAAGCTGCCTTGCCTGAAAGCGAGATTCTGCAAATCCGAGCCTGTACACCACATTATCAAGCCGCCTCTCCAAACAGCGCAGCAAATTAACGCCCGTAACCCCTTTCTGCCTATCAGCAAGATCGAAATAACCCCTGAACTGCGCCTCTTGTACACCATATACCCGTCTAAGACGCTGTTTCTCTCTCAAACGAACGCCGTAATCCGAGATCTTGGCCCTCATCTGTCCATGCTGACCAGGCGCATAACCACGCCTTTCAAAGGAACATTTATCAGAAAGACACCTCTCGCCTTTCAAAAAGAGCTTGATGCCCTCCCTTCTACAAATCCTACAGCGCGCCTCAATATATCTAGCCAATGTATTCCTCCACGACCTTAAAGATTCTTAAACCCTGCGCCTCTTTGGCGGTCTGCAACCGTTATGAGGTATAGGCGTGACATCTTTGATCACCTTTATCTGAAAACCAGCCATCTGCAAGGCCCTTAGCGCCGCTTCTCTGCCTGAACCGGGACCGTTTATATGAACCTCAACACTCCTCATGCCATGCTCGGCCGCCTTGCGCGCCGCCGTTTCCGCTGCGATTTGCGCGGCAAAGGGGGTGCCTTTCCTTGAACCTTTAAACCCCTGGGTACCGGAACTGGCCCAAGAAACCGTATTGCCTTGTTTGTCGGTTATTGTGACTATAGTATTGTTAAATGTAGCTTGGATATGCGCTATTCCTTCTGGCAGATTTTTCTTCTCTTTACGACCACCCTTTTTTGGTGGAGCCATAGCTTTTCCTCCAGTTAATGACGATTAACCCTTCTTCTTAATTAATGAAGAACCCGGACCTTTTCTAGTTCTGGCGTTTGTCTTTGTACGCTGCCCCCTGACAGGAAGCCCCTTGCGGTGTCGAAGACCCCTGTAACAACCCAAATCCATCAGTCTTTTGATATTCATGGATACGTCCCTGCGCAGGTCACCTTCCACTTTATATTCTGTATCTATAATCTTTCTCAGGGATGTTATATCGTCATCGGTTAATTCATCGGTTTTTTTATTAAAATCGATAGCTGCCTTTTTAAGTATATTTTGCGCTGTAGCACGGCCTATGCCATATATATATGTCAGCGCAACTTCAAGCCTCTTATTTTTAGGCAAATCCACTCCTGCTATTCTGGCCACCTTAACCCCCTTTTTTAACCTTGACGCTGTTTGTGGCGCGGATTTTTGCAAATAACCCTAACCACGCCTTTGCGGCGGATTACGATACAATTCTTACAACGCCTTTTAACTGATGCACTGACTTTCATATTTATTCCTCTTAAATAAAAACTATTTTGCACGGTAAACAATCCTGCCGCGTGTAAGGTCATATGGAGACACCTCAACAGTTACTCTATCACCTGGCAATATCCTTATATAATGCATCCGCATCTTACCGGATATATGGGCCAAAATCTTGTGGCCATTTTCCAACTCTACACGAAACATCGCATTTGGCAATGTCTCCAAAACCTTACCCTCTAACTGTATAGCATCACCTTTTGACATTTACCCGACTTTGTTGTCTAATTTTTAATTCTGCAAGCAAATAGATAAGCTCAATCAAGACCACTTAATATCTCAGGACCATACCTCGTAACGGCAATTGTATGCTCAAAATGTGCAGATAAAGAACCGTCTACGGTTACGACCGTCCATCCGTCATCCAAAATCTTTACATCATGACCACCTGCATTTACCATCGGCTCAATGGCCAAAACCATTCCTTCCTTCAGTATAGGCCCTGTCCCACGCTTGCCGTAATTCGGCACCTCTGGGGGTTCGTGAAGCGCTCTTCCTATACCATGACCTACAAACTTGCGGACTACGCTAAAATTTGCACCTTCTACATATTCTTGAATCGCCGAGGATATATTCCCCAGATTCGCCCCTGGCAATGCCTCTTTTATGCCTAGCATTAGGGCATTCCTCGTAACATTTATCAATCGTTCACCCTCTTCTGAACCAACAACCACTGCAGCGGTTATTGCGGCATCGCCGTAATAACCATCAAAAACAACTCCCAAATCAATACTAACTACATCCCCTTCTTTCAGAATCCGTTTCTTTGATGGTATGCCGTGGACTACCTCATTATTGACAGATATGCAAGTCGCTGCGGGATAACCAAAATAACCCTTAAACGCAGGTGTAGCTCCATACAATTTTATCTTTTCTTCTGCGATCTTATCCAAATCGTATGTAGTAATCCCCGCTCTCAATATCCCTGAAAGCTCTCTCAAAATCTTGGCAACAATTTGATTGGCAACCCTCATTTTTTCAATCTCAGATGGAGATTTGAGAGTTATAACCCTGCCAGCTTTATATTTTTTCACCTGGATACTATCTGCCTTTGAGTTTTACGCCCTTAATAAATCCCTCATAATTTCTTGTAATTAAATGCGATTCTATTTGGCCCATCGTATCCATTGCAACACCAACAACTATCAACAAAGCAGTACCTCCAAAATAAAATGGCACATTGAAATTGACAATCAATATGCTTGGAAGCACACATATGAACGATATATAAATCGCACCAATCAAGGTAATTCTCGTCAAAATAGTATCTATAAATTCTGAAGTTTTTCTTCCAGGCCTTATACCTGGTATATATCCTCCATATTTTTTTAAATTATCTGCTATATCAATAGGATTGTACGTTATAGCTGTATAAAAATAACAGAAGAAAATGATTAAGATTACAAAAATAGTTTCATAAACTAAACTACCAGGCCTCATCAATTGAGCAAATTTCTGCATCCATGGAGTCTGAATAAAATTAGCTATTGTAGCAGGAAACATTATTATTGATGATGCAAATATCGGAGGTATAACGCCTGCAGTGTTGATTTTGAGCGGCAAATGCGAAGTCTGCCCACCATAAATCTTCCTGCCTACTACTCGTTTGGCATAATGTATAGGAATCCGCCTATAGGCCCTTTCCATAAAACATATAAATCCTACAATAAATACCATCATAACCAACAAAAACAATAAAAGAACAAAATTAATCTCGCCTGTTTTCATAAGATTGAATGTATTTATTATAGCTGAAGGTAAACGGGCAACTATGCCTGCAAATATAATCAGAGATATACCGTTACCTATCCCCCTCTCCGTTATTTGTTCTCCTAACCACATTAGAAATATGGTCCCAGACATCAGCGTAAGCGCTGTCAATAATCTGAAACCCCATCCAGGAATTGCAACTACATGCACCCCATTAGGCGCCGTCATGCTTTCTAGGCCTATAGCAATTCCTAGTCCCTGAATTACGCTCAGGAAAACCGTTCCATATCTTGTATATTGACTAATCTTCTTACGACCACTCTCTCCTTCTTTTTTCAAGGCCTCGAGTTTAGGTATGGCCACAGTCAGGAGCTGAAGGATTATCGATGCACTTATGTATGGCATAATGCCCAATGCAAAAATGGAAAGCTTCTGCAAGGCACCACCGGAAAACATATCAAAGAGTCCGAACAATGTACCCTGAGCCCTTGCAAAAAAAGACGCCAATGCAGTTGCGTCAATTCCAGGCGCGGGTATCTGTACACCTACCCTATAAACAGCAAGCATCAATAAGGTAAAGCCTATACGTTTTCTTAATTCAGGAGTCTGAGCAAGACTCTCGATCCCTCTCATTAAAGCCTGACCTCATTGTCGGATAATAGCTCAACCCTTCCGCCTGCAGCCTCTATCTTTTTTATCGCAGCAGAACTGGCTGCATGGGCCTTCACAATTATAGCCTTGTGAATATCTCCCTCGCTAAGTATCTTAAGAAGATCAAATCGCTTGCCCATCAAACCGCTCTTTTTGGCTGACTCTATATCTATGACACTACCATCAGGAAATGCCTCGAGGTCTTTGATATTGAGCACACCATATATCTTTTTAAATGGATTTTTAAAGCCTCTCTTGGGCAATTGCCTGTATAGGGGCATCTGTCCCCCTTCGAAGCCAGGGGATATAGATCCGCCTGTACGTGCCCGCTGGCCCTTTTCGCCCCTACACGCAGTCTTGCCATGACCGGAGCCGTCACCCCGACCTACTCGTTTTTTTGACTTCTTTGCGCCTGTATGCGGTCTTAATCTATCTAGTGCGATCATAATTACATTCTTCTCTTAACTTAAATTTTCTTCCGATGTCGTAGATCTCATCTTTGCTGCAGCCGTGGAGGTCTTCAACATCTCTAACCCCTTAAATGCTGCATGAACGATATTGTGAGGGTTGTTTGTGCCAAGGCTCTTTGACAATATGTCCTGCACACCAGCCGCCTCCATGATAGCCCTGACAACTGCCCCAGCTATAACCCCGGTTCCTGGCGAAGCTGGCCTGAGAAAGACCCTTCCTGCACCGAATTCCCCGATAATCTCATGCGGTATAGTCTTACCATGCATCGGGATTTCAATCATACGCTTACGGGCCTTTTCCGAGGCCTTACGGAACGCATCAGGTACTTCTTTTGCCTTTCCTACGGCAAAACCAACCTTCCCTGCTCCATCACCTACTATTGCAAGGGCGCTGAAACTGAATCTCCTTCCCCCCTTAACAACCTTAGCAACCCTGTTTATAGAGACTATTTTTTCAATATATCCCTGTTCAGATGCAGTTTTTTCCTGCATTACCATCATTTTTTCCTCTCATTTCCTAAAATTCGAGGCCGCCTTCTCTGGCAGCTTCAGCCAAAACCTTCACCCTTCCATGGTATAGATAACCATTACGATCAAAGGCAACCTTTGCTATGCCAATATCTTTGGCGCGGATAGCTAATAATTGGCCAACGTGCCTAGCAATATCCTTTTTCCCGCTGCCCGTTTCAGATGAAGCGATCTTTTCCCTCAATTCTTTAGATAGACTCGAAACCGACACCAATGTTCTATGTTGTTCATCATCAATGATCTGGGCATAAATATGCTTCGTTGTTCTAAATACCGAAAGTCTGGGGCGTTCGGCATTGCCAAACAATTTTTTACGAATACGTTTTTTTCTTTTTAATCTTGCTTGTATCTTTTTGTTAAGATTTTTCATTTATATTTTCCAACGTCTTGAAATTATATTTTATTTTTTTGATTTAGTAGCTGTTTTGCCTGCCTTACGAATGATATTTTCATCGGCAAATTGAATACCCTTGCCTTTATAAGGTTCTGGCGGCCTTAATGCCCTAATCTTAGAAGCTACTAATCCCAATAATTCTTTATCATATCCTTCTAAAATTATGCGTACTATTTTTTGTCTATCAACTTTAGCCGTTATTCCTTTCGGCAACGGAAATTCAATGGGATGAGAATGTCCTAAATTAAAGATTAATTTATCGCCCTTTTCTTCAATCTTATAACCAACCCCCGTAACTATAAGTTCTTTTTGAAATCCATTTGCAACACCTATAATCATATTATTTAACAATGTACGGGTAAGGCCATGTATAGAATGAGACTGCCGTGAATCATTCATATTTTTAACAAGTAATTGATTATCAACTAATTCAACAGTTACCAATGGACTAATTTGTCTAACCAAAATTCCCTTAGGCCCACTTATAGTAATTTTATTGTCTTCTATATTTACCTTTACTCCCGAGGGCAAAGGAATAGGTTTCTTACCAATTCGAGACATTAATATTTCTCCTGTTTACCAAATTGCACAAAGCAACTCACCGCCAACTTTATTATTTTTAGCCTGAACATCAGTCAAAATTCCCTTTGATGTCGATATTACGGCAATTCCCAACCCTCCGCGAATAGTAGGTAACTTATTATGGCTGCAATATATTCTTCTTCCTGGCTTACTAATTCTTTTCAATCCTAAAATAATTGGATTTTTATCAACATATTTTAAAGCAATCCTTAACACATCTTTACCATTTTCTTTTATAATACGATAATTTAATATATATCCTTCGTCTTTCATGAGTTTAGCAATATTTATTTTTAACTTCGACGAAGGCATATCGACACGATCATGTCTCGCAGATATTGCATTTCTGATACGTGTCAACATATCAGCTATTGGATCAGTCATTCCCATATATGTATCTCCTAGCCTAATGTTTGATCTACCAACTAGCCTTAACCACTCCAGGTATATGCCCCGTTGAAACCATTTTTCTAAAACATATTCTACAAATACCAAATTTGCGCAAAAAAGCTCTTGGACGTCCACATAATGGACATCTATTATATTGTCTAATTTTAAATTTAGCTTTGCGTTGAGCTTTTATCAATAATGCCTTTCTAGACAATTTTACCTCCTTATCCTTTTACTTACGAAAAGGCATGCCAATTGCATTTAAAAGATATCTAGCTTCTTGATCGGTTTTAGCTGTAGTTACAATAGTAATATTAAGTCCTTTAATCTTATCTACCTTATCGTATTCTATTTCAGGGAAAATTATATGTTCTTTTATACCTAGCGTATAATTCCCTCTGCCGTCAAATCCTTTTGGAGATATACCTCTAAAATCTCTAATTCTTGGAATGGCAATATGTATAAGTTTTGTCAAAAAATCATACATTCTCTGTCTTCTCAAAGTAACAGTACAACCGATAGGAACTCCTGTCCTTAGTTTAAAAGCAGCGATCGATTTTTTTGCCCTAGTTACAACCGCCCTTTGTCCAGCTATCCTGGTCAACTCTTCCATTGCACTATCTATAATTTTGGGATTCTGTATAGCCTCTCCCAGACCCATATTAAGAACTACCTTTTCCAATCTTGGAACTTGAAATGCGTTAACATATCCAAACTGTTCCATCAATTTTGGAACGGCTATTTCTTTATATTGTTGTTCTATAAGAACCATTAAAATGCCTCCAACCTTATCTTAATTTGCATCTGGAATTGCATCTCCACATTTTTTACAAACACGAATCTTTTTCCCATTTTCTAAGAATTTATGAGATATTCTGGTTGGTTTTGTGCATTTAGGACATAAAAGCATAAGATTGGATATATGTATCGATGCCTCTTTTTCTACAATACCACCTTTAGAACCAGGACCCGGTTTCGTATGTTTTTTAATAATATTTATACCTTCAACACGTGCTCTGTATTTACCAGGTAATATCTCTATAATTTTACCTACTTTTGCTTTATCTTTACCGGCTAAAACAATTACACGGTCATTTTTGCGTAAATTTGTCTTTGAAACCTTCATAGCAGCACCGCTCCCAATATCTTATAAAACTTCAGGAGCTAAAGAAATTATTTTCATATATCTCTTTGCTCTTAGCTCCCTTGCGACTGGCCCAAAAATACGTGTACCTATCGGTTCTCCATATTGATTGACAAGGACTGCTGCATTCTCATCGAAGCGAATCAACGATCCATCAGGTCTTGACAACTCTTTTTTAGTACGGACAATAACAGCTTTTGCAACATCACCCTTTTTTACTTTGGAATCAGGCAGTGCTTCTTTAACTGCTACAACTATTAAATCACCAATACTTGCATATCTACGCTTTGTTCCACCCAGTACTCTGATACAACTAACTACTTTGGCCCCTGAATTATCTGCAACTCTTAATGTAGTTTCTTGTTGGATCATAAATGATCCCTCCCATTTCTTAGACAGCTTTTTCCAAAATCTCTCTTACTATCCACCGCTTTCGTCTGCTAATCGGTTTACTTTCTTCTATTAATATTTTATCACCTATATTACAACTATTATGTGGATCATGTGCCATATATTTTTTACGGTGCTGAATGTACTTACCATATATTGGATGTTTAAAACGACGGTTAACAATAATAACTACTGTTTTATCCATTTTATTGCTGGCAACAATCCCAACAAATGTTTTTTTCTGCTTCTTTACACTCTCCATCAAGATCTCCAACTTATTTTATCAAGATCGTAATTCATTTATAATAGTTTGTATCCTGGCAATATCACGTCTAACCGATCTTATGCGCATTATATTTTCAAGTTGATGAGTCCCATGTTGAAATCTTAAATTAAAAAGTTCATGCCTTAAGTCGCTTTCTTTTTTAATGAGCTCTTCAACTGTCAGCATCCTCAATTCCTTAGCCGGGATCATATCACTTCACTCCTGGATACAAACTTGGTTGGAATTGACAATTTATGTGCGGCCAAACGAAAGGCCTCCCTTGCCGAGGCCTCATCAACACCCTCCATTTCATACAAAATACGGCCTGCACGCACAGGCGCAATCCACATCTCTACAGGACCCTTACCGCTACCCATTCTTGTCTCCGCTGGTTTTTTACTTACCGGCTTATCAGGGAAAACCCTTATCCAGACCTTGCCCCTCCTTCGAACGAAACGATTGATGGCAATACGTGCAGCCTCGATCTGCTGGGCGGTGATGCGGCCGCTCTTCGTAGCCTTAAGCCCAAAATCTCCAAAGGCCAGGGTTGAACCTTTGTACGCAACCCCTCCTATCCTACCCTTCTGTTGCTTTCTGTATTTTGTCTTCTTGGGACTAAGCATATCAACCTCTTAAACGGCTATAGGGAGGATCTGGGATTCTTTTTCGGGCAGTATCTCACCTTTAAAGATCCAGACCTTTACACCTATAACTCCATATGTAGTCTTTGCCTCGGCAAGTCCATAATCAATGTCTGCCCTCAATGTATGCAAAGGGACGCGCCCTTCGAGATACCACTCACGCCTTGACATCTCCGCTCCCCCCAGACGCCCCGAGCAAGCAATCCTGATCCCCTGGGCGCCGAACTTCAAGGCCATATTCACCGCCTTTTTCATTGCCCTGCGGAACGAAACCCTATGGAGCAGCTGCCCGGCTACATTTTCAGCCACAAGTTGTGCATCAATTTCTGGTCTGCGGACTTCTATTATATCAATCATAACAGGCCGGCTAATCATCTTTTCGATATCTTTTTTCAGCATCTCTATCTCTGCGCCCTTTTTACCTATAACTATCCCCGGCCTGGCGCAATTTATGCGCAATCTCAATCGCTGCGCTGCACGTTCTATCTCTATTCTTGATATACCAGCGTGATAAAGTCTATTTTTTATGTAATCTCTTAATCTTTGATCCTCTATAACAAGCGCCGGATAATCCTTCCCTGCATACCACCTAGAATCCCACGTCCTTGTTATTTTCAATCTAAGACCTACCGGATTAACTTTTTGCCCCAAAACTGCCTCCTCTCCCTAATCAAGCCTCATCCAAAACAACGGTTATATGAGCAAGCCTATGCAATATACCAAACGCCCTGCCCTGAGCCCTTGGACGTATCCTTTTTAACTGTGGACCATTGTCGATTAAAAGTTTTTTTATATATAGCGTATCAACATCTATATTAGGATTCTGATCCGCATTTGCTATCGCTGATTCCAACACCTTTTTTAAAAATCTCGCCGATTTCTGAGGCAATACACCCAAAATCTGCATCGCTTCACCGGCCTTCTTGTTCCTCACCAAATCCGCCACCAATCTGGCCTTTTGCGGCGAGACCCTGATATATTTAGCCACTGCCCTTGCTTCCATCTATTTACCCCGCCTTTTTCTTATTTACGAACCTTGGTCTTTTTGTCTGCAGAATGGCCATGATATGTCCTTGTAGGTGAAAACTCCCCTAGTTTGTGGCCGACCATATTTTCCGTGACAAATACAGGTATAAATTTCCGGCCGTTATGAACAGCAAAAGTCATGCCAACCATCTGCGGAACTATCATGGACCTCCGCGACCAGGTCTTTATGACACGCCTATCGTTGGTCTCCAGCGCAGCCTGAACCTTTTTCATCAGGTGTTCATCTATAAACGGACCTTTCTTTACTGACCTTGGCACCTTAATACCTCTTAAATGGATTATTTCTTTCTAGGTTTTATAATAAATACATCACTTGGTTTCTTTTTCCTGGTTTTATAACCCTTTGTAGGCCAACCCCATGGACTGCAAGGATGTCTTCCACCTGATGACTTGCCTTCACCGCCGCCCATCGGATGATCCACAGGGTTCATTGCTACACCCCTTACACTTGGCCTTATTCCAAGCCAACGGCTCCTACCGGCCTTGCCAAGAGAAATATTCTCGTGGTCGAGATTCCCAACCTGACCGATCGTCGCCATACAGGAACCCAAAAAGACCCTGACCTCGCCGCTTGGAAGTCTCAATTGAACACGATTCCCTTCTTTAGCCATCACCTGCGCAGCCGTACCCGCACTTCTTACAATCTGCCCGCCTTTATTGGGCCTCATTTCAATGTTATGCACCAATGTACCCAATGGTATATTTTTTAGTTGCATACAATTGCCGGGTCTCACATCGGCCGACGCATCTGAAATGACCATATCGCCCTTGTTTAGACCAAGCGGCGCCAAGATATATCTTTTTTCGCCATCGGCATAGTGCAACAATGCAATATTGGCGGACCTGTTGGGATCATATTCGATCGCCGCAACCCTTGCCGGAACTGACATCTTATCCCTCTTAAAATCTACTATCCTATAGTATCTTTTATGGCCGCCGCCTCTATGTCTTGCAGTAACCCTGCCGTAATTGTTCCTACCCCCGCTCTTCTTCAGCGGCTCGATCAGACACCTCTCGGGGGCCTTGTCTGTCAAGGTTTCATCCTTCAAAACGGTCATGAAACGTCTGCCCGAGGATGTAGGTTTATACTTTTTGATAGCCATCTTAAACCTCAGAAAAGAAATCTATAGTATCGCCGGGCCTAAGTCTTACTACAGCCTTTTTGGTATCGGCACGCCTTCCGTGAAATCGTCCAACCCTTTTTGTCTTGCCTTTTATAACAGCTGTCTGGACATCTTGAACCTTTACCTTGAAAAGCTGCTCTACGGCCCTTTTTATCTCTATCTTATTGGCACACCTATCTACCCTGAAAACCACCTGATTACCCAGTTCTTTCTGGAACGTGGCCTTCTCGGTTAAAAGAGGTGAATGTATCACCGAATAAAGGTCCCTCATGGTTGCAGTCTCTCCTCTATCAATCCAACAGCTGACTCTTTCAATATCAGATGCCTGTATTTGAGGAGGTCAAAGACATTAAGGGCCTCCTGTGAAAGGATCTTGATATTGGGTATATTCCTTGCTGACAACTCCAGCATCCTATCTTCACCATCGATCACAATGATCGCCTTATTTACATCAAACCGCTTTAAAAATCCACTGAAATCCTTTGTTTTAATCCGCTCCAGCCCGAAATCGCGCACCACGTACAAATTATCTTCGAGACGCTTGGCGCTGAGCGCCATCCTCAAAGCAAGTCTTCGAAGCTTCTTAGGGATGTTGTAAAAATAACTCCTCGGTTTAGGTCCGAAGACTGCACCGCCTCTCCTCCAGAGAGGGGATGTATTACTGCCTGCCCGTGCACGACCCGTACCCTTTTGACGCCATGGTTTCTTACCGCCCCCGCTGACCTCGCTCCGTTCCTTTGTACTTGCATTGCCTGACCGTCTTTTAGCCAGTTGCCATTTGACGACCTCGTGCAGCACGCCCTCTTTCGGCGTGATATTAAATATCTGGTCACTTACCTCTATATCGGATATCTTTTGCCTTTGTGAATCATAAACCGCCAGGGTTGCCATCTTACTTTGTCTCCTCTATTTACATTTTATATAGACAAGCTGGTTTGTCGCCCCCGGCACACTCCCCTTGACCAGAAGAAGGTTTTCTTCAGGCCGCATATCAACCACCATTGAATTTTTTACAGTCACCCTTTTGCCGCCCATACGCCCAGGCATACGCTTGCCTTTAATAACGCGTGAAGGAAATGCACTCTGCCCCACCGATCCCATCTCCCGATGGTGTTTTGATCCATGGGCCATAGGGCCTCTGCTGAAACCATGTCTCTTTACTGTACCGGCAAATCCACGGCCCTTGCTGACCCCGACGATATCAACCAATTGGCGTAGGTCAAGATCTTTTAAGGTCAATATCTGGCCCAACTCGAATGCGTCGATATCATCAACTTGACATTCGGATATATGATAAAACCCGTGATCAAGCCCAATCTTTTTGATCTTTCCAAGTTCAGGCATGTTGAGTCTTCCTAGAGGTTTGGCGCGGAAACCTATTTGCAGGGCGTCATAGCCGTCAACATCCCGTGTCTTTTTCTGGAGCACAGCGCAAGGACCAACCTCCAAAATCGTAACGGCAATCGACTGCCCCGTGCTCAAAAAGGTCTTGGTCATTCCAATCTTACGGCCCATCAGGCCCTTTAATCCTAACATCTAAGTACCCTCTACAGCTAAAATTTATACAATAACAATTATTAAAGTTTTATTTCTACATCGACGCCGGCTGAAAGCTCCAACTGCATAAGGGCATCTATCGTCTGCTGCGTCGGATCCAAGATATCTACAAGCCTCTTGTGTGTCCTCAATTCAAACTGCTCTCTGGACTTTTTATCTATATGGGGCGAACGCAAAACGGTATAACGTCCTATCGACGTAGGGAGCGGTATGGGACCGGCTATACGCGCACCCGTCCTTTTTGCGGTATCAACTATCTCTCCTACCGATTTATCCAGCTGCTTATGATCATAAGCCTTAAGACGGATTCTTATCTTGCCCGTTGGGATCATCCCTCGATTCCTCGCCTAATTATTCTATAATCTTACTCACCACACCTGCGCCTACGGTACGGCCCCCTTCACGGATGGCGAACCTGAGGCCTTCTTCCATGGCTATGGGCTGTATCATATCAACCTCTATGGAGACATTATCCCCAGGCATGACCATCTCAACCCCTGCAGGAAGCGTAACTATTCCGGTGACGTCCGTGGTCCTGAAATAGAACTGGGGACGGTAACCCGAGAAGAACGGGGTATGTCTGCCGCCCTCTTCCTTGCTCAGGACATAGACCTCCGCCTTGAACTTCTTGTGAGGGGTGATGCTGCCCGGCTTTGCAACCACCTGGCCGCGCTCCACCTCGTCCCTCTTGGTACCTCTCAACAGTACACCTATGTTGTCTCCGGCCCGGCCTTCGTCAAGTATCTTCCTGAACATCTCAAGGCCTGTACATACAGTCTTTTGTGTGGGGCGTATACCTACAAGCTCCACCTCGTCACCCACCTTTATCACACCGCGCTCCACCCTGCCGGTGACCACAGTGCCGCGGCCGCTTATACTGAAGACATCCTCGACAGGCATCAGGAAGGGCTTGTCTATGTCGCGTTTGGGCTCTGGTATGTAGTTGTCTATTGCATCCATAAGGTCCAAGATGCACTTGGTCTTTTCAGGATCAGTTGGGTTGTTGAGGGCCTCAAGGGCGCTACCCCTTATTATAGGCACCTCATCGCCCGGGAACTCGTACTTGGTAAGGAGCTCCCTTAACTCGAGCTCTACGAGCTCCAGGAGCTCCGGATCGTCCACCATATCACACTTATTCAGAAACACCACCATGGCCGGCACGCCTACCTGACGGGCAAGGAGTATGTGCTCCCTGGTCTGGGGCATCGGGCCGTCATCAGCGCCTACCACCAATATGGCGCCATCCATCTGTGCGGCACCGGTTATCATATTCTTTATATAGTCGGCATGGCCAGGGCAGTCCACATGGGCATAGTGGCGCTTGTCGGTCTCGTATTCTACATGGGCGGTGGCTATGGTTATGCCACGTTCACGCTCCTCAGGGGCCTTGTCTATCTGGTCGAACGGAACGAACTCAGCCTTGCCCTTCTCGGCCAGCACCCTTGTTATAGCTGCAGTCAGCGTCGTCTTGCCATGATCGATATGGCCTATCGTGCCTACGTTAACATGCGGTTTTGTACGCTCAAACTTCTTCTTGCTCATGACTATTCCTCCTCAAGCATCTACCAACGGTAATGGGCGAATGCCTTGTTCGCCTCTGCCATGCGATGCGTATCTTCCTTCTTTTTAAAAGCAGCCCCTTTTTGCTGAAAGGCGTCCATAAACTCGTATGCAAGCCGCTGGGCCATGGTCTTTTCGCCACGTTTCCTTGCGAATCCAACCAGCCATCTGATAGCCAAGGCCCGTCGCCTCTCCGGTCTGACCTCAACTGGCACCTGATAAGTAGCGCCGCCAACCCTTCTCGAACGCACCTCAACTACCGGCTTTATATTTTCAATCGCACGCTCAAAGACCTTTATGGCGTCTTCCTTCATACGTTTTTCGATTATATCCATGGCCTCGTAAAAAATACCCCTGGCCACACTTTTTTTGCCCTCAAGCATCATCCCGTTGATGAATTTAGACACCAATGTGCTGTTATATTTGGGATCCGCAGTTACCTCTCTCTTGGGGATATCTCTCCTTCTAGGCATGACCCTCGTCGCCTCCTAATACACTCCCATAAGTTTTGCTGGACATACTATTTTGGACGCTTGGTGCCATATTTTGAACGCCCTCTGCGCCTATCTTGAACACCAAGGGCATCAAGTGTACCCCTGATAATGTGATATCTGACGCCGGGGAGATCTTTGACACGACCGCCCCTAATGAGAACCACCGAGTGTTCCTGAAGGTTATGGCCGATACCGGGTATATAAGAAGTAACCTCCATACCATTCGTAAGCCTTACACGAGCCACCTTCCGCAGGGCCGAGTTAGGTTTCTTTGGGGTAGTGGTATAAACCCTAGTACATACCCCTCGGCGTTGCGGGCATGCATCAAGCGCAGGCGCCTTGGTCTTCTTTTTGATCTTTTCCCTGCCCTTGCGGACCAATTGATTAATTGTCGGCATCAATACACCTCAAATTGCCAAAAAAATAAAAATCGTTCCACGTCCTTGCAGGCTTTTGCTCTACGCAAGCGTGATCTGAACACTACAAACAAAGTTCGCATTTAATACTGGTTTAAACAGATATTGTCAAGCCTTTTTAATCTATCGCATCTGTGGAGTATTGTCTAATGCTGAAATTTCTGGATCCCAGAAGTGTCGTTTCCAACCACTTAACACCGAAATCGAGGGCCGACACATCATCCGCAATAATCTCTTCCTGCCTCTCTTTGGGAACTATATAGATATCCAGAAACCTGCTCTCGAACACAAAACGCCTGAAGGCGTCTATGTTGTAACAGGCCATAAAGAACATCTGCAAGGTCTTTTCGGAGATATCCACAAATGGGCCAAGGGATTTCCTCTTGAGGATCAATCCAACCCAGCCTGCATTCACCTCTTCATATCGATTTATCCCTTGATTTTCAATCCATTCCCTGACCGTCCACTCCCTTTCCGATAAATGCCCTAGGCAGTGTGGTTCCTTTATCATAGCGAAAAAACGCTCGTCAGACGATGCGTCTCTATTGTGGAATATGCCTGCCCCAAGAGGATAGTACCTGCACGTAAGCGGCCTTACGCTATATATTGAGCAGCCGGTTTCCTTGAGAAACGGGCAGGCCCTGATTTCTTCATCCATGACCTTCAAGATCGGGATTGGGAGCTCGGTAGCCGCGATCAAGCCAGGCTCAGTAAATAAAAAAAGAAATTCATCTGAGGTCAGGCCTAGCTCCTTTTTCATCATGATAATGTCATAAGGAGTAAGCATGATCTTGATATTTCTGCAACACTTCGTAAAACAAGCGGAATCCTTTCCGCATGAAAAGGTAAAATTACTGTTCAGATCAAATCTTACAGGGACAATGGGACCCTGGCTGTCTTTGGGTGCGTACATCGGGTTCTCCTGTGGAGGTTAAAGAAAAATTTTTATTTTTATATTATAATATAAAATATCTTTAAAGGCCATAAATTTTAATTATTGACAAGATAAACAAAGGGTTGCAATGAAACTCTCTGGGAAAACAGCCATCGTGACCGGCGCCATAAAGGGAATAGGCCTTGCCATAGCGGCAGGCCTTGCAAGGATGAGGGTTCAGTGCGTGGTAACATATTACGACTGGCTAGAAGAACTGCCCAACATGCACAAAACACTAAGGAACGCGGGCGCAGAATACCACGCGGTGGCGGTCGATCTTACGGCACCCGGGGGTGCCGAGAAGGTGATAGACGAGACAATGAGGCGTTTCGGGCGCCTCGACATACTCATAAACAACATAGAGCGCGGAGGTTGGCCGATAGTGCATGGCGAATATACCAAGAGACAGTGGGAGCTTGAATTCAACACGACCATCACCGCAAAGTGGATGCTCTTTAAACAGGCCCTACCTCTTTTAAAAAAAACCGGAAACGGGACCGTGGTAAACATATCGTCCATAGCAGGAATTATAGGCAGGTGCGGTCCAGCGGCAAAGGTGTTTCACGACTGCTATTCCCTGTCAAACAGGGCCATTCGGACGCTTACAGAGACATGGGCAAGGGAGGCGGCACCGGAGGTACGGGTGAATGAACTGATGCTAGGCTTCTTTGATACACGCCACGGCCCAGGGACAAGGGGATGGGGGTTGCTCTGCGAAGATGAAAAGAAGGCCATCATCGATCACACCCTGCTAAAGCGCACGGGTGCAGTCCATGAAGTCGCACAGGCGGTCAATTTTCTCGTCAGGGACGCTACCTTTATGACAGGGGCAATAATCCGACTTGACGGGGGATATATTCTAGGCGGAGAGGCGGCAGGCATCGTCCCTAAAGGGATTATTCCGCCTGATGAGCCGGGTCTGGGGGGAACCGCCGTCTCAATTCAGACATAAGGTGAGGGCACGAATATCCTGGTAAAAAGATCCTGGGCGTAGCGATCCGTCATCCCTGCTATAAAATCGCAGACACTCCTCTCATAGGAGACGTTGTTTTCAGTATCTACTACGTCCTCCTCGAGGAATCTCCTCCTTTCCTTGAAGAACCTGTCTCTATGGGTAAGAAAATAGTTATAGAGATCAAAGAGTATCTTCCTTGCCTTTTCAAATTCATTATGGACCTGTGGGGCGCGATAAACGTTTTCATACAAAAATGCCCTCAATTCGAGCATTGCATCATAAACATGCCCGCTTATACCCAAAACCATCTCGCCATCATCGGTGACCTTGGTATTCTGAATCACATCCCTTATCATGGAAGAGATCCTGGCACTGTGACTCTCTCCAAGGACCTCCTGGCACTCAACAGGGACATCGCTTTCACTTATTACACTGCTTCTTATAGCGTCATCAAGGTCATGGCTCAAATATGCTATTACATCTGCTATCCTGACCACCCTACCCTCAACGGTCTGGGCCCAGTCATCCAGGTTTTTCGGGATGATCTCACCGAACCCCTTGGAGTGCTTGAGGATACCGTCCCTTACTTCATAAGTCAGATTCAGACCCATGCCACCGTTTTCAAGCACGTCAACCACCCTGATACTCTGAGAACAATGCGAGAAACCGCCCGGCACGATCTCATTCAAAATGGTCTCACCGGCATGACCAAAAGGCGTATGGCCCAGATCATGGGCCAGCGCTACAGCCTCGGCGAGGTCTTCATTAAGGCGCAGCGCCCTCGCTATCGTGCGGGCGATTTCAGCCACCTCCAGGGTATGTGTAAGACGGGTCCGATAGTGATCTCCCATGGGTGAGAGAAAGACCTGGGTCTTGTGCTTAAGGCGTCTAAACGCCTTGGAATAAACGATGCGATCCCTATCCCTCTGAAACGCCGTCCTGATAGGACAAGGCGCAACATATACACGCCTGCCCCTCGTCTCCGAACTGAGACAGGCCTGTTTGCAAAGAATGATCCTTTCCCTGGCCTCTATCTCTTCCCTGACGGTTGAAAATGCCCGCCCTCCTCTCCCTTCATAAAGTTCATTTCCATTGTTCAGATACATCGTTGCCTCCAGATTAGACGCCGATGGATCAAGCCGTCAAGGATCAAATAGCCGCCCGACATTAAAGAAGTCGCCAACAGATATAACCTGATGCCATCGGAAGACCCAAAGATGTTGACGCCAACGGCCAATATAACCATGCCGGCCGGCAGACATACAAAAGGCTTGACCCATGCCATATCCACAAGGCCTTCTTTGAGGGCCCACATGTCGATACCTTGGGCGACAAATTCAAAAACAATAATGAAGACGACAACGCCAGTTACGCCAGTCTGGACGTTGGTCATAAGCCCCAATGGGATGAGAGGAAATGCAAGGGCAAGAATGAGCCGACCTTGGACCAAGAGACCTTTTTTTGCACAAGCGGGCAACCCAGCTGTTATGTAACGCCAAGCAGAGATAAAGGTTATGCCTAGCATCACGATGCCATATACAAGATTCGCCGTCGGCGCACTAAAAAATATGAGCACGAAAAGCCCCAAAACGAGAAACCCGAGGGCGGTCTTTATCCTTTCAGAAACATAACCGTTGCGCCAATAGAGCCCTATTGCCAGAAAAAGGCTTGCAAGCAAGGCCCCTGAAAGAAAGGCTGCAGATACCGTCTTGTCAGGAAATACATCGGTAAGCAAAATAAGGCCAGCACCGGTCATCTGGAGCGTCGTCTTGATCTTTGCAAGCTCTGTGACTGGGAGTTCGAGCCTCTCCACCAAGAGAAACCTCCTCATCTCCGTCACCAGGAACTCACGTAAAAAAATAGGCCATACAACCCACATGGGGAGGATGCGGAGGTCCACAATGGGAATCAAGGTAACCGCCGCAAAGATCTTATCAGCCAAAGGATCCAATAAGGCGCCTAGCTTGGTGCCGCCGTCCCTCCTGGCAAGCAGGCCGTCCAAATAATCGGTGATCCCAAGGACTGCAAAGGCGGCTACGGCTGCCACACGCTCCATCTTTCCACCATAGACGAGGAAATATGGAAGCGGGAGGAGTGCAACCCTTAAGACTGTAAGGTGATTGGCTGTAAGCCTCATGGCCGATCTCCAGCCTTTTCCGACCATATCCCATAAAACACCGCCATGAGCCCTCCCCGCGCCGCCGCCAGCCCTTCCACATCCCTTATAAAACGCCTGTAATGGGAAACAGGCCCTATCTCGATCTGCTTAAGAAGCGGGTCGCAGAAATACCAGGTGCATCTATACGGCCTTTCAATCCGCCTGAGCGAACAGCCAGCCTTGCCCATGAATTGGCATGCGCCACCCATATCGCGGCTGAGGTCATAGAGCGGTACATCTAGACCCATCGCAAGAAACCCGACGATATCAGCAAATTCCGGGACGCCGTGACGCATCGCACAACAAACGGTGCCGCAATAAGGACAGACCTCGGCTGTATAAGACTGGATAAAGGGATCGAGCCTATCGAATGCGGTCTTGAGCATAACCGCCTTTTCCTCAATTGCCGGATGTCCCTTGCAATAACGGTCAAAAAACGCCCTAAGTCGGTCGACAAGACCCCAGAACTCCTCCCTGGAACGAAAATTAAGCGTTGGAAACACCGAGGTGTCGAAACCTATCATGGAAGGGATACCCGATATATAAATTTAGGCCTATTATAAGCCCAATCTATCTGATATAAAGGGCTGCGGGACAAATTTTCGATAAACCTGATAAACCTGATGGTGCCGGAGGAGAGAATCGAACTCTCACAGGCGCAGGGCCTACTGGATTTTGAGTCCAGCGCGTCTACCAGTTCCACCACTCCGGCATCTGGATGGACAAATCAACATCACTCTGATAACAAAACTCCACAGCCGTGTCAATCACCGACGTCGGGATCGTGCAAGGCAAAATTCAAATCAGAGATTACTACCTCTTGATAGCCCTTCGCTGTGCAAGGATCTTCCGCCACTTTTCAAGACGCTCCTTAACAATATGCTCGTATCCCCTGTCAGTAGGCCTATAGTATATGCGGTTTTTGAGCTCAGCCGGCAGATATTCCTGCGGTACAAGGGCGTCCGGATAGTCATGGGCGTAGTGGTAACCCTCACCGTAGCCCAGCTCCTTCATGAGCCTCGTCGGGGCATTTCTTATGTGAAGCGGCACAGCAAGGGAACCGAGCCGCCTAGCGTCCGCCTGTGCATCGCCATAGGCCATATAGACTGCGTTGCTCTTGGGCGCGGTTGCAAGATATACCACGGCCTGGGCGAGGGCGAGTTCGCCTTCCGTCGGACCAAGAAAATCAAACGCCTGCAGGGCAGAAACAGCTATCGAGAGGGCGCTAGGATCTGCATTCCCCACGTCTTCTGACGCAAAGCGGATCATCCGCCTTGCGATATAATGCGCCTCCTCCCCTGCCGCCAACATCCGCGCCATCCAGTAAAGGGCGGCATCAGGGTCGCTGCCCCTCAGGCTCTTGTGAAAGGCGGAGATAAGATTGTAGTGTTCCTCACCGGCCTTGTCGTAGCGCAAGGCCTTCTGCTGTATCGCCTCTTCTACAAGACCTACGGTTATAAGCGCCCCCTTGCCCTCAGCCCTTGCAGAGGCGGCAAGCTCCCCGGAAAGTTCAAGGTTGTTCAGAAGCGTCCTTGCATCTCCATCCGCGCGTCCTATCAGCAATTCCGCAGCCTCAGGCTCTATAGAGAGCTCAAGCGCACCCAATCCCCTTTCCCTGTCCGCCAGCGCCCGGTCAAGGATCGTTTTCAAGGCCACTTCGTCAAGGGGATCAAGGGTCAGGACCTTGCACCTTGAAAGAAGCGGCGAGATGATCTCAAAAGACGGATTTTCCGTGGTCGCGCCTATGAGCGTTATGACCCCCTGTTCCACATGGGGGAGAAAGGCGTCCTGCTGGGCCTTGTTAAACCTGTGTATCTCATCCACAAAGAGGATCGTTGGCCGCAAGTACTTTTTCGTATCCGCCCTGGCCTCTTCTATCACCGCCCTCAATTCTTTAACCCCAGAGAGCACCGCGGAAAAACTCACAAAATTCGCATTCACGGCCCTGGCCAGAAGCCTTGCAATGGTCGTCTTTCCTGAGCCTGGCGGCCCCCAGAGTATTATGGATGGGAGCCTGCCGCCGGCTATTATGCCGCTCAAGACCTTGCCGGGCCCAAGGAGGTGCTGCTGGCCCACAACCTCACTCAGATCTGCCGGTCTCATACGCTCGGCAAGCGGGATATTTCCACCTTCTTTCATGGCTGGTCTTCTTTTCCCATTATAAAATGACTTGCATTGACAACAAAAACAGTTTGTCATGATTGCACATGAAGAACTCAAAACTTGCAAGGGCGGTGTTGTCCGGCAGCCCAAGCTTGTTCTTGATAATCTTCTGATCCGTTGTCATCTGACTCCTCCTTATTTCATTATTTCATTCCATCTATACAAGAAGTATCAGATTAAATCACGACTATTTCAATTAATCCACCTTAAAGAGGCCTGTAAAGAGGCCTGTTTTTTGTCTTGACAATGGGGGGTAGGGTTTGTTACCGGGGGAGGTATCTAATCAAAAGGAGCAGCTTTAACGACAGGGCTTGATTTTTCATCTGGAATGGCTGTCATTCCAATCGATGCAGATATTCAGGACCCGCCGGAGCTGATTCCACAACTTATAGCCAAATGGAAAAAAATAAATATTATAACTTTTCTTATGTGAAAATAAAATAGGGTAAAAAAGGGGCACACTTATATAATATTTGTTATCCCAAATAACAAAAACAAGCGGAGCTGACGCACTATCTGGGTCGTAATGAATATAAACGGTCCAAGGGCGAGGCAAATCATCTAACAGCGGATATCCCAGGGGGTTCTGTATCAAAGGTAGCGGATCGGTCATGCTTGGGATTATGGATGGACTTTCGGGTCTTGAGAAGGTATTCCTGTCTGACATTCTTCAACTTTCCGGAAGAGGAATGGATATCATTGCGGACAACGAACATCATTGAGCGGCTAAACAAGGAATTCAGGCGCAGGACAAGGCCCATGGAGATCGTAGCCGGGGAGGATGCCTGTTACAGGCTTCTCGCATTTATATCATTAAAAATGGAACTGACCTGGAGGTCAAATCCAATAGGCAAGGTGCGACCCAATTTGCCTATTTTAAAATTCACACAAAATAGTTGACAGTATCATTTTTTTATGCTCCCCTTATAATAGGGAATTTTTATCAAACTGCCAAGAAAGGAAAGACCATGAGGAAAGGTTGGTACCATTTCTCTATCATTTTAGCCACCTTAGCGGCCTTGATCCTCGCAGTAGGCCCAAAGACTGCGTCCGCCATGAAGGCACTTCTGGCGGCCAACTCTCCTGAGAGCAGGGCTTGCATCGCCTGCCACGAGAAGGAGGCGGACCCAGTGGTAGTGCAACAGTGGGCGCAGAGCCGGCACGCAAAGGCGGGCATCGCATGTTTCGAGTGCCACCAGGTAGACAAGGGCCGTCCCGACGGCTTCGAGCACTACGGCCACCGCATCTCCGTCGTCGTCACCCCCAAGCAGTGCAGCCAATGCCATCCCGACGAGACAGCCCAGTTCGAGGCTAGCCATCACGCTCAAGCAGGTAAGATTCTGGGTTCGCTTGACAACGTGCTCGGCGACGTGGTGGAGGGACCGCCAGCGACAGTGAGTGGCTGCGTTCAATGCCACGGCAGCACCGTAAAGGTGCTCAAAAACGGCAAGCTTGACCCCGCCACCTGGCCCAACGAGGGCATCGGTCGCATCAACCCCGACGGTTCCAAGGGCTCCTGCTCCGTCTGCCACAGCCGCCATACCTTCTCTGTCTCTATCGCCCGTCAGCCAGAGGGCTGCGGCTACTGCCACCTGGGCCCCGACCATCCCCAAGAGGAGATCTATGCCGAGAGCAAACACGGCGTCACCTATGCCACTCTGAAGGGGCGGATGAATCTCGATTCGCGTTCCTGGATCCTGGGGAAGGATTACAATGCCGCCCCCACCTGCGCCACCTGCCACATGGGCGCAGCCAAAGGAGTGGCCAAGACCCATGACGTTGGCACGCGCCTCTCCTGGACGCTCAGGCCAGAGGTATCGATCCACACGGCCAACTGGCAGCAGAAACGCAATGAGATGGAGAAGGTCTGCTTCAACTGTCACGCCTCGGACTGGGTCAACAACTTCTATGTCCAGTACGATTACGCCGTGGAGCTCTACAACCACAAGTTCGGAGAGCCCGCCAAGGTCATCATGGCCAAGCTCCAGGCAGCGGGCAAACTTGGTCCATCCCCCTTCTCTAAGAAGATCCAGTGGGACTACTTCGAGATCTGGCATCACGAAGGTCGTAGAGCCCGCATGGGGGCCTCCATGATGGGGCCCGACTATGTCCAGTGGCACGGTTTTTACGATGTGGCGAAGGACTTCTACAGCAGGTTCCTTCCCGAGGCGGAAGCACTTCTGCCGGGCGTCACGGCCGAGGTCCTCAACGAACCGGCCAACTGCTGGCTGAAGCAGGGGCTCTCCAAGGAGGATCGCGCGAAGATCCAGGAGTTCTACCAGAAACGCTACGGGAAGTGACCTCTGTTGTAAATAGCCGGCGTAGGATGTGCTGAGGAACAAGGCACATCCTACGCCGGCTTTACTTTAGATAAAGTCATCAGCATATCTTACAAATCGAGGACTCCCTTTCCTCAAGTTCCCTATCCAGGTCATCTTCAGGATATTTGCAAGAAGCGGTGAAAAAAGCCCTCACTGGGGCATGCCCTTGCGGATGGCCTACGGGCGTCCCTTGTTGACCACACCGGCACGGAGATACCGGCTGATGAGCCCAAGAACCCTCTTATCCTTAACCTTGCGGGATATGCGGCTCATCAGCACATCCTGGTTTACCATATCGAAAAATCCCGCAAGGGCCATGTCACTGCTATCCTGTAACCCTGCTTTATGATGTAGTTCCGTACCTGGTAGACTGGTTATACGCGGAACGGCCCGAACGGAAACTAAAGCTCGATTCCGGGAACTCCGGGTCGAACATCGGCATTAGAACCTGGGCCATGGCCTGCTGGATCACTCGGTCCATTAGGGTAGTATCCAAGGGCGTTCCTCTGTCACGTTTCGGTATCTTCAGCCTCAGGACCGGAGATAGGACATATGTTCATCCAGTATGGCAGCGCCTATACCGTGCCATCTCTCCTCGATGTATGCCGGAAACTGCGCTATGGTAACTCCATCAGCTCCTGGAGCCCTTTGTTAGCCTTTACCTGTTTCCAGGCACGGTTGAGGTTGTCAGGCTCAAGTATATGCTCAAGCAGATCAAAACCAGCAGTCCGCCTTTCCATGACGCGCACTGCCACCTCTCCCCCGTACAGATTCAACAACGTGTCAGAACTCATAGATGTATTCCCCCTTTCTTCGTGTTCGGCCCTTCGGCGAGGTGAGTCTATCCCTGTTTTCCAGGGCTCATTTCTAACTGCCACGGCGCCCATGGCAGATTCCTTCGCCTGCTATGGCCCCTGCTGACTCCTGCCCCTTCACCACAAAGGTTGCCCAGTATGGCGCTGGACAATTTCCTGTCCTATCCGCTTTCCTTGGGTTCGTATCCCTCCCAGGCAAAAACTCCCTCCTGGAGAAGCCGGGACATTTGGGTACCTATAGCCCCTGCCATATTCTCACTGAACAGGAATCTGCCCAGCATTAGAGACAGGTCTCCCCGGATAAGGACGTTACCATTCCGCAGGACCGCGGAATGGGACAGACGCAGGTGCCCGATAGGGGGTTGAGCCATGGACGGCGAGCATCAACTTCCACTGCACAACCGCGCCATTTACCGTATCCCCTGAGCATTTTGCAGGACAGTAAAATGGGACGTCCAACGGGTAAGCGTCTGAATGGCGCGCAATCAATCCAGGGCTCTGGCATGCTGTGCTGTCTTACCCGGAGACTCGCCTTATATCTTATATGACGTTTCTGTTCGTCGGCTCACAGCTTTGCACTCCGGCTTCCTTTAGGCCCCACCTCGCGGCGGCGCCCTTGCCTTAGGCTAATACTTTCGCTATCCTCGAAATCAGGCAGCGAGATTCACGTACAGAGGACGTAGTCATTATTGAGGGTGAATGGACAAATCACCAGCCAATTTTTAAGTAGTGGATTTTAAATGGATTTTCACGCAGAACCATCAAAAGTGACTGTGTTTCTTCTTTCAAACTGCTAAAAATAGTTTCTGAGCATCTTTCCGGGCGTGCTGTGTATAAACCAATTTCTAAATCACCAGTCTAACTTCATTATTGTATTCACCAACTAGGTCTACAACTCTTTCATAATGGATTCATGCATATCCGGAATGGATAGCAGATACATGTAAGGTAATGGATGTAAAAAGATACAGGTAACCCACGTTGCATTTCTTGCCTTTTTTACAAAAGACCTTACACTTGCTGAGAACAACCGTTAAATTTTCCTTAAACAAAGGAGCTTTCATGGCCTACCGCGATCTGCAGGAATTTGTAAAGAGGCTTGACGCCGCAGGCGAACTGGTCCGCATAAAGGAACCGGTGAGCCCACGTCTTGAGATAACCGAGATAACGGACAGGGTATCAAAACGCTATGGCCCCGCGCTGCTGTTCGAAAATGTCCGGGGTTTCAAGATGTCTGTACTTACAAACGCCTTCGGTTCCTATAAAAGGATGGCTATGGCCCTTGAAGTGCCTAACCTAAACGCCCTTGGCGAAGAGGTCATGGACTTTATCGAGGCGGAGGCGCCGGACACCATAATCAAGAAGCTGAGGCTCATCCCGAAACTCAGACGCATGGACTCGGCCATGCCAAAACTGGTCAAAAAGGCCAGGTGTCAAGAGGTGGTCTATAAGGGGGAAGATGTTGATCTAGGCCTTCTACCCGTGCTTCACTGCTGGCCCGAGGATGGGGGGCCGTTCATCACGCTTCCGGTTGTGTTTACCCGGCACCCTGAGACAGGCATAAGAAACGCTGGCATGTATAGGATGCAGATATTTGACAAAAACACCACCGGCATGCACTGGCACGCCCACAAAGGGGGCGCCCAGCACTACAGGGTCGCAGAGCGCCTAAGAAAACGCCTCCCAGTGGCGGTCGCCATAGGCCCTGATCCAGCCATGACCTACGCGGCCACAGCCCCGCTCCCTGAAGACATAGACGAGGTGATCTTCGCCGGATTTTTAAGAAACGAACCTGTCGAGCTCGTTAAATGCCTGACCATTGACCTCGAGGTCCCGGCCTATTCACAGATCGTGCTTGAAGGTTATGTGGAACCCGGTGAGAGACGTATGGAGGGCCCGTTCGGCGACCACACGGGTTATTATTCCCTTGCCGATCTCTACCCGGTCTTCCATGTAACCTGCATGACCCACCGAAAAGACGCCATATACCCGGCTACGATAGTAGGCAGACCCCCTCAGGAAGACTGTTACATGGCAAAGGCCACCGAACGACTTTTTTTACCTCTGATCAAAAAGACCATGCCCGAGGTCATCGATATGAACCTGCCTATCGAGGGCATCTTCCACAACCTAGTCTTCATTTCCATAGACAAGCGCTATCCGGGTCATGCCAAGAAGGTCATGCACGCCATTTGGGGTCTGGGTCAGATGATGTTCTCCAAGATCATTTGTGTCTTTGACAAAGAAGTAGACGTCCAAGACGTCTCTCACTGCCTCTGGAGACTTGGAAACAACGTGGATCCGCGGCGCGACACGGTATTTGTAGACGGCCCGGTAGACGCCCTTGACCACGCCTCGCCGCTTCCGCATTACGGGAGCAAGATGGGCATAGATTGTACCAAAAAATGGCCGGAGGAGGGTTTTATGAGAAAATGGCCGGATATAATAGAGATGGACAGGGATGTAAAGACCAGGATAGACAGGCTGTGGCCCAAACTCGGTCTTGATCGGAGGGGCTGAGAAGTGACAAACCAAATAAACTGGACAGAAAATGCCCCTGTCCTCCTCGCGATCACAGGCGCAAGCGGAGCCATCTACAGCCTGAAATTCATGGGGATAATGAAAGACCTTGGCCAAGAGGTCCACCTTGTCATATCCAAGGCTGGCATGGAGGTGACGAGACTTGAACTTGGAGACGAAGGATGCAGGATGCTGAAGAAAACAGCCGATGTCGTGTACGGGGTGGATGACCTTACGGCCCGGCCCGCGAGCGGCAGTGCAAGATGGCAGGCAATGGTGATCCTCCCATGCACCATGGGTACCCTTGCAGCAATCGCCCACGGCATAAGTGGAAATCTCATACACAGGGCGGCGGACTGCTTTTTGAAGGAAAGACGCCCGCTTGTACTCGTCCCAAGGGAAACCCCCTTCAACCGCATACATTTAAGGAATATGCTCTTGGCAGAGGAGGCGGGTGCGGTCATTTATCCGGCCATGCCTAGCTTCTATCACAAACCAAGGAACATTGACGAGATGGCCTTGTTTTTTGCAGGAAGGATAGCAGAATTCCTAGGTTTTAATATAGAAAACCTAAAACGATGGGAAGGGAGATGCGGCGTATGACCTATGTTATAAAAAAGACAAAGACGATCCTTGAGATGATCAAGTTTGAACACACCGTCTTCGCCCTGCCCTTTGCCTTCCTCGGGGCCTTTCTGGCCGCAGGCGGCCCACCTGATTTAAAGACCTCCCTCTGGATCCTTGTTGGTATGGTTGGGGCAAGGACCACCGCAATGACCTTCAACCGCATCGTTGACCTCCCTTTTGATGCAAAAAATCCCAGAACGGCGCAACGTGCCCTGCCTAGGGGGGACATAAGACTGAAAGAAGCCTGGGGCCTAACGATAGCCGCCGCCATGCTGTATTTTCTGTCGGCGTATGAACTTAACCACCTTGCATTCATCCTTTCTCCGTTTGTCCTTGCACTCCTGCTGCTGTATTCATACATGAAACGGTTCACATTCCTCTGTCATATCTTTCTCGGCCTTTCGATCGGGATAGCCCCGACCGCCGGCTGGATAGCGGTCAGGGGCGACATCGAGTCTGTGCCCATTGTATTGAGTCTTGGGTTTCTATTCTGGATGGCCGGCTTTGATATCCTCTACGCCTGCCTCGATACGGAATTCGACCGGAAGGAGGGGCTGAAATCCATTCCTGCCGCATTCGGCGCAAAAAAGGCATTCATCATATCGAGGCTATCACATATGGCTGCCTTCATCCTCTTTGCATCGGCGGGATTGCTCGCTCGTCTAAATTGGATATACTTTGCCGGCGTCCTTGCGGTCTTTGTACTGCTGTTTGCACAAGGAAGGCTTGTAAAGCCCGATGACCTTTCAAAGATGGACGCCGCATTTTTTAACTGCAACGCGGCCATAAGCATCATCTTGTTTACCGCCACGGCCATATCCCTCACATGGAGGATGTAACTTTGGCAAGATATGATCTGAGCGCAGAGATCAAAAAAAACGAAAAGTTGTCTGACGACGTCTTCCTTATGACCATCCTGGCGCCGGAGATAGCCAGGGCCGCAAGACCCGGACAGTTCTGCATGCTCAGCGTAAACGGCAATCTGCGGTCTGACCCGCTCCTTCGCCGGCCACTTTCCATCTTCGACAGTGGAGACAGTGGGGATATATCCTTTCTCTATAAGGTCACAGGGCGGGGCACGGATATCCTCTCTCAAAAAAAAGAGGGTGACTCCCTGGATATCATCGGGCCATTGGGCAGGGGATTCAGGCTTGACCACAGCGGACCTCGCATCCTTGCCGGAGGCGGAATGGGCGTGGCGCCGCTGCATTTCCTGGCAAAAAGGCTTGAAGGCGCGTTCAGCGTGATACTAGGCGCCAAGACGAAAGGAGAGATATTGCCGGTCGTCAAGACATTTGAGGCATCCGCGGAACGACTCCTAATCACTACCGAAGATGGAAGCCTCGGCGAAAAGGGTCTTGTGACGGCTATGCTTGAAAAGGAGCTATGCCTCTCTAAGAAAAATGTATTGATCCATACCTGCGGTCCATGGCCCATGATGAGGGCTGTACACGACCTTACAGTCAAGTTTGGAACGAGGTGTGAGGCCTCGCTTGAGGCTGGGATGGCCTGTGGCATAGGGGCATGCCTTGGCTGCGCGGTCAAAAAGACCAGCGGGGGTTATCTTCATGTCTGCAAAGACGGGCCTGTGACAGATTCAACGGAGATAGACTGGGAGATATGAAGAAAACGACCAGGGTAAAAATGCCGCAAGACCAGGATATATCTCCGGATATGTCTGTTGATGTAGGTGGATTGAAGTTGAAAAATCCAGTACTCCTTGCCTCAGGGACATGCGGCTATGGGGTGGAGATAGGCGACCTTATCGATCTCAGCGCACTTGGCGGAATCGTCGTAAAGGGTCTGTCCCTGAAGCCAAGGCAGGGCAACCCCCCGCCCCGCATAGCAGAGACGCCGTGCGGCCTCCTGAACTCCATAGGTCTTGAAAATATAGGGATAGAGGCGTTTATCAGGGATAAGCTGCCCTGGCTCAGAAAGATCAATACCAGGGTCATTGTCAACATCCTCGGAAACTCTCAAGAAGAATACGCAAGTCTGGCAAGACGCATTGACGGGACAGACGGGATAGATGCAATAGAGGTGAATATCTCATGCCCTAATGTGCTGGCAGGCGGACTGGCCATCGGCGCGGACCCGAACGCTGCGGCAGGGGTAACAAGGGCCGTAAAGGCCGCAACCGGCCTTCCTGTAATCGTCAAGCTCTCGCCCAACGTGACGGATATAGTCGAAATAGCCAGAGCGGTCACGGCGGCAGGGGCAGATGCCATCTCCCTCATAAACACCCCTCTTGGAATGGCTATAGACATCGACAAGAGACGCCCAGCCCTTGGAAATGTCGTCGGCGGCCTCTCTGGTCCCGCCATCAAACCCATAGCCCTTCGCATGGTATGGCAGGTGGCCGGGGCGATCGACGTGCCGATTATAGGGATAGGCGGGATATCAAGCGCCAGCGATGCACTTGAGTTCCTTATGGCAGGGGCGTCGGCCATCGAGGTCGGGACTGCCACGCTGGTAAAACCTTCTGTAGCCATCGATATCATAGCAGGGGTGAGGGATTATATGAAAAAAAACAACTTTCTACGGATAGATGACCTGCCTATCCCTCGAGATTGAAATTTTTACTTGACGAAATGACGGACATGCCCTATCATTTATTGAAAAGAAGGTGAGGTAACGATCGGGAGAGTAGTGCAAATTTCTAAGTTATTATCTTGCAAGAAAATCCCCCCAAGTCAAATCCAATAATTTAATTGAATCACCAATGAACAACAGGTTTACACTCGATGGACGTAGAAAATCAGCAGAAGGACGGACCTTTCCGTCTGGGCGTTTCGAACCATCGGTAGTGCAACGTATGGGTAAAATGCCCAGAAATATCTAAATCCTAAATCACAAGGAAAGGAGCAATGTCCATGGCAAAAGGTACCGTTAAATGGTTTAATGATCAAAAAGGATTCGGGTTCATCTCGCAGGAAAAAGGACCTGATGTGTTCGTTCATTTCAGTGCAATTCAGTCTGAAGGATTCAAGTCCCTAAGTGAAGGCCAAGAGGTGGAATTCGATGTGGTAAACGGCCCGAAAGGTCCGCAGGCCTCCAATGTGCGCCCAACGCATTAAATTTTAGATAACTTCGCCAAAAAGGGGCTACGAAGAGTTGCCCCTTTTTTTGTCTGTAAAGTTATCCAATAGGGGTCAAAGATGCCTTCTTGCATATTGACCTTATTAAAATTTTACTGCCATTTTGCCCTTTCGTTTCTGTCTGCCGAAGGGAACTCAATGGAACCTAATGAAATAAAAAAGGCCTTTGTCCGGAATGAGGATAACAGCCCTTCTGTAAAAGGCTTAATTGTATTGCAAGCATGAAAGGGAAACAGCGGTGACGACACTTGATGACCTCCATACCGGTGAAAAAGCCCGGGTTGTAAAGATACTCGCCAGAGGCCCATTTAAAAAAAGACTACTTGAGATGGGTTTTGTAGCTATGGCAGAGGTGGAGGTGGTAAAATACGCCCCACTTAAAGACCCAGTAGAATACCTGATAAAAGGCTACCACGTAAGCCTTCGTCATGAAGAGGCAAGGGAGATCATTGTGGAAAAGGTCTAAAGACCATTATGGTAGCCTTACTTATATGTCGGGCAGTACTTGCATTTATTTGCATAATCTGTGAAAGTATAAAAAATTGATGGTCTCGTAAAAAAGTCATTGACATGAGATGGTTAAGCAAAAATCGTCAATGCAAGGCGTGCAGATCCTAAGGAATAAGGCATACCTCCTGTACGCCCCGTACGCCGTGGTGACGAAGGAGGCAGAGCAACATGGCAGTCGGCGTTTTTTGCGACGCCATCAAGACTAACTTCAGAAAAAATCAGAAAAAAAGAGGTAACGTCATGATAATCATTATTAAGCCAGAGGTCGAGCCGAACGGCCCGGAGGTGAGTGGGATACTTGAATATCTACGCCAATTTCCCGACATAAAGACCAAGATATCAGAGGTGAGTGGCGTAAGCCGTACGGTTACTGAGATATATCTCATAGGGCCTACCCACCACATACCGACCGAGACCATCGAACACATGCCAGGTGTCGAAAAGGTAGTACGCGTCTCGAGTAAGTACCGTCTGATAGGACGCCACGGCGGGCAACTGGACCAGATCGGGTTTGAATACAATGGCCTTTACTTTGATCAGAACTCCCTGCATACATTCATAGGACCATGTGCGGTCGATACCCGAGAACATGTAGAAATCATACTCAAGAACCTCCAGAGGACTGGGGTCGTCACAGCCCGGATGGGCGCATACAAGCCCCGCACAAGCCCATATGACTTCCAGGGCCATGGCAAGGATTGCCTCCCGTGGGTGTTCGAACTGGCCGGAAAATACGGGATCAAGGTGATAGCAATGGAGGTCCTTAGAGAGGACCATATAGACGAAATTGCAGATGCGCTTGAAAAGGCCGGAAGGCCAACCGGCGTCATGCTCCAGATAGGCACCAGGAATGCGCAGAACTTCGAACTGTTGAAGGCCGCTGGTTCACAGCAGGAATTTCCGGTCCTCTATAAAAGAGGCATGGGGCTCAGCATCGAGGAGGCGCTGAACGCCTGTGAATATATAGCAAGCGAAGGCAACCGCAAGATCATATTCTGTCTGAGAGGTGTAAAGACAAGGCTTGGCGACCCGCACCGAAACCTCGTTGATTTTTCCCATGTGCCGGTGATCAAACGTCTTACCAGACTCCCGGTATGCATAGACCCGACCCATTCCGTCGGGACAAAGGACAGGGCTGCTGACGGCATCCTTGATATATTTCATGCAACGGCCCAGGGCGTCATTGCAGGGGCAAACATGATCCTGGTAGAGTTCCATCCAAGGCCCGAACTGGCGCTGTGCGATGGACCGCAGGCCCTTACCATGAAAGAACTTGACCACTTCCTAGAGGACGTTAGGATAACGAGAAAGGCCTATGAGGAACGCAAGGCCCTTGCTGAACGGGAATTATTTAAGAAATGGCATGCATAAATATGGCGAGGGAGCGGTATGCGCATATGCTACATACAGCACGAATCATTCGAGGGGATCGGGGCCATAGGCGGATGGGCCGCTGAAAAGGGCTATACCGTATCGGGTGTTCACGTATATAAGGGCGATCCACTGCCCGAGGTTGACGCCTTCGACTGGCTGATCGTAATGGGTGGGTCGATGGGCGTCTACGACGAGGACAGATACCCATGGCTCTCCAAAGAAAAAAAATTTATTGAAGCGTCTATCAAGGCTGACAAATTGATCCTTGGGGTCTGTCTTGGCGCACAGCTCCTTGCAAATGTGCTTGGAGCCCCCGTGCGCAGGAACATAGTGAAGGAGATCGGGTGGTTCGACGTCTCCCTCACGCCTCACGGATGGAATTCGCCGATATTTAAAGGTCTGCCCGCCACATTCAAGGCCTTCCACTGGCACGGCGATACCTTTGCAATACCCGAAAGCGCCCTCCACATCGCATCTTCCATGGCATGCGCCAATCAGGCCTTTGTCTATGGGGAAAGGGTCGTAGGGCTGCAATTTCACATGGAGTCCACAAGAGAAAGCATTGAGGCCATTGTAAGAGGTTGCCAGGAGGAACTCCTTGAGGAAGGAGAATTCATACAAAAAGCGGATAAGCTTCTTGGAACTGAGACCCTTTTTATTGAATTAAAGAAAAACCTCCATGCCCTGCTCGATGCAATGGAAAGGCAGGCATGAATCAAATTTCAATTCCTTCCATGCGGTTTTCATGAAGGGAAAGATGCCTTTTAAAACAATATGTTTTGCAGTCGGTATTGCGGCTGGAGCACTCTTTGCGCATCCTTACATGATGCTTGTCTTGAGCCTGTTCACCTCCCATGGAAAGCTGGATATTGAGCCGGGCGCCCATGGCCTTTCATCCTTTGCGCATCTTATCTTCTCCAGACAGATGCTGCCCATGTCCTTTACCTTTATATCCCTTTGCGGGGTGGCAGGCCTGCTTGCAGGCATGGTGATCGAAAGAAAAAGGAGACTTGCTGCGCTCAGATATGAAAACGAAAAACGGGCGAGCGTTCTCCGTGCGGTAAGACAGCTCGTGATGGTCCTTTCACATTATTTTTTGAACGCAGCGCTCGTAACAGAGATCGATGTGAGGCGACTAAGGGAAACTAGCGGTCTTGACGACCAGCAGGGCAAGGCGCTTGATGAGATAGAGGCGCGGGCGCAAAAAACGGCATCGGTCATAGGCCTTCTTCGGGATATAGACTTTGAAAAACTCCTGGATGGGAGTGACCCAGGATACAAAAAGATGCTTGAGATAAACTCCGAGATTGAAAAGAGACTGGGGATGGAAAAGGAGTCTTAACAAATAAAATAACGCCCATACTCTAATTCAGTAGTCATGTTGGTTCGATTCTAATCCAATTTTATTAAGAGGAAGCAGATGAAGAATGTCATTATTTGGGTAATTGTTTTACTGTTTGTGGAAGGGGCAGCGTATGCGGCAGATGGAGCAATGAAACAGAAGGTGGATGACTACACTGTAGCCATTGCCTTTGAAAAAATGCCGCCGCATGTCGGAGACAATACCTTAAAAATTACTGTTACCGATCCAACAGGGAAGCCTTTGACAAATCCTGTCGTAAGATTGCGGGCTTATATGCAAGAAGAGAAGATTACCCAAAAGGTGGAAAAGATGGCATATATGGTTGCACCAGTGGATCTGGAACATAAGGGTTCCTCATGCGTCGCCACGGTCGAATTTACGATGCAGGGGCGCTGGATTGTCGATGTGGCAGCAGCAAACGGCAATAAACATATCAACACGTCATTCGATATTGATGTAAAATAAGTCCGCAGAAAATATTGGTTTTTGCTGGGACAGCGGAAGGTTTGCACCTTCCGCTTTTTTGAGATTGTTACTTATAGCAATAACACGCCTGGCATTGCCGGTCATCTGCGATTTGTGATTTCCGAATGGAATGACTGAACGAGCGGCCCCATATACGGACTTCAGTAGCGTGGAATTCCAGGAGCGCCAGCGTTAATCGCCCTGCCTTCAAAAGGCACAACTCAAATAGCTTTGGCAACTTGCGATGATTGCTCATGTGATAGCTCCCGGAATTCCACGCTAAATATAAATTACTTTACTTCATACCAGAATTTGGCCTCTCTCACCTTGCCGTCCTTGAGCTTGAACTTACACATGACGCCATATCTGCCCTTCTTTGAGAGATCGAAATCGGCCCCGAAGTGATCTCCCATGCCCATCAGATCCTTCACCTGCTCAGCCTTGTCCGGCCCGACGATCTTCATCCTGACCTCGCCTTCGGTAATAGGCTTGCCGGTCTTAGCATCCTTAAAGGCCACCATGACGTGGTGGGTATCCTTAATGCCCTCAGGCATGACCATGCCCATACCCTTCATCCGCTCCCTCATATCGATGACCTTAAAGATCGCCTTTACGCCGTCGACGACTGTTTCATAGGCTTTCGTCCCCATGTCCATCATGTGCTGACCATGGTCCATCTGTCCGGTCATGGGCATAGAAGACGACGTCGGGCCCTGCCGCCCATGCTCCATGGCCGAGACCATAGATGTCGGTGGGATTGCAAACGCCAGGACCGCCAATGCAATGGTGACCGTATGTTTTTTCATGTTCATTCTCCTTTTGCTTGTATTTTCTCGGCGGGGGCAAGACATGCCACACCCCTGCCGATTAATGTTTCATGCCTGAATATTTCAGCTTACCCTTTTTGAGATCATGTGTCTTCATGAGGACAAAGATCACCGGCGTCATGATGAGGACGTGGATGGCCGACGAGATCATGCCGCCGATCATCGGCGCTGCAATAGGCTTCATCACGTCGGCGCCTGTACCGTCCGACCACATGATCGGCACGAGACCCAGCAAGGCAACCGCCACGGTCATGAGCTTTGGCCGAAGCCTGAGTACTGCCCCCTCAAAGGTGGCGTCGTAGATATCCTGCTCGGTGATCGGGCCTTTAATGAGCCGCTTGTCCAGGGCCTCGTGGAGGTAGATGACCATCACCACGCCGGTCTCCACTGCTATCCCGTAGAGGGCGATGAAACCGACCCAGACCGCGACCGACATGTTATAACCAAGGGCCTTTACAAGATAAACCCCGCCTACCAGGGCGAATGGCACCGAGAGCATGACCATGGACGCCTCAAGCGCCGAACGAAAGGTAAAGTAGAGGAGGATGAAGATGATCAGCATCCCTGCCGGAATAAGTATCTCAAGCCGCTTCTTCGCCCTGACCTGATTCTCCCACTGGCCAGACCATAAGACATAGTAGCCTGGCGGCAGCCTTAGTTTCCTTTCCAACACCCGCTTGGCATCCCTGACGAATCCCCCCATGTCCCTGCCGTGGACGTTTAAAAACACGATGGAACGCAACAACCCGCCTTCGCTTGCGATCTCGGGTGCGCCGGTGGTCACCCTTACCTTTGTCACAAGAGACAGGGGTATTTGCGCCCCGTCCATGCCTGAGACAAGGATGCGTCGGATCTTTTGGATGCTGTCCCGGTAGTCGCGAAGGTACCTGACCCGGATCGGAAACCGATCCCTGCCATTGACAAAGGTGGTAATCCGCTCACCACCAAGGGCCGTTTCGATTACGTCCTGAACATCCTGTACCTGCACGCCGTAACGGGCCGCCGCCTCCCTATCCACGTCTATGTCGATATAGTCACCTCCGGTTACACGCTCCGCCACCACGTCCGCAGCACCGGGAACGGTCTTCAATATCCCCTCGGCTTTAACAGCAAGATCTTGCAACACACTTAAATCGCTGCCGAATATCTTTACCCCGAGATCGGTCCGTACCCCTGTCGAAAGCATGTTGATCCGATTGATGATAGGCTGGGTCCAACCGTTACGCACCCCCGGGATCTGAAGCTTGGCGTCCAGCTCTGAGATGATGTCGTTTTTGGTAATGCCCGGCCGCCACATATCCTTGGGCTTCAAGGTGATAATCGTCTCGAACATAGAGATCGGCGCCGGATCGGTGGCGGTCTCAGCCCGCCCCACCTTGCCAAGGACGCTCTCCACCTCCGGCTGGCTCTTGATAATGGCGTCCTGAACCTGGATAAGCCGCTTCGCCTCGGTGATGGCAATATTCGGCAGGGTCACCGGCATGTAGAGAAGCGAGCCCTCATCGAGCGGCGGCATGAACTCGCTGCCGATGGACATGAACATGGGTATGGCAATCCCTAATGCCAGGATGTTCAGAAAGATAGTGGTCTTCTTGTGTTTGAGCACCCACTTTATCACCGGCGAATAGAGCCTGATAAAAAATGAGGAGACCGGGTTTGCGCTTTCCGGCGGCATCTTGCCGCGCATCAGGTAGTACATCAGTACCGGCACGAGTGTGATGGCGATCATCGCCGAACCGATCATGGAAAAGGTCTTTGTAAAGGCTAGGGGATGAAAGAGCTTCCCCTCCTGCCCTTCAAGCATGAAGACAGGGACAAAGGAGAGGACGATGATGGCCAGCGAAAAGAAGATGGCCCTGCCCACCTGCTTTGCCGAAGCTATGACGACCTCCAGCCGTTTTTCCCGCCGTTCTTCAGGGGGGAGTTCCGTGAGGTGCCGGTAGCAGTTTTCCACCATGATCACCCCGGCATCCACCAGGACGCCAATGGCGATGGCAATCCCACCCAGCGACATGATATTTGAGGTGACTCCAATGAGCTTCATGGCGATAAAGGAGATCAAGACGGCAATGGGAAGGGTGATGACGATCACCATGGCGCTCTGGAAGTGGAGAAGGAAGATCAACACCACGAGGGATACGACTATCGACTCTTCCGTCAGGGCCCGCTTCAAGGTATGGATGGAGCGCTCGATGAGGTCTGACCGGTCATAGCGGGTGACGATCTTCACTCCAGGGGGGAGGCCCTTTTTCAGGGACTTGATCTTCTCCTTGACCCGGTCGATTACGTCCTTGGCGTTTTCTCCGTAACGCATGACAACGATCCCGCCAACCGCCTCACCCTTGCCGTTTACGTCCAAAAGACCGCGGCGGATGGCGCCGCCAAGCTGGACAACACCCAGATTCTTCACATAGACCGGCGTACCGCGCGCATCAGCGCCCACAACAATATCTTCCAGGTCATGAAGGGATTGGACATAACCAGTACCGCGGATCAGGTACTCGGCATCGGACTGCTCCAGTATCCGGCCACCGACCTCGCTGTTGGAGCGTTTAACTGCATCTACGACATCCCTGATATTGATATTGTAGGCAAGGAGCTTATTGGGATCGAGGTCGATCTGGTACTCGCGCACATAGCCGCCGATGGAGGCCACCTCGGCCACCCCAGGGACGGTTTCCAATTGATAGCGGACAAACCAGTCTTGAATGGTCCTGAGCTTTTCCAGATCATAGCCTTTGCCTTCGATGGTGTACCAGAAGACCTGACCCACGCCGGTACCATCGGGGCCGAGGGTCGGCGTGACCCCTGGAGGCAGAAACGATGCCGCATAATTGAGTCGTTCCAACACCCTGGTCCTGGCCCAATAGATGTCGGCCTTGTCGTCAAATATCACGTAGATCATAGAAAAGCCGAAGGCACTCGACGCCCTCACCGCCTTGACCATAGGAAGCCCCTGGAGGTTCACTACCAAAGGATAGGTCACCTGGTCCTCTACCACCTGGGGCGAACGGCCCGGATATTCGGTATATACGATCACCTGGTTGTCGGAGAGGTCAGGGATGGCGTCGACAGGCGTATGATAGACCGCCCAGATCCCCCAGGCAATGACAAGGGCAAAGATCATCAGGATGATGACCCTGTTTCGGGCGGAATATTCTATTATGCGTTCGATCATGGGGTAATTATCCTTTTTGCTTTTTGCCCGATAAAATCACATCTTCATGCCATCCATCTTCAGATCGCCGTTTTTGGGATTCGGTTTTGGCTTCGGCGCTGGCGCAGATGCGCCCTTGTCATCCCCGGGCATCTTCATCCCCGACATGGAGCCCTGCCCACTGCCCGACCTCAATTGAGCCTCTGAATCGATCAGGTAACCGCCTGATGATGCGACCATATCACCCTCTTTGAGGCCGGAAAGGACCTGGACATAGCCTCTTGCCCTGACACCGGTCTCGATATAGTGCGGCACAAACCTATCCTGCCCCGTCTCAACCCAGACCACCTTACGTCTGCCTGTCTCAATCACGGCGGTCACCGGAACTGCAAGGACCTCGCCAAGAGGCGCCTTAACAGAGACGTCAACGAACATATTGGGCTTCAGCTCCAGACCTGGGTTGTGTATCTCCACCCTCGCCCTTACGGTGCGGGTCTTCGGGTCAAGAAAGGGATAGATGTAAGAGATGCGGCCGTGAAAGGTCTTGCCTGGGAAAGATTGGGAAACGATATCGGCCTCCTGTCCGATCTTCAAGAATGGAAACTCGTTTTCATAGACCTCCATCTCGACCCAGACGGTAGAGAGGTCGGCAATATCGAAAAGGGGTTCGCCCACGTTCACATACTGCCCTTCCTGGACGAGCTTATCGATCACAACGCCGGAAAGGGGCGTATAGATCGGGAGGTGGATATCGGGCCGCCCCGCCTTTTCCAATGCCTTGATCTGTTGGTCCTTCAATCCAAAGAGCTTAAGCCTCTCCCTGGCGGATGCGACAAGCCCTTCCCCTTCCTGGGAGATGGCCGCAATGGGTGAATCTTTCAACTGATCTCGGCTCCTGACGGCAAGTAAATATTCCTCCTGGCTCGACACAAGGTCAGGTGAGTAGATCTCGGCCACCGGCCTCTTGACCGAGACATAATCACCCACCTTGTTGACATACAACCTGTCGATCCGCCCCGACACCCACGAAGTCACCTTGGCCTGCCGCGCCTGGTCATATGTAACGATGCCCACGGCGTCGATCTCTCTGGAAAGCGGCATCCGCTTCACCTCTGTGACCGCAACGTTGGCCATGACCATCTGGGTTGGTGACAGAGAAACCCCTCTCAAATCCGCCATCTCTTTTGTAGCCACCTTGGCGCCGGCCTGAGCGGCCGCCTGGACGCCCGGCGCCTTCTTGACCTTGACCAAAGTCATGCCGCATATCGGGCAGTTTCCTGGCTTGTCCCTGATAATAAACGGGTGCATGGGGCATGTGTAATAATACTGCGCCGTCTGCCCACCTGCCTGTCCTGGCCAGAATGGAATATGCCATTTCTGTTGCCAAAGATAGCATCCTAGGAAGAGCATAGAGAGGATAAACATGGATATCACAATCTTTTTTCCATTGGTCATGATGAAGGACCTCACGGTTGATTTTGTCTGCCCAGCTCCTTGCCAACCAATGCCTCCAGTCCAGCAAGCTTTATCTGGTAATCGGCAATGGATTCATAATATTCACGCTCATAGTTGAAGAGGGTCATCAGGCTGTCCAGAAGGGTCAAAAAATCCACCTTGCCCACCCGATAATTTATGGTTGCGGACTCCAGATCCTGTTCGGCCTGTGGGATGATGCCTGTCTTGTAGAGCGTTATAAGCTTCTGTCGCTTTTTCATTTGGGCGAGGAGATCTACGATGCCGGAATCGATGTCGTTTCTAAGGCTGTTCAATTCAGCCCTGGCCTCGGCCTCCTCTGCAGCGGCCTCGGCCGCCATTGCATAGCGTCGTGCGCGCCGCACGGGCAGATTGAAGGTGAGCCCAAGGGAATACATATCAAGACCCTCACCGCCCATGGCCGGTTCCCGCTGCATATATTCTAACGATACGTTGAAGTCCGGATAAAATTCCCTTTCTGCGAGCCTGTAGCCCGCATTGGCCTTCTCGATCAGGGCCTGAAGGGCCTTGAGCTTCGGTCGGTCTTTATAGGCCTCTTTTCGCAGTTCTTCTGCTGAGAGATTGAGCGGCGTCAGGTCAAAGTCAGGGATCGCGCCGACCGGCGTATCGGCTGGCCGATAGAGGAGGTTGTTGAGGGTCGCCTCAAGGCTTTTCCGCTGCTGCTCAAGGGATATACGCATGTCGAGCATCTTGGATCGCTCCACCTGCGCCTTGTAGATATCCTGCTGTACCCCTTGGCCGACCGCATATCTCGTCTCGGCAATGGTAATGAAGCCGCCGATCACTTTTATATTGTTATCGACAACGGCCGTCGCCTTGTCAACATAATAAAGTCGGTACCAAGTCTCCTTGACCATCCTGGCCAACTCGAGCTTGCGTTCATCGACATCCCATTTTAAGGCCTCGGCCTCATGACTCGCCGCCTCTCCCTTGAGCTCCCGCTTGCCCCAAAACGGGATCTGCTGACTTACGCCTATCACCTTGGCGGTCATACTGTCTTTTTGGAAATCGAGAGGGGTCTTCAGTACTCCATTTTGTATCTTAAACGTCAGCATCGGATCGTCAAGTGAACGGGCCTGTGCGATACGGTTTTTATAGGCCTGCCAGCGGGCCTCTGAGGCCTTGATTTCAGGATTGTTGGCCAGGGCTGCATCGATAAGGTGGGCAAGGTCTTCAGCAGGCTGGGGCCCTGCGGCATAAACCGCCCCGCCTGACCAGGCCGACAAGGCAAACACCATCGCCAGAAAGAAGGCAAAAAAAGGATTCATGACGTCCCCTCTCAACTCAAAAACTGGCTAAAGTTTATTTAGCTAACTTTCAGTGTAACATGCAATAGCTCTGAGCATCTAAATTCAAGATCAACAGATAACAAACAACCTGCAGCCACCGCCATCTAGCGACAGCACAGGGCCGCTACCTCAAGTCGGAGATATCGACACTGCCTGTACTGCCGGCATTTGACAAAAAGCCGACCGTGAGAATATGTCTTGAATCCGAGCTACTTATTTTGGGCAGGCTGGTCAGGCTTGTTTTTTCCAGCTTATGACCGCCCAGCGGACAAGGCGTTCGTATGACATTGAAAGCCCTCCCCCTTCAGGCGCAAGGTGGTCTTTCAGGTAGTTTTCAAGCCTTTCTTCTTCTTCCGGCGTGATATTATCAAACATCCATTTATTCGACTCAAAGGCCTCGCCGAAGCTGTCGTATGTCTTTTTGTCCCGAAGGGTAATAAAGGTGACATCGGCCAGTATCCCGAGCTGATGAAGGAGATTGTAGACATATATGTAGTCGGGCCGTTCGGGGAAATCCCGGCCCACGGCCTCAAAGAGCCTCCTGTCCATAGGGCCGTCCCCAACCGGGGCGGAGATATAGACCTGTTTTCTGGCAATGCCATCAAGCTTTAAAAGCGCGGCCTCGAGGTCATCCACGACAATGGACCTCGAGGCTATGGCTACATCATGGGGCCAGATGCCGACAGCATTCCAGTCGTCTTCCCACGAGGCCTTGACAGCCGTTATGTTTTTTATCCCGCGGCAGGCGCATTCCTTCTTTAGGAGTTCAATCATGGCCCCGGAAAAATCTATCGCTGTAATCTCCCTGACCTTATCGGCCAGCGGGATCGCGAGTGTGCCCGGTCCGGAGCCCACATCCAGGACACTCCAGGACGGCTCCGGCGACAGGATCCTAATGAACTCCCTTACATAAGGGCTCTTTGAGGCATGTTTTGCAAAAGATGGGGCGCGCCTGTCCCACACATCCGGTCCCTTGCGCCTCTTTTCCCTGGCCCTTGCCTCTTTCCAAAGCCTGCTCCAATCAATCTTCGGAAGCTGCATATCATTAAGACCTAAAATATAAATTTCTCAGTTTTTTCATTTAAAAAGGCCTTAAATTCACCATAAAGCTCCCAAAAGAGACGAATCGCCTCCCTGCCGGCGTCCGTAAGCCGCGTCCCGCCTCCGCCCTTGCCACCGGTCGAGGTCTCGACAAGCAGGCGTCCGGCGCCCCGATTCATGGAATCAACGAGGTCCCAAGCGTGCTTGTAAGACATGTCCATTGAACGCGCAGCCTGCGATATGGAGCCGTACTCGGCTATCCTTTGAAGGAGTGTGACCCTGCCGAACCCAAGAAATGTCTCCCCGCCCGGCCCCTCGATCCATATGCGGCCCTTGATGACGTAGCCGTCTTTTGAAAGGGACACATCCGGCAGGGCCTTATCCTTGTCTGACGGGGCAAATTTGGGGCGCAATCTCCTAGACATATTCTAATAAAATAACATCGGGCATGCCATGTCAAGGCAAGAATACAGATCAGGCAGCGTTTCGCCTATGCCAGGATTTCACGTTATCTGAGATGACATCGAAAAAATTACGGTAACTTGCTACCCAATATGGGCAAAAAGTTACCCAATGACAGTTTCGAATCTTACTTTTTATTTTGAAATCACTAAAAAATTTTGACCAAAAATTTTGGCACAAGGCTTGCTTTAATTTCTTTATAAAATCAGCAAAGCTTACGGAGGTTTTATGGAACCGAACAGATATCTGTTTATTTGTCTGCTTTTACTTCTCTCTTTCTGCCTTGTTCCTTATGAAGCCCTTGCGAAGGATGAGCTGTTCCTGTGCGGGGTCGTGAAGAATGTGAATATCAAGACAGGCATGGTTACAGTGGATGTGAAGTCCGGCAGTTGCCCTGGCGTAAGACAGTTTCAACTAATCGCGCCCCAAGCCGCTTCGCTCTTTATCGTCGGTGAAAAGAAATGCTTTCCCATAGACAGCAGCCATTGCAACGACAATATCATCCATAAAATCCTCATCAGGGAGTAGGCGTTATGAAAGGATTCTCCGGGACAATCTGCTGGCTAGTGGTCTTTTTAGGTCTCAGTGGCCCATTGTTTACAGGGGCGCTGTCATATGCTGCAATGAATGACTACTGTCAGACGCCGCCATTTGTCACCGAGGCCGTGCAGCCAAATGTCATGCTGACGGTCGATGTCAGCGGTTCAATGAGCTGGTGCGCTTATAATCCTGATAGCTCAAAATCTAATTGCTGCACCTCGAGCAGTGGTTGCGGCTGGACATACCAGGGTACTGAGGAGGGATATTTTACGCCTGATAAAAAATATATGTACGATTCAAGCAATAATTATTGGGTGGAGACGACAGACTCTACTGCCCTGACCAAATGCCCCAAAAATACCACTGGCATTTCTACTTCATCCTCCAAACGTTACATGGGAAGTTGCCTCAATTATCATCTCATGCACAGGATCGATCTTGTACGCTGGGCCATGACAGGGGGTAATCCGGCCTCATGCACCGGAAATAAAACATTCGATAAAAATCAGTGCGACCCTGAGCTGTGGCAGCAACCTGGCAATTCAGGCAAGGTCGGCTCGGTATGCAACAACACCATAGGAGGATGTATCCTCCTGACTGATGGAGGTCAAAAGGTAAAGGTCCCGTGGAGCAGGGTGTACGGCGGGCTCGTGTTCCAGTTCGAGAATATGAGCCTGAGGCCCCGGATAGGCGCGATGTTTTTCAGCGGCTCCGGCATAAGAAGCGATGGCAAGGTCTATATAGGTGACTTTACCGCGCCGAACAGCACCAGCACCCAATTCCCCTATATGAACCTCATCACCTCTATAAACTCCTCTGCTCCCAGCGGAGGCACGCCCACAGGCCCGGCCATGTGGGATACCTTCAATTATTTCAGCCAGACCGACCCTCAATACGGCGGCCTGGCCCCACAATCAGGAAGCGGCGACAGATGGAAAGACCCCATGTATGTATGCGATGGAGGCGGGACTAACTGCTCACTTGTTCCTTGCGCCAAGAACTTCACGATCCTGATGTCGGACGGTCAGTGGAACACTCCCGGGTGTTCTGGCAGTCCATCCGACCCCGTCATGCCCGCCTATCAGATGCACGAGGGCTTCACAAACCTTGCAACCAACATCCAAACCAATGTAAACGCCGTTTACGCCATAGGTCTCTTCCTTGGAGGTACTGGTGAGACAGCACTCAAGAACGTGGCCATGTACGGCTCGTTCAACACGGCTGGAAGGACCTGGCCTGACAGCCTTGCAGGCTACCCTCAAGGCGCCTGCTACATGGACGACTGCGGAAGCGGCAATGGCAGTGGATGCACGCCGCTGCCTGCGTCATCGCCCGACTGGGACGCCAACGGGGACGGCATACCCGACACCTTTTACAACGCCTCGGATGCACAGGGCATAAAAGACACCATCATGAACGCGATCCTTGACATCCTCCGTCGGGCCTCATCCGGTACGGCCGTCTCAGTGCTTTCGTCCAGCGAGGGCAGCGGCGCCAACCTCATCCAGGCACTCTTTTATCCCAAACGTACCTTCGGACAGACAGAGATATCCTGGATAAGCGACCTGATGAACTACTGGTATTATATGGATCCATACTTTACCTATTCGCAGATAAGGGAGGATACGGTCAGGGAAGGCGATACGGCCTCTCCTCCATACACACTGCTTGATCTGAAAAATGACTACATTGCGAACTTCTATTTTGACAACAGCCAGCAGAAGACCATGGAATCGAGATGCCAAGATACGGATGGAAACGGAAGCTGCGACACAAACATCGACACGGTGCCAATAGAAGATGCAAAGGCCATCTGGCGGGCAGGGTTCAATCTCTGGTGGACCGATCCGTCGAGCAGGTGGATCAAGACATGGGTGGATAAAAACACAGGAATAATTCCATTTTCCACCTCTAACTCTTCTACTCTTGCGCCTTACCTAATGGCTGGCTCTGATCCAGCGGCAAAAAAGATAATAAACTACATCCGTGGATATGATCAGGTCTGCGCGTCCACAGGGCTTGCTTGCTCCGGTTGTTCCGATTGTACGGCAATCGGCAGGAACAGGACCGTCTCGATAGATATCAACAACAACGGAACTATTGATACAGGGGAGACTAATGTCTGGAAGCTTGGAGACATCATAAACTCCACACCGCGCATCATGGGGCCAAGCCCTCTGAACAATTACCATCTGCCTGCTCCATCGGGTTATAACGATCAAACCTATTCTGACTTTGTAAACAGCAATGATTACGCCAACAGGGGCCGCGTCTTTGTCGGGGCGAACGACGGGATGCTCCATGCCTTCAGATTGGGCAAACTGGCGCAGACCTGGTCGTCTCCGCCGGCGCTGCAACCGCAACAACCCTGGCAAAAAGCGATGCTGACCGGCGGGACCGGCACCGGCGGGATCGGGACAGAAAGCTGGGCATTCATACCCAAAAACGTCCTGCCCTACCTCCAGTATCTTTTAGATCCCAATTACTGTCACATCTATATGGTAGACGGGCCGATTACCCTGGTGGATGCGAGCATAAACAAGCCATCAACATGCAGCCAGGCCAACTACTGGGACTGCCCAAAGATTACAACCCAAGCTGGCGGCAATCTTGATCTGACCAATACAAGCTGGAGTACAGTTGTAATGGGGAGCATGGGATTCGGCGGGGCATCGATAAAAAAGACCTGTAACGGGAATATCAATGGCACACCTTGTGATGTTGACACCGATTGTCAGGGCAACCAGACCTGCCAAAATCCCAATCCGACCACAAAGGTTGGCGCGCCTCTGCTGGATTCATCAGGCAATCCAGTGGGGATGTCATCCTATTTCGCACTGGATGTGACAAATCAAGATAATCCTGTGCTTTTGTGGGAGTTCAGCGATCCATCGCTTGGATTTACCAATATCGCACCTGCAATAGTCAGGGAGGGTAACAGGAACAATAATGGCAGGTGGTTTGCAGTCATTGCATCCGGCCCGACCGGGCCCATAGATACAGGTTCCCATGAATTCAAGGCGGTATCCGACCAAAACCTCAAACTCTTTATCCTGGATATGAAGACTGGGGCGCTTCTCCGAACGATAGATACAGGTATTACCAATGCCTTTGCAGGATCTCTTCAGAACGCCACCATTGACCTTGAAAGAAACGATACAAACAATGCAGGCAACTATTCTGACGATGCAGTCTATGTCGGTTATACGCAATGCACCGCAAATTGTAATACCAGCAATCCAACATGGGGCGGCGGGGTATTGCGGCTTATAATGGACGACAATCCTGACCCGAGTCAGTGGACTGTAAGCAAGGTAATCGACGGGATAGGGCCTGTCACCGGCTCCATCGCAAAACTTCTTGACAGAAAAAACGGCCTCCTCTGGCTCTATTTCGGCGAAGGGCGATATTTCTACAAGACTGATGACCTGACAACCCAGCGGAAGCTATATGGAATACAGGAGCCATGCTATATCAATTCAGATATCGCCCTTAGCTGCAATACCGCTTTTGACAAAACCACGCTCCAGGACCAGACAGGCAGCATAACAACGACCAATGGAGACCTGCCAAGTGGCAAAACCGGCTGGTTCATAAACCTAGATCCAGCAAATTCGAACTTCGGCGCGGAGAGGGTTATTTCGAACCCGACCTCGAGCACGAACGGCGCGGTCTTTTTCCTGACGTTCGCCCCATCTGCGGATATCTGCGGCTACGGCGGAAGCACATATCTCTGGACGATCGACTACAAGACGGGCGGAAGCGTGGGCTATGCCCTGCAAGGCAAGGTCATGATACAGGTCTCGACAGGCGAGATAAAGGAGCTGGATCTGTCAAATAAAACAGGGACATTCCCCAACAGCTCCAACAGAAAGAGCAACGCCATCCTCGGCGTTCCGCCGACCGGACAAGGCCTGATGGTCGTTACAAATCCCCTGCCCATTAAAAAGGTCATCCATGTCCAGGAAAAATAGTATGAGAGGACGGAAAGGCTTTACATTGATCGAGCTAATGGTGGTGATAGCGATAATGGCTATCCTGGCGAGCATCGCAGTCATGGGCTTCAATCAATGGAATGAACGCTATACAATAGAACGCTATACCAAAGAAAGCTATGCTGCCTTGATGAGGGCAAGAAACGACGCAATGAAACAAAACATAAATTATATAGTGAATCTAACTCCTAATACAATGATCATAGGACCTGACGCTGACGGAGACGGAAATATAGACGCAGGAGTTGCAACAACCACAATACAATATGCTAATTTCCCAATAACTTATGCTGCAAATACCATGACATTCGATAGGCGTGGACTACTTACAATACCGCCAGGCCAAAATCAGACAATCTGTATATTTTCACAACAAAATCCTGCATATAACTGCATCATCATAAGTCAAACAAGGATCAATATGGGAAAGATAAATTGGGGGGTCGCTTGCAATGCAACTAATTGCCAGGCAAGATAAAGGATTTTCACTGGTTGAGCTGATGATCGCCATGTTTATCTTCATGATCGCCATGCTCGGGATCCTTGCCGGCCTCAATTCAGCCATTGCGAACAACAAAACCAATGTGCTCAGGGATGAGGCGATAAATGTCGCCGAGGAAGAGATGAACAGGCTTAAGGACCTTCCATTTGCCTCATTGGCGGCGACGGCACCGAATTGGACCAATCCAGTATCCGTCGTCAGAAATATAAGAAGCGGGCAAATAAATTACAATACAAGCGACAGAGTGACAGATATTACAACAGACATAAAAAGAATAGATGTACAGGTAACATGGAGTGATAAGGGCATCAACTATCAACATACAATAAGCTCTATTATAGTAAATGACATCTGATGAAAAAGACTATTTTAAAACCAGATATTTTTTCTCAATTAGGCTTTTCTTTGATAGAGCTGATGGTCTATATGGCCATACTGGGCATAATCATGGCCGCAATCACCAACACCTTTACAAAATTGATTGGGCATACCGAACAACAATCCGGCATAGCCGAGACAAAACTGGAGTCCTCTATAGGGCTTGATATATTGCGAAACGACATCGAACATGCGGGTTACGGCCTCCCGTGGTCATTTCAAAACCCGTCGGCGCAGGACCCAGCGGTCATCAACTATTCCGAAGCGGCGACAAACCCTGCGGTAGCCTATAACGACGCACCGAATGGAATTCCAAGGGCGGTGGTGAGCGGCGACAACGTAGGCCTGAACAATTCTGATTACCTGGTCATCAAATCGACCATAGTTGGTCAGAGCAATACCGCCCAGCGATGGACTTACGTCGTGCGCGACACCGCCAACAACGTCACGGTTCATACATGGGGAGTCGATGACCTGACTGACAGTGACAAGGTAATCGTCATAAGGCCCGATGCGGGCAACGGGTCATACCGGCAGCTTGTGATGAATGGAGGGGCGTTTTGGACCAACTTCTCTACAGCCCCCTTTTCGCCTGCATTTTCGCCTCAAAATCCAGGCGAGTATATTATCTATGGGGTCGGTCACGATAACAACCTCAGGATGCCGTTCAACAGGGCCGATTACTTCATAAGCAACGCCAATGTCCCTGCCCACTGCGCCCCCAATACGGGCGTCCTTGAAAAGGCCACGATCAATCAGGCTGATGGAGGCCAAACCTTTCTCCCGCTCATGGACTGTGTAGCGGATTTTCAGGTGGCGTACCGCCTCGACACCAATGGAGACGGCGTCGTTGATACCATAACGGGTGCAAATGGCCTGAACGGCCTGACCGCCGAACAGATCAGAGATCAGCTTAAAGAGGTAAGGGTTTATGTCCTGTCCCATGAGGGCAATATGGACAGGAATTATACCTACCCAAACAGCAAGGTCATCGTAGGCGATGGTGCCACGACTGGCCATGAATTCGACCTTGCCGCTACCATAGGCGGCAACTGGCAAAACTACCGATGGAAGGTCTATACGTTGTCAGTCAAGCCCGAAAATCTGAGGTAAGGCGTCTATGAAGATATTGGAAAACGAAAAGGGCGTGGCACTGATCACTGCCATGCTGCTTGCAGTAATAGGGCTCCTGATGATCGGGGGTCTGCTCGTGATGGTGCAGAGCGGCATTTGGTCTAGCGGCTCTCAAAAACGCTATCAGACCGCACTCGAGGCCTCTTACGGCATCCTCGACATAATGACCAAAGACGTCATACCAAGGGCTATTAGCAACACAGCTGGCGCCTCTTTGAGTTCATTGGGGAATTACGGCGGCCTGCTGAACGCCCAGGCCTCCGATGCATGTTTTACCGCTAAATTGACCACATTGAATACAGGCACCAATTGGAACACCTGCGGGCTCGGCAATTTGTTAAACCCCACAACAAACCCTGATCTGGCCTTTCGTTTCCAATTCCCGGCATCTCAGCCAGACATCACCGTATTTGCCAAGATAGTCGACACGGTCCCTGGCAACAGCTCCCAATCAGATGTACAGCTCGAAGGGGAAGGAGTGGCAACCTCAGGCGGAGGCGTTGTCGTTCCCCAGCACCTTCCATACATGTACCGTATCGAGATACAGGGCCAAAATGCAGTAAATCCCCGCGAAAACGCACAGCTGTCCGTGCTTTACGCCTACTGATCCCCTGCGTCCGGCCCGATCTCTGTCCACACGGCGGCGATGAACCTGCCGTCTATCTCTGCGTCAGGGACAAGCCCCTTTATCTCGTCGTAAAAACCGTTCAACATCCCAACTATCATCCGGTGAAGGGTGTCGATTTCAACACCGGACTTGACGGCCAACGGTCTTACGGCCGACATGGCCTCCTCAATCACAACCGCACCAGACGGGACCGCGCCTTCGCCCTTCCACCCTGACCCGAACCAGATGTCTCTTAAGCGCATGAGGTCTTTTCCCCTAACCGGTCTTATGACAAGCTCACCTCCAAGGGCCTTGTTGGCCAAGGCCGTAAGCAGGGCCTGCTGCCAGGTCAACTCCCTGAATTGCCTGAAATTGGTGTGTTTGAATGAGAGGGTGTCACGCCATACGCCCCAGTGCGGCTCAATCCTTGCCATCAAGAGGCCCCAGGTCTCTATCTCATTCAACCGATCTTCAGCCTGCTTGACCTGTGCAATGCCCTGAAAATCGACATAGTCGCCGACATCGGGGTCCCAAAACCTCGGCCTCGGCGTCACGACAAGACCTTCCAAGAGATATTCCCATGAATCAGGCAGGTGGAGGAACTCCCTCGAGATGAGACCCTCATCCATCATACGCCTGACCCTCGATCTCAATGCCCTAATCTTTGTATTTGCAAGACGAACCAGGTCTTCAAGTACACACTCCCTTAGAATATCAACAGGATGGGCCCCTTTTTCCCCAGCTGCAAGCAACTCGATCGCAAGATTCAGGGCGGCGGCTACACTCAGAAGCGTCTTCCTCTGCGCCTCAAGATCGTCCAGATCGACATTCTCTGCCATCAAGATCTTGTTGGCAGCGCCAACCCATTCAAATATAATCCTCTCCATGGCCTGCGAACCTGCGATTCCCATTACTGCCTCGCGGAGGGCTGGATAATCCCCCATATAGAGCGTCGGAATGAACGCCGGCATCAGATCTTCTTCTGCGTTCGAACCCAGGATGTCACATCCGACGTCGTCTATCTTTCTTACCTGATCCTGGGTTATGGGGGCATAGATATCCAAGGAACTGTAATAATCTAGTATGCCTAAGTCACTGAGCCTGGCGTTTCTCAACCGAAAAGCGGTCTCAAGGCCCTCTGCGTCGGTCTCCCACAGGATGGTCTCCATCACATCCCTGTAAAGGCCCTCGGATCCAGCTATAATCTCGTTCAAGAAACGGCTCATAAGCGGTGCTAACTCATCTCTTTTAAAGGCGATGAAATATACGTCATCCAGGGTAAAGGCAGGGAGCACATCCCGCGCCTCCTGAAGGTCAAGGTCGTCAGAGCGCTTCTGTATCTGTACAAAACGCCGCAGGATCAGGGGCAGGAGCGTCTCGTCCTGTTTCGAGATCCAGCGTATCCACGCCCCAGGTGTCTCCTCCCCGGCCTCGAAGAGAAGTATGAGCCAGGCTATGATCTTTTCAGGCACAAGGTTGTCCTTGCGCCACCAATCAAAATCAAAGATGAATTGTAGCTGTGAGGGCGCCGCCATATCTACGATCTGAAGCGCATCCTGCGGCCCAACGGCCTTGATGGTCCAAAAAAGTTCCTCGGCAGGCATTCCTCGCACGAGATCCCGCGCATTTTTTGACATCAGAATGAGGTCCTGGCGCCTTTCCCACGGCACCCCAAGGACCATTGTCGCCTGATCCTTAAGCGGGAGCCGGTTGAAAAGCGCCTCGGCCTTGTCTACGGGCATTTCGAGAAGTCTAAGAGGTTCAAGGGGTAGATAGTTCAAGTTCATGCTCCTTTTATCCGATGATTAAAGAGTGAACTGCTCGTAAAAAATCAGATCTGTGATAGACTTAAAAATAATATACGATCTTTTGTGCATGACAGTAAAGTATTTTTAAAAAGGAGACAAACAGAGATCGAGACCGCTCCTGACGAAAAACTCCGCATCCTCATTGCGGAAGACGAAAAGGATATAGGTGACATCCTGCTTGAGGTATTGTCCAAGGTGGACAGGGACGTTGCCCTTGTCAACAGCGGCTCTGAGGCCGTGCGCAGACTGCACGAGGGCCACTGTGACATCTTGATAACCGACCTCATGTGCCCGACGTGAACGGGATGGAGGTATTAAAAACCGCCAAGATGCTCTATCCAGATATCCTTGTGATAATCATGACAGGCTACGCCTCCATCGAAACCGCTATAGAGGCTGTAAAGCAAGGGGCGTATGACTATATCAGGAAGCCATTCAGGCTCGAAGAAATGCAGATCAGCGTTGACAATGCATGCGAAAAGATTAGGCTCAGGCGCGAAAATCAACTCCTGCAAATGGGTCTGGAAGACGCAAAAAAGACAAAAAGGATCGAAGATGCCGGGGAAAAAGCCCCTAACCGGGACCCCGATCCGCATGTAAATATCTTTGCACCTGAGTGGGCCCCACCCCTGACTTATGTTGAAAATTTATCGGGCAAGGAGGCGCTCCAGGAGATCGAGAGGCTTGCAGCCCTCTTGAAGGAAGGTCTTATCGACAAAGATGAATTCAAGGCCCTCAAAAAAGGACTACTCAAATGGCTCTAATTTGTCATGAACATAGCGGGATAAGATGATTATGGCCGACATCAACTTTGTTACGCCGAAGCTTGCCTATGCCGAAAAAGGACCCGACCGGTCCGAACAATTCCGTATAATGGTCGTAGACGACGAGCAGGCTGTAAGGGAGGCTATAGCCCAATATTTTACAGGGCTTGACGGGTTTGATGTCATAGACGCCTCAAACGCCTTCGACGCCCTTATGCTTCTACACAACCTTGAAAGGGTCGATTGCATAATCTCGGATATAAATATGCCCGGCATGGACGGTCTGGAGTTCATACGCCGCGTCAAAGAAAAGGACCGAACAATTATAGCAATCGTCATCACAGGGCTGCCTTCGATGAATTTGATAATAGATGCCATGCGTGCAGGCGCCTCTGATTTCATTGCAAAACCGTTCAAGTTTAACCAGCTTCAGGTGATTATGGAACGGGCCATGCGCGAACGAAAGATACTGATCGAAAACCTCTTTTTAACAGAGGAACTGAAGGCCAAAAAGGTTATTGAGGAGATAAACAGCCGACTTGAAAAGAAAATAAAGGAGCAGTCCATACTCTTTAACATCAGCGATAATTTGAGTAGGGTGAAGAGTACCCATGAACTATACGAAAAGGTGGCGACAATGGCATGTTCCCTTACCGAGACCAGGCAGGCGTGTTTCTGGGTGGCAAATCATGAGGCCAGGAAGCTGATACTGATGGGCGCAGCAGGGGCATATCCGGCCGTATGGAACGAGATAGCGTTGGACGGAGAAGACGTCTGTGCAAAGGTAGCAAGGGATGGGATGCCGGTGATGATCACAGGCGAGTCCTTCATGCATACACAAAAATCTGCTGCAAATACCGCTGTCGGTGATCGCATAATCGTACCGTTCACCATCAGGAACGAGGTATTCGGCGTCTTGTCGGTCGCCCAATCCCGAAGCGGCAAAATACTGGGCGAAGAGGCCATTTTTCTCCTCCACCTCTTAGCCGAACGGGCGAGCCTCACTGTGGAAAACCTCCTGCTCTACGAGAGCGTCGCGCTGAATCTGCACGCAACGCTCAAGGCCTTAGTGAGGTCGCTTGAGGCAAAAGATCCCTACACAAAGGAGCATTCAAGGCGGGTGACAGACCTCTCGTTGAAACTGGCATCGCATCTAGGCTGTACACCTGTCGAGATGGATTCCCTGAGATTCGCAGCCCACTTGCATGACATCGGCAAGATCGGCATAATGGATCAGATATTGCTTAAAAAGGGTAGGCTCACGAAAGAAGAGTATGAAATAATCAAATCGCACCCCTTGATCGGCGAAGAGATAGTCGGACACCTCGGCATCATGCCGGTCGAAAAGGCGATAATAAGAAATCACCACGAGAGGTGGGATGGCAATGGATATCCCGATGGACTTAGCGGTAACGACATACCCTATCTTGCCCGGATCCTGGCGGTGGCAGACAGTTTCGACGCCATAACCTCGGATCGCCCATATCGAAAGGCAAAGACGGCCGCATTCGGCCTTGCTGAGCTAAAACAAAACAAAGGGACCCAATTCGATCCGCTAATAATCGACGCCTTTGAAGATTTTATGAACGGCGGGGTCGAATGTACAGGCCGCGTCCATGATGACGATGAAGATAAAAGATAGTCAGCCGCACGACAAGATCACAGATGAAGCGTTCATAGAGGCCTTCAGGGCATGCCTGACAGGTCGCCTTGCCAGGGGGCTGTCACACAATCTAAACGGCGCACTCCAGCTCCTCTCAATGCAGATCGAGCTCATGAGGCGCGAAATAGGCCTTGACAGAATGAATATAGATAAATTCCTGTCCGATCTGTCTGGTCGAACGTCACGAAAAAATGAGGCCCTTGATTCGGCCATTGCGCTGCTTCGAGACTTGAAAGAGGCATCTGACAAAAAAGAGAAACGGGCAGCGGAATTACAAGATATACTGATGAAACTGGAGGGCATGTCTGCAATGATAGCCGACAGGGGCCAAGACATCAAAGGCCCTGCACTCGTTGAGATAGGTATGGCCCTCAGTGAGGAGATCGATTTTTTAAAGGCGGATTTGTTCTTCAAACATCAGATAAACACGACCATCAATGCACCTTCATCGCCGCTTTCCATCCTCACGGATGAACGCCTTCTCAAAGACCTCATAGACATCGCCATGATCATGTGCATTAACCAGCTAAAACTACTTGAAAAATCGGAAAAGAAAGAGATTCAAATAGCAATTGAAGGGGATGGCCAGAGGCTTGGGCTCAAATTCGCTCATACAGGGAGGCCCTTCACCATAAGAGAAGGCGATGATGCATCATTGGAGTACATTTGTCCTCTGGATAAGGTACGGCTTGCATGCGGCACCATGTCATTTTATGCACTGCTTGAACTTGTCGCCAGGAAACTCGGTGCAACGCACCGGGTTACACAACAAGAGATAAGCCTGGCCCTTCCTGCTACCTGATCAGCGTCGGATACAGCCTTGCAGCAACGGTAAACAAAGCAAGAAAGATAACAGCAAGTATCGAAAGGTCTTCCTTTAGGCCGTAAAGCCCCTGCCCGCCCCCGATCAAAAGCCCCCTAAGCGCATCCACGAGATAGGTAAGCGGGTTTAACCTTGCGATGGCTTGCAGCCATTCAGGCATCAGTTTCAGAGGATAGATCGCATTGCTTGCAAAGAACATGGGCATCGTAAGCACCTGCCCCACTCCCATAAAACGTTCACGAGTCTTTACCAAACATGCTACGATCAAGGAAAAGGTGGAAAAGATGGCGGAACCCATGAGCACGCAGATCACCACGCCCAGGATGGTCACCGGCCCGTGGGCGATGTCGATCCCTAGAAAAAAGGTGATGAAAAAGATCACGATGGCCTGGACGATCCCCCTAAAACCGGCAGAAATGGCCTTCCCGAAGACAAGCGAAGCACGATAGGCCGGGCTCACGAGAAGTTTGTGTATAACACCGAGGTCTCGCTCCCAGATGACTGCTATTCCATGGAAGATTGCACTGAAGAGGACGCTCTGCGCAAGTATCCCAGGGGTGATAAAGGCGAGATAGTCCACATGGCCCGAATGTATCCCCCTTACCCTGTTCAGCACCTGACCGAATACGGCAAGCCACAAGAAAGGCTGCACCGCCCTGGAAAATAGCTCGGTCGGATCCCGCATGAGTTTTTTTAATTCTGTCTTTGCTACCGCAAAACTCTCACTTAAAAACTTCGATACGAACATGGTCAACCAAGCCTCGAGGCAGTCCTGCGGGTCTGTACGATGTCACGGAAATTTCCTCCCCCCTCGATGGCACCGCCGCTATATCTGGCAAAGACGTCGTTCATGGTCGCATTCGGTCCTATCTCGGCCTTTAGATCAGCAGGCCTTCCGACAACGGCGATCCTACCTGCATGCATGATGGCAAGTTCATCGCACAGAAAGTCTGCCTCCCCCATATCATGGGTCGTGACAAGCACGGTCATTGAATAGCTGCGTCTGAGATCCAGAAGTCTTTCCCAAACAATGCGCCTTGCCACGGGGTCAAGTCCTATGGTGGGCTCATCGAGAAATAATATAGAAGGCCTGTGGAGCATGGCCTGCGCAAGCTCCAGCCTCCTGATCATGCCGCCTGAATAGTTCTTGACCAGTTTATCGGCGTCGTCTTTAAGCCCCATAAATGTAAGGGCCTCATCGATGCGCCCCGACCTCTCCGCCCTGGTGACGCCATAAAGCCTGGCAGACAGGTCAAGATTTTCGTAGCCAGTAAGGGCACCATCGGCTGAAAGCATCTGAGGTACATAACCGATACGGCGCCTAACCTCCGCAGGATGTCTGATGATATCAAACCCACCGACCATACCCATGCCTGACGTAGGTGCAAGGAGGGTGGTCAACATCTTGATCGTGGTACTCTTGCCAGCGCCGTTCGCCCCAAGGAGTCCGAATATCTCGCCGTAAGGAACACGCATGTCTATGTGATCAACTGCCGTAAACCCCCCGAATCGACGTGTCAGACTCGATGTATAAACGGCCGCATCTCTGATTTGGCTGGACTCCATGGATAACGACCTTGATCTCTTTAAATTAGGGCATAAAAGGCTGGGATTTTAAAAAAACCCAATAATGGACATAGTCTAGGTTAGATAAAATCGTTAAGATCCCAAAACTTTGATGTGGTAGCGGGGGGAGGATTTGAACCTCCGACCTTCGGGTTATGAGCCCGACGAGCTACCAAGCTGCTCCACCCCGCATCAGATGCGTCATAAAATAATCCCTCTCAGCGCAATCGTCAATCACAAAATACCCAACCTATAATACCGACCTACGCCCCGCAAGAATCCATGGATTCAACCATCTTTTGAACCGGCTTTTATGCGCGAGCGGGATCGGATACCCCTTCACGGTGGCCGCTTAGCGCCCCATGCCCTATCTCAGCCCATGTTCCTTGTCTTGAGAAACTCTATGACATCATATTTCCCTGTGGGCGACGCGGCTTCATCCCGGTGGATTCCGCAGTCGCCAAGTATGCGTCCCAACTCTCGTGTGGTTCTGCCTGGTTCAAACAAGCACAGAATGTGAACTCCGTCTTTGGTAACGGCCTCGAAGCCAGGAAACACATGAATACCCGCGTCACGCGCTTCCTTGGCTAGGCCGTCGGCTGTGTGAACCCGGTAGTGGTCAGTGATAGCAATGACCTCAATATCGTGATCGAGACAGGCCTGCACGATGGCAGTGTTGTATGACGCCTCATCCTCAAACGCCGTTTCCTTGTTATGACGCTGGACGTAATCGAATGGATTAACCTGAAGCGCGCACCGATAGAACCGTGCGCCGCTGGACAGCTTCAGCGCATCCGTCATGGGGTCTATATCGCTCATGATCTTTCTCCCCAGCAGTTAACCGAAAACCTTCAATATCAACGGGTTATCAAAGACCAGGCCATTCCCGACGCCTTCTCCCATATCCTGCGGAAACCGGAATACCCCAGTGGAGACAGGCGTAACGGAAAAGCAGCTCATGCTCGGATTCCGGCTTCACCACAACGAGCTTCGGGCGTATTGCGCTGGGGACCACCTCGTCTCCATTGGCGATATATCGAATAAGCCGGTCTTCATAAGACCGCACACCTGGACCGGATACTCCAGTTTTTTCTGCAGGGCAAGCTCGTTTAGAGCACGAAAATAATCTTTAGTAGGGTTATCTGGCATTTGGATAACGCCGTTCCGTACCCTGTAGCCCTGCTTGCGCAAGGACTGGATAATAGCAATCTTCAGGTGCTCTGCCGATGGCACGTTCATTATGGCCGCAAGTCCTTCATGTCCTTAATGTTCGCTTGCTTCATTCCTCCGTTGTCCTTTCGATATCCGCCTCGTCGAGTGGTTCGTCGACGGCATTACGCAGCCAGGATGGATCGAAGCCAGCAGCCGACGAGGCCTCGATGCGGATTCGCACCTTGGCTCCGTCGGATTTGTCGGCCAGGTTCGCGATGGCCGGGAACGCCTTGAAGACCTGTTCTCGGGTGGCCTCGAAGGCAAAAGCGATCCGCTTCTTCCGACCGGCGGTATCCGTGCCGGTTGAGACCGGACCCGTACCGGTTCCCACACCCATTCCGGCCAGGTCCTCTTGGATACTGGATGGGGGGACAGAGCCGGTTTCGACAAGTGCTGCTCCGGTGGGTTGGGCCGCCGGGGCTTCCTGGACGGCTTGCGGCATCATGAGAAAGCCGGAATCGAAATCGACTTCGTCATCAGCAATGGAGCGGCCGAGAATCACCTTGTCGGGGTTCACCTGGTATTTCCCATCAGGGCCGAGAACGGGACTTCCTCCACTCACATAGGCGAAGACACTTTCCGATACACCCCGTGCGATTCCCTTGCGCAGCACGGATGCAGATTCCAACCGGGGCGGCGCAATATCCCGAAAAAACGATTCAAGTACATCGGATGCCTTGATGCCCATGAGCGGGGGCTCACCCTCGCACAGGGATTCACCGAGTCTCACGCGCTCGACAATTTTTCGCGGCGTAACCGATCCGTGAATCCGCGGAGTCCCCACACTGGTAAGCAGCTCCATGATCCGCTCGTGCACGCCAGTCGCCTGAAGCGGCCTGCCACCCCGTTCCACCCTTTCTATTTCCAACTCGCCATCCTGAACCCGAGGCAGCCAGATGGCCGTGTAGAGCTCCCGGAAACACGACTCAGCCGCGGCCTGTTCGGTGCGCTTCCTCTCCCGGAGTTGGTCAAGCTGATCCCTGGTAAGCCGGAGCTGCTGCTTCTTTGCCTCAACACGATCAATGGCCAGCAGGTAACGAACGGCACGCCGCAAGGCCTCGATTTGTTTCTTTTCCGGTATTGCGAGGCCCAGACCGTTCCGGAACCGCCTGGGGCGATCTCCGTACTTGGTGAGGTACTCCTTGGCCTGACGTTCCTGCTCCGACTTGTCCTCGGCGGCAAACTCAATGGGCAGGTAGGCAACGAGAAAATGCGGGTCCCCGTCGGGGATGTCCTGGGTCCTCAAAGGCCATACGATGGCCTTGTGGTGTCCGGCCAGCCGGGCATCCAGCATCTCCTTGATCTGGCTTCGGACCGGGCCGTGCCCGCGCGCCTGGGAATCCTCGCGGGCAACGGTCTGCTCGGCGTCCTCGATCAGCTTGGTAACATTCGGGTCCTTCTTGAAGCAGTAGCGGACGCCGTCGTAATGCAGGTAAAGGCATGTATTACGAAGCTCGGACAAGACGGCGGTAGCTGTGATGTTGTCCAGGTCGGGACCGACGCATGCCGCAAGGAGTTCGTTCTCCGTAACGCCGGGCGGCAGCGTTTCGTCACTCCCTGAACCCTCACGCCGGAGCCCCCCAAACGAGTACAGAAGGATGGCCGTGGCGATGCGCGTAGCCGGCTTCACGCTGGCAAGCACAGGAGTCTCGCGCGCCATCCGCTCGTCGATGCGCATTGCCCGGGCGTTTGGGCCGTCGATATCCGCCGTGATGACCGGATCATAATCGTTCTGCACCCCCAGCTCTTTGAGCATCTTTACCCGCACGTCAACGTCCTTCACGGGGATGTCTCCAGGGCCAAGAAGCGCCTTGGCCCCGCCGTTCTTCTTGAGAGAGTGCATGCAGGAGGCAAGGAACCGCAGCGCGCCGCGGGTCCTCTGAAAGGCATCCACCGCGGTCCAGCGTTCCCGCATGATATCAATGAGCGCGGGATGGAACGGATACGCGGCCCGCATCCGATCACGCAGAAGGCGGCCTTCCTCCTCCGCCTGCTGGCGCTCCGATGCTGTCTCTGCATGAGCCCGCTGCATGCCAGTGATGATCTCCTGATACACCGTGGCCACCTCGGCGGCAAGTGTTGGATCAGGAGCGCCACCCAACAGACGTCGCTGAAGGATCGGCAGGACCTCGTCCCCTGAGACAGGCTCTCTGAGTTGGTCCACCCTTGAAGCGAGCTTGTCGATCTCGGCAAGCAGTCCCACATTCCCCAAAGCCTCCCTGGCGCTCCAGGTGAGGGAATAGACGAGCGCGGCCTTCTCGCTGCCAGCGACCTCGACGGTCAGGTTTTGGAAAAAGTCCTTGGCCTGGCGCTGGAGGGTTGAATCGAGGACACTGACCGCAGCGGACCGCTCCATGTACTTGAGCACTTCGTCGAGAAGGATCAGAACCGGCCTGTCGCCGGCCCCGCGGGTCAAGAGCTCCCGGATCACATCTCCGCCCGGGGCCACGCGGTCCTTGTCGTGGTCGGCCACCAGGGGAAAGGCCTTTTCGGGGTCAATCTGCCATGCGATCCATCCCCACATGGTCTGGATCGTACGGCCGTCATCCAGCGTCTTGCCATTACGCGCGTCGAACTTCTCGCCGTCGAAAACGGCCACGGCCACATTGCCAGGCCGGGCGAATTCCTTAGCCTCCGGGATACCATCCAGGGCCTCTCTCTTTCGCGCGGCATGGAACAGCGCCGCCAGAGTGTGCGACTTTCCCCCGCCGAAGGGCACCCGAAGTTTCAACACCCGGTTGTAGCCGGACTTGCCGGAGAGGGATGCCAGCACTTCGTCCAAGAGCTTTCGCAGATCGGCCGTAAGGTACGTTGCCCGAAAGAAGGCTTCCGGGTCCCTATTGACTACGGGTACGTTGGGATCATTGGCGGCGATGGCTCCCAGGTCGATGGCGAACACCGCCTCGGTCAGCGCACCCGCTTCCACATCAGGATGGAGCTTGACCAGGTCGGTCCAGGGACGAAGTGCATGTGTGCTCATTTTTTGGCCTCCGAATTTCGAATGAGTTCAAATAGGGTTCCTTCCCTTGCGGCCAGCCGTTGGTCGATCAGCGCCCGCCAGTTGGCGACGAGTTTGTTGAGCGCGGTAGCTTCCGCCTGCGTGGTCGCCAGTGTGTGTTCCGGCCCGTCGTCTTTCCTGCCGGCCAATGCAGTTCCGGCCAGGGTCTGGGCTACCAGCCGCAACCGTTCGCGGTCCGGCCTTGCCTCGTCGAGGAAGTCATTGAGCTTCCTGGGCTCGTTTTCCAAAAGCCAGAGGATGCGGTGCAGGATATCGATCAGCGGGGCCGACTTGCCGCCTGCCTGCCGCGACGCCCCGCTTTGCGGCGCAGGCAGGTCATCCCTTGGCATCCCAAGCTTTTCGTCATCACCTCGCTCGGTGAAATCGCGCAGTCGGTATTTGCCCTTCTTCTTTTCGACCAGCGCGCGGCTTCCGGACGAAAGGCCGTTCTGGCCATCCAATTCCACATTCTGGCCGTAGGTGAATACGATGGCCTCGCCCGCGTCCATCTCGGCCGCCTTGTAAGCGTAGCGCCAGAGTACGTAGAACCGACTCGGCCCGTCCACTGCGGCAACGCCGCTTCCGGTTACCCCGAAGATCTTCTCAAGGAGCGTCTCCAGCACGACCCCTTCCACCTCGGCCAGGAATTTCTCGGCCGGGACCTCCTCGCCGTTGGCGTACTCCACGCGCGAGAAGCGGGTGAAGGCGCGGAGCCCTGCGCCAACCGCGGCAATGACCAGGTCCGCGCCCGTGATCCCCATCTTCCAGAGCGAATCCACCCGCTCGCGGACGATCTGCTCCAGTTCGGGGCGGACCTCGTCCTCGTACCTGCCTGCCGCGTCGCGGGACGCGGCGCAGGCAGGGGAACCCATCTCTGCCCTTTCCCGTTTGCGCGCAACCAGGAAGATACTGGAGGCGAGGGCGGCGGTCTCCATTGCAACAAGCCGTGACTTCATCTCGGTATTGAGCGGCCATGCCTCGGTGACGGTGAAGCCGGCGCCGCGCAGGGCGTCCACGAGCGTGGACCAGCCCAGCGTCGTCTTGTGGGCATAGACCACGGTCATCTGCCCGCCGGGCTTGAGGACCCGGTGCGCCTCGGCAAAGGACTTGGCCATCATCTCTTCGTAGGCCTTTCTTGCGTCAGCTTTGCTCTTATGCCTCCAAGGCGAGGCCACTGCCTCGCTCTTCTTCGGAGAAACCTCTGCGCTGAAATGCTCTGGATAAAGATGGCCGATAGTGCGCTTGAGCCAGACATAAAAGAAATCGGAAAGCGCGGCATATTGTATATTGTCGTAGTAGGGCGGGTCGGTGATGACCGCGTCGAACGAGGCGTCGGGCCAGGGGAGCGCGGTGGCCGAGCCGCGGGAGACCTCGCCTGCTGCGCCTCCGAAGTCACTCGCTCCCCCGATAGCATTCAGCTGTAGGTTGATGAGTGATCGCCAGTCTCCTACAGAATCGCCGAACGGACTTATTTCGCAGAAGTCCCACACCATTGGGAGCGCTTGCCGCCCGAACGTCCCTTGCATCTTCTCCGCGTTCGGATTCCATCTGCATAGCGAAGAGGAGTCCTCCGCCTCGCGGTTCAGGGCAGTTGCAAGATACGTCACGACCGCCTTAGCTCTCTCCTCATCCATTGGTGCCACAGGCATCTTGCCTGTGCTCTGGTTCACAGGCTGGAAGCCTGTGCTACCGGCCTGTCCCACCATGGTTTGATAGGCCTCCCGCACCGCCGCCTGCCTGTGCGTCAACGCACGCAGACAGGCGGCGAAGGTGAGCAGGCAGAGCATCTGCCGGGGGGTGAAGAGTTCACTAAATGTCTTTATGCCGAAACCTCTTCCAGCAACTGTGGTTGGATCATTTGTATCCATCGGCTCATTCGGCACCGTCAGCCCGGTGCGCCGGCAGAGCGCCTCGATGCGCTTGCGGATCGCCTTGTCGTCGGGGGCGAACTCGGGGTAGTCGTCGGCCGACAGGTACACCTTGCCCTGCTTGCCCGGTCGCGTGCAGACAATGGCCATCATCTGCCGGCCCATGCGGCCCGCCTGGCCTTCCAGCTTCACATAGTCGCTGTCCGCGACCGTCCCGCAGAAGGGGCAGGTGGCGTTGCCGCCCTTGGAGAAGCCCGCCGGGTCGAAGCCGAGGCCCTTTTCCGTGCGACTTTCCATCACCTCGAAACGGACCCTTTTTTCGCCCTTGGGTGCGATCATCCGGAGCGCGACATAGCGATCCTTTTTCTTGCAGAGCCAGGTCTGGCGTACCAGTGGCACCGTGGCGCCACAGGCCGGGTTCTTGCAGCGGACGGTCCGCGTCCAGAGGTAGGCCACCGGCATGAGGTATCCAGGAGGGATGCTTTCCTTGTCTGAAGATTGCCACATTTCAGACTGTACCGCGGGCCTATTCCCCTTGTAGTCGGGATCAGGTATGAGTGGATAGAGATCGCCGATCTCTGCCTTGACCTTCTTGAGCACCCATTCACCCCAGTAGCGGACCTCCTCGGCCAGGCCGCCCCAGGTAGTTTCGCCTGGCTGCGCCAGCCCTTCAAGGCTGGCAGGCAGCCCCTTCGCGTTCTTCGGCCCTGCCTGCCGCGACGCTAGGCGGCCGGCATCCCATTCGCGCTTCAGCCACTTGCGGCCAAATCCCGTCTTGAGCCCTTGCTCACGTGCGACCGCTTCATCACGAGTTTTAAACTCCTCCCAGTGGATCAACTCAACTGGCTTGTGGGTGGCGGTCCACTCCGCTTTACCGCTCAGGTGATCTTCATAGCGCCGAACGATGTTGTCGGTTTGGCCGATATAGAAGGAATCGTCCTCGCATCGGATAACGTAAACCCAGAAGCGTCGCGGCGCAGGCAAGCCGGTCATACCGCGGACATTCGGGTCGGGTTTTCCGTACTTCTGGGGATAGACCAGCGTGCAAAGCTCGATGATGTGCGCCACGGGGTTCAAGTCGAGGGCGTAGGCTTCACAACCGAGGCGCAGGGCTTCCAAAGGGATGGCCCCACCACCGGCGAACATGTCGAGCACCCGTGGGGCAGGCATCTTGCCTGCCTCGATGTCCTCGACCGTCACAGGCTGGAAGCCTGTGCCACGTTCCTTGGTCAGCCGCTCGGCATGTGCTTCGAGGATGTGCCTCTGCGCTTCCTTGATAACGGCAGGGTTTCCCGGATACTTGCAGAGCCGTTCGATGAACTTGGCTGCATTGGCCCTGCCCAGAGACTTGCCATTCTTATGTAAGCCGTTCTCCCTGCCTGCGCCGCCTTCGTCGTCGCGGCAGGCAGGCGGAACGAACCGCGACGCCGGAACAAGCGCGCCATACACCGCGGCGCGACAAGCCACGAGCGGCCGCCGCGCCCACCAGAGGTGAAGGGTCGAGATGTGCCCCTTGCGGACGGATTTCTCCCGCGACGCCTCGGCGCTGATGGCCTGGATCGGCAGGAAGTCTTCGATGAGTCTGGGGTCGTCAGACATTGGTCTCTCCTCGATCCAGCTTTTTCCGTTCATAGGAGTCGTCGCTATCAATACACGCAATGCACGCGTGCATAGAGCCAATACACATGTGCATAGGTTTAACTTTTTCGTGTATAGAACGCATGGCACTCCTCCCCGTTTCTTCTCATTTTTTTGATATTTCATGCGGTTGAGCAAGGGATATGCGCTATACGCATAAATCGGCGCATATATATGCGTCAGCATTAAATATTACCGCCTCAACACATAAACCGCCCCTTTTCTGCTTCCTTCCTGGACTATCTGACCACTACTTTTTAACTTTTTTAACAGGTTATATGCTTGATCTTTTGTTAACCCGCACAGCTCCATGACGTCGGCCCGCTTGATGGAGCCATGTTTATCGATATAGGCCAGCACCATCTGCTCCTGCTGGATAGGATCGAAACCGGCCTGCCGGACATAGGCCGCCTTCTGGCCGATTTTTTTGTAAACCTTGGCGCTGAGCATATAGGACCGCCCGCGTCCGGTGTCTTGCGCTTCTATCATTCCGGCTTCCACCAGTTTTTCCAGTGTGGCACGTGTAGATGCCTCCGGCTTCTGGGTGCTTCCGGCCAAATCGGTCGTCGTGAGGCGCCGTTCCTGACGCAAGCGGGAAAAGATGATCAAACTATCTATAGGCATCGGCACACCGGTCCGCTCCTCATAGGCGAGGATCATCTCAAGAAAAGAGGTGTCTGCATCCGCACGGGACATGAGCAGCACCACCGAGGAAGCGTCGGACATGGAGTAGTCCGGCGCCGGTCGGCCGTAACGCAGCATTCCTTCAAAAATTCGATCAATGCCGCGTCCGGTGCGTTCAGCCAGACCGATTCGCTTGACGATATCGGCCAACAAAGGGTTGCGGGAGCGCGGCGGCGCTACAAGCAGATTCTGCAGCGTCACGCCTTCGATAAACCCCCCGGGGCTGGAAATGGTGAGGCCGTTGTCGTCCAGCCGTACATGCACGGCGCCCAAGCGGGCATAATCGCGATGGACCAAGGCATTGATAAAACCTTCTCGGAACGCCCGGCGGTCAAAATTGGGAATGGGCACCCGGAAAAGGCCGACTTGAATCTCCTCCTCAACAACCCGGGCCTTGAAAAGCAGCTCAACTTCTTCGAAGGTTTGCAGGAGCGGTTTGCGGAAGAATTCGTTGACGCGGACGTCCGTGCCTTCCAAGACCTGGAACGCGACTTCATGGGCAGGGATATACTGACGGATGATTTCTTCGCGTCCCATGAGCAGCAGGCCGGCAACTGTCGGCCTGCGAATTCCTTCAACGGTGGTGACGAGACCCAGTGTCCCATCCAATTCTTCATCGGCCAGAGGCAGCAGCGTCATATCACCGCCATACCGGCGGATGGCTTCACGTATTCGTTGCCGCTCCAGCGGGTTCAAATCTTCGGCACTCAGCGACGCGAGAGGCATGGCCGATGGATCAACCAACCCCAAACCGGCCTGACGCTGAATAAACTCATGGGGGTAGAAGGGTACTGCCTCGGGCTTGCCGGTAGCCATAAGACGGCGGCGCAACACCAGTCCGTCTGTAGTGGACACGATGGAATGAGATTTCGGCACGGTTATGTTGAGGATCTTTTTCCCCTCCTGCTCGATGATTTCAACGGATATGGCCACCGATGGGCTGGTCCGGTTGGCAATCAGGGCCTTGAGCCCTGTGGTGTCCTGATGGCTGGATTGAATACCGGTAACGCTTCCGTCATCTTCGACTCCCAAGAGAATCAGTCCACCTTCAGTATTGGCCATAGCAACCACGGCTGCAACAAGATCACGATCGGGGAGACCACCCTTTGCGTCGCTTTTGAATTCGACCGTCAGGGTTTCGCCCTTTGCCAAAATCGCCGTGAATTCCTGCTGACTCGTGTTCATCCGTGGTTCCTAATCCAAGCAATCTGTCCTGTGAAAGGATATATGTATTTTGTCGGCCATCAAGCTTTGTCATCCTCTCGGCGCATTGCCGCCTCCAATGCCTCGGCAGGGATTTCGTAGAACCTCGCCGCCACGATTTCCCTCTTGACATGGTCGAGCTTGGCAACGGGATTATGGATGCGCACAAGCTCAGGCGAAGCGCCTAAGGGGTCCCAAACCACATAGAGCCAGTAGGTCTCGGCCAGTTGCTGGGCCTTGTACCACTCGTTTGTAGTCAGCCTTACCGGCTGTCCCCGCAGGCGGCCCTTGACCTCGATTCTCTTGACAAAGACCTCGCCGGTGGCCTCATCCGCGATCCGGTGGGCGCGGATGTCGAACCCCAACTTCAGATGGCCGACCCGCTCGATGCGCTCGAGGGGGAAGCCCTCCGTAATCAGCGCTTCAATAACTTTGTCTTCTGCTGCGATTTCGCTCTGCCGGCGGATATTCGGATCGAGTAGTGGGTCAGCCTTCCAGGCTGACAAATCCTGGTCTGACAGGCTGGAAGCCTGTTCCACCGTTTGCACAAAGGCCGTTCCCACGTGCTTGACCGGTCCGGTTCTGGCGATCTCAAGCCGCCTCAGCCCGTCGAGGCGTTCCTGGCGTGTGCGCTGAAGTTCATCTACATATTTCCTGGCCTCATCGGCTGCCAGTTTAAACTCCGGTTTGGTCACCGCCTCACCGGCAAGCAGCATGGCCCGCTCCTGGGCGCGTTTTATGCGGACATCGAAGGATTTTTCTAAATATTCCCGGCAGATACTGGCGAATCTCTGACGTTCTTTTTGACAGCGGGCGCGGCACTCGAGCTGATAGGTGCGCTTGAGGAAGTCGGAGGCCATGGACAGGCTGGAAGCCTGTCCCCCCATGTCTATTTCTTGCGGCGGATGCGGATGGGCTGCCAGGTTGAGGAGGATCTCGCTCGGGATGACTTCGTGATGCCCGCGCCCCGCCTGCGCGCCGCGCGCGGGCAGGTCCTCCCGAACGGCCACGAGTTCGCCATAGAGCGGCACGTCGTTCCCTTTCGAGTCCTTGCCACGGATCGAAATTTCAAAAAAGTGGATATGGTAGGGTTCTCTGCACAAAGGATCGACGAAAAACCCAATGCCTCCGATCAAATCCTTCAGGCGCTCATTGAGCTTCTCGTCCACAGCTGCATAGAGCGGATGTCCAGGCCCCATCAGCACGGCGTCAACGTGAGCGTCCTGTTCAAGGTGGTGTTTGTGGAAGGTGATCTTTCGGTAGGACGATTCGGCTTTCCCGACCTTCTGGACTGAGCGAAGACGTTCAGAGCGAAGATCTGCAAGGACGTGCTCAATGCGCCACAACCCGTCGGCCCTCGGCTCGACCCGGAGGCCCACTTCCCGAGCAGCAGCGACGAACTGCGCTTCCACATACCGGGGCATCAGCCGACGCTCTTCGACCTCGAGGTTTCGGCGTTGGAATGCTGAAAAATCCACGTGGCTGCGCGCAAGCGCGATGCCCGTGGCCTCTTCGTATTCTTTGAGCTTGGCCGGATCGATGCGGTCGATCTGGTCGAGGTACTCATCGAGCCGCCTGGGGTCATAGGCCGCATCTCGAAGCATGTCCGGCAGATTCACGTCGTTCAAGGAGAGCACCTCGCCGATTACGTCGAACACGCGGCCTTCGAGGGCTTCGTTCATCGTGTCGAGCTTCTCGAGGAGACGATGCAGGATACGCCCCTCGACAATGGGCTGACCGTCCTCGGAATCCGTGGCCACGAAGTTGAAAGCATAGACATCCCGGTCCTGACCGATGCGATGAATACGGCCCAGGCGCTGCTCCAGCCGGGTCGGGTTCCAGGGCATGTCATAGTTGATCATCAGGTGGCAGAACTGGAGGTTGATACCTTCGCCGGCGGCCTCCGTCGCTACGCATACCTGCGCCCCGGTTCTGAAAACCTCCTGCGCTCGTTTGCGTTCATGCGGGTTCATGCCGCCGTGGATTTCGCAGGTGGAAAAACCCCATCGTTCAAGATGATCGCGCACGTAGCCGAGGGTATCCCTGTGCTCCGTAAAGATCAGGAGCTTTCCCCGGCCATCCTTCAGGTCCATAAACTGCGCCTCGCCGAGGCACTTCTTCAATGCGGCCAACTTGGAATCGTTCGCGTTTTCACGAACCCTTCGCGCCTGCTCGACGAGCTCCTTAAGGGCGGAGATTTCTGCGCGCAACTGCTCAATTTCCAGCGCGGCAGTGTACTCATCGACCAATTGATCACGTACTGCATCGTCGAGATCGTCTTCGTCCTGCTCGGCGTCAGGCAGGCGACCCTGTAAAGCGGCCAGCCGTTTGGCGCGCTGGGCCGGAGTAAGTCCCTCAAGCTCTTCCAGGAGATCTTCCTGCTTTTTCAACCGGCGCTTGATCGACTCGTGAATGGCGCATGTGGAGCTCACCAACCTGCGTTGCAGGACCGTTCTGGTCAACGCCGCGGAGGAACGTCTTTGCCCGGTCTGCTGCGGGATAAACTCGTTGATGTAAGCGGTAACGCTCTTGTAAAGGGTGTATTCGTCGTTGTTCAGGCGAAATGTAACCGTTCTTGCGTAACGGTCTGGAAAGAGACGCTTGCCATTGGCATCCCTCAGATCCTCCTTTAGCCGGCGCAGACACCACGGGGAGTCTTTCCCAAGCCTAAAAACATTTTGCCGAATCTCAGCAGCCTGCTTTCCCAGTCGGTGCGGCTCGGGGAAAAGATCTGGCTCAATGAGCCGAAGGAAATGAGCGAATTTGTCTTCATCTCCGTGGTGTGGCGTCGCGGTGAGGAGCAGGATGTGGTCGGCCTGCGAGGTGAGGCGCGAAACCAGGTCGTATCGCTTGGTCGTGGCTACCTTCGGTTCGCGTCCCTGACCGCCTGACGCGGTTCTCGCCGAACACTTGTGGGCCTCGTCGATGACGACCAGGTCCCAGCGCTGCTGCCACACTCGCTCGCGCACCTCATCCTGCTTGGCGTAGTCGATAGACGAGATGACCTGCGAGGAGCGCTGCCACGGGTTCGTGAGCTGCTGCTGGTCGACGGCGGAGAAGATGATGTCGAAGGACTCGCCGAACCACCGGAGCATCTCGTCTTGCCATTGGATCGTGAGCGGCGCGGGGCAGAGAATCAGGACTCGCTCGATGGCTTCTCGGAGCTTCAGCTCCTTGATGAGCAGGCCGGCCATGATGGTCTTGCCCGCTCCAGGATCATCCGCAAGAAGAAAACGCAATCTGGGCTGCGGAAGCATCGCTTGGTACACCGCTTCAATCTGATGCGGCAAGGTGCGGATACCTGAAAGGCTCACGGCAAACTGCTGATCGTGTGCGTAAGCTAATCGAATTCGGGCGGATTCGATCAGAAGTCGCAGCTTCTCGGCGTCCACTGGCGTCTTAGCTTTCGCTTCGCCGGGACCCAGTCCAAGAACGGCTGCCACCTCTTCGGCAGAGATTACAGCCTCTTCCAATGAGCCGTCGGGAAGACGAACACGGCACTCATAGCCTGCCGAATCATCGGAACCGAGCGGTCGCGCATCTTCCAGAACCACAGACACATCGAAGTGCCCTGGGAGGAATATCCGCTGCCCAATCTGAGATGTGAGCAGACCGCTATCCATTCCCGCCTCTCTTCCGTGAACGTGTCTTTGGTGTTGATCGATTCGTCTGGGTTTTCGAAGGGGGCCGGCTTTGTACGGAATTTAGAGTCTTCCCTCGCCCTGCCTGCCGCGACGCCCGCGGCGCAGGCAGGTCGTTGTCTTGGCGCACCCACTCGTCTATTTCGGATAGCTTGAAACGAAAGAGCCGTCCCACGCGGTGAGCAGGGAGCCCCCGTTCATCGATCCATCTATAAACCGAGTCCTTGGCCACCCCAAGGTGGGCGGCCACCTCAAGGACGCCAACCCAGCGTTCGGAAGCCACCATTTCAATCCTCTCATCAGTTGTCAAAATCACTGCCTATGTATGCCAATCAAACCAGATATAAGTATACGCAACCGGTCCATTCCAGTCAAGGACAAACTGCTGGAATACCGGGAATCTGCTGCGTACATGGCTCCAGATGGTGAGCAGTTACCGAGGTTTTATCGCCAAATTCCGCCGGTTAGCTCTTTGCAGCCCCCAGCCCAGTGATCCACCAGCACATAGAGCCATGTCGGAAGCACGGTTCCGTGGGCCTGCGCCAAAACCAGAACTCGGCGGTAGAGGCAGGGACCGCCGGGGTGAAACCCCCTCCAGCCGGTCAATAGCCGGAAGGCGGTTTTTCGGGATCGTCGAAGGTCAGAAGCCCCCGTACACAGGGGCCCAGGGCGCGCCTGTGCCCTTTTTAGGGAGCCGGTCGGGGGTTGGCTCGGGATTGGACATGCGGGCCGTCACACGCGCCTGTGCCTGCCTGTGCGTATCAGCACGCAGACAGGTGGTCACGTCGGCGAGCGGGTCGGCGATGCCGTGGGCCAGGATGTCCGTCTCGGGCACCTCCAGGACCGGGATTCCGGAGGAGGTCTCAGGCGGGCGTAAGTCGGCGTGGACACGCCGGAAACGACAATACCCCGAGGGGATCACCCCACGGGGTATTGCGTTAAACAGAAACCGCGAAGTTGGCGGATTGAAATCTGGCTCCCCGGGACGGACTTGAACCGCCAACCTAGTGGTTAACAGCCACCCGCTCTGCCGATTGAGCTACCGGGGAATTGATCTTCGCTAGGTTAGCAAACCATTCCCATCTAGTCAATAGAATAACGGATCCCCTTAAATTTTTCAGATCAAGACCATCTTAAATAAAAAAGCCCCCATCTGGGGGCTAAAAATCTATCCCGGCGGCGACCTACTCTCCCACCCACTGACGGGGCAGTACCATCGGCGCTGAAAGGCTTAACTTCCGTGTTCGGAATGGGAACGGGTGTTTCCCTTTCGCTATGGCCACCGGAAAAACTTTTGCCTTTTCAAAAATATAAATAAATACGGGTAAATCGGAACCTATGCGCCTCTGAAAATAAATTATGGTCAAGCCTCACGCCCGATTAGTATCGGTTAGCTTAAGCTGTTGCCAGCCTTACACCTCCGACCTATCAACCTTGTAATCTCCAAGGGGGCTTCAGGGGCTTTCGCCACGGGAAATCTAATCTTGAGGTGGGCTTCCCACTTAGATGCTTTCAGCGGTTATCCCATCCAGACACAGCTACCCAGCTGTACCACTGGCGTGATAACTGGAACACTGGAGGTCTGTCCATCCCGGTCCTCTCGTACTAGGGACAGCTCCTCTCAAATTTCCTGCGCCCACGGTAGATAGGGACCAAACTGTCTCACGACGTTTTAAACCCAGCTCACGTACCGCTTTAATTGGCGAACAGCCAAACCCTTGGGACCTGCTCCAGCCCCAGGATGCGATGAGCCGACATCGAGGTGCCAAACCTCCCCGTCGATATGAACTCTTGGGGGAGATCAGCCTGTTATCCCCGGAGTACCTTTTATCCGTTGAGCGATGGCCCTTCCATTCGGGACCACCGGATCACTAAGACCTGCTTTCGCACCTGCTCGACTTGTAGGTCTCGCAGTCAAGCTCCCTTATGCCTTTACACTCTACGACTGGTTTCCAATCAGTCTGAGGGAACCTTCGCGCGCCTCCGTTACTCTTTAGGAGGCGACCGCCCCAGTCAAACTACCCACCAGGCACTGTCCCTGGCCCGGATAACGGGTCGAGGTTAGGACTCTAGATTGGCCAGGGTGGTATTTCAAGGACGACTCCACCGAGACTGGCGTCCCGGCTTCAAAGTCTCCCACCTATCCTACACAAGCCAACCCAAAACCCAATACCAAGCTATAGTAAAGGTTCACGGGGTCTTTCCGTCTAGCCGCGGGTAACTGGCATCTTCACCAGTACTACAATTTCACTGAGTCCCTGGTCGAGACAGCGGGGTGATCGTTACGCCATTCGTGCAGGTCGGAACTTACCCGACAAGGAATTTCGCTACCTTAGGACCGTTATAGTTACGGCCGCCGTTTACCGGGGCTTCAGTTCGGTGCTTCGCTTGCGCTGACACCTCCCATTAACCTTCCGGCACCGGGCAGGCGTCAGACCCTATACGTCGCCTTACGGCTTAGCAGAGTCCTGTGTTTTTAGTAAACAGTCGCCACCCCCCTTTCACTGCGGTCCATTTCGGCTCCGACCACAAGGGCCCTCACCTAATATGGACACCCCTTCTTCCGAAGTTACGGGGCTATTTTGCAGAGTTCCTTAACCAGGGTTCTCTCACGCGCCTTAGAATTTTCATCCTGTCTACCTGTGTCGGTTTGCGGTACGGTCACCAAAAAGACTCGCTACGAGGCTTTTCTTGGAAGTATGGGATCGGCCGCTTCAGGCCTCAAGGGCCACGTCATCAGCTTTCAGCGTTAACGAGGCTCCGGATTTGCCTGGAACCTCCGCCTACCGCCTTAAACCGGGGCAACCAACGCCCGGCCGGCCTACCCTCCTTCGTCCCCCCTTCGCTCAAACGCCATTTTGGTGGTACAGGAATATTAACCTGTTTCCCATCACCTACGCCTTTCGGCCTCGGCTTAGGGACCGACTAACCCTGAGCAGACGAGCTTTACCCAGGAAACCTTAGACTTACGGCGAGCGGGATTCTCACCCGCTTTATCGCTACTCATGTCAGCATACGCTCTTCCGGGACCTCCACCGGACCTCGCGATCCAGCTTCAACGGCTACCGGAATACTCCCCTACCGATATACCTTTCGGCATATCCCGCAGCTTCGGCAGCATGCTTGAGCCCCGTTTATTTTCGGTGCAGACCCATTCGACCAGTGAGCTATTACGCTTTCTTTAAAGGATGGCTGCTTCTAAGCCAACCTCCTGGTTGTCTAAACGTTTCCACTGCCTTTGACACTTAGCATGCATTTGGGGGCCTTAGCTGGCGATTTGGGCTATTTCCCTTTCGACTACGGATCTTATCACCCGCAGTCTGACTCCCGGACTACACATAGCGGTATTCGGAGTTTGATTGGGTTTGGTAACCTGGTGAGGCCCCTAGCCCATTCAGTGCTCTACCTCCGCTACTCAGCATCCGAGGCCATACCTAGATATGTTTCGGGGAGAACCAGCTATCGCCGAGTTTGATTAGCCTTTCACTCCTATCCACAGCTCATCCAAACCGTTTTCAACCGATATTAGTTCGGGCCTCCAGTAGGTGTTACCCCACCTTCACCCTGGCCATGGATAGATCACCCGGCTTCGGGTCTATTCCCTGCGACTTGACGCCCTATTCAGACTCGCTTTCGCTACGGCTACACCTACCGGCTTAACCTCGCCACAGAGAATAACTCGCTGACTCATTATGCAAAAGGCACGCCGTCACCTGTCTTACAACAGGCTCCGACCGATTGTAGGCAGACGGTTTCAGGTACTATTTCACTCCCCTCTCGGGGTACTTTTCACCTTTCCCTCACGGTACTGGTTCACTATCGGTCATCGGTTAGTATTTAGCCTTGGGAGATGGTCCTCCCAGATTCCCGCAGGGTTCCACGTGCCCTGCGGTACTCGGGATCCCGCTAGGGTGCTTCGGATTTTAACTTACGGGGCTATCACCCTCTATGGCTAGGCTTTCCAGCCTCTTCAGCTAATCTTCTGCATCCCATACCGCGGTCCCACAACCCCAGAAGGCAAGCCTTCTGGTTTGGGCTGTTCCCATTTCGCTCGCCGCTACTTTGGGAATCGCTTTTGCTTTCTTTTCCTCAGGGTACTAAGATGTTTCAGTTCCCCTGGTTCGCCTCTGCAACCTATGTATTCAGTTGCAGATACCTGGACATTGCTCCAGGTGGGTTTCCCCATTCGGAGATCTCCGGATCAAAGCCTGTTTGCGGCTCCCCGAAGCTTATCGCAGCTTGCTACGTCCTTCATCGCCTTCCGATGCCTAGGCATCCACCGTCTGCCCTTAGTAGCTTGACCATAAAAATCAACTCTAAGGACACATAAATTTCATTTACCCATATTTATTTATCAAAGAACATGATGGAGTCGATTTACTCCCTCGAATATATTGAAAAATCAATACATACGAGGCAATAAATCAATTTGTTACCACCGCATGGCCCCTCCGACTTTGGTGGAGGTGAACGGATTCGAACCGATGACCTCCTGCGTGCAAAGCAGGCGCTCTCCCAACTGAGCTACACCCCCAATGACTTCCCAGCAGGAGCGTCTTTTCAATGGCTCGCGGTGGTGGGCCTAGATGGACTTGAACCATCGACCTCACGCTTATCAGGCGTGCGCTCTAACCACCTGAGCTATAGGCCCAAAGTCCATTTCGGCGTCACACCATCGTATTCGATATTCAAAGAACGAATACCTGATCCTTCAAAACTGAATAGTAGTTTTACAGACAGATTGATTCTTACTCCTTAGAAAGGAGGTGATCCAGCCGCAGGTTCCCCTACGGCTACCTTGTTACGACTTCACCCCAATTACTGATCATACCTTGGGCGCCTGTCTCCCTTGCGGGTTAACTCAGCGACTTCTGGTACAACCAACTTTCGTGGTGTGACGGGCGGTGTGTACAAGGCCCGGGAACGTATTCACCGCGGCATGCTGATCCGCGATTACTAGCGATTCCGACTTCACGAAGTCGAGTTGCAGACTTCGATCCGAACTGAGATCGGTTTTTTGGGATTTGCTTGCCCTCACGGGTTCGCTGCCCTTTGTACCGACCATTGTAGCACGTGTGTAGCCCTGGACATAAGGGCCATGAGGACTTGACGTCATCCCCACCTTCCTCCGGTTTAACACCGGCAGTCCCTTTAGAGTGCCCAACTGAATGATGGCAACTAAAGGCAAGGGTTGCGCTCGTTGCGGGACTTAACCCAACATCTCACGACACGAGCTGACGACAGCCATGCAGCACCTGTCTCCAAGCTCCCCCGAAGGGGCACTCCCGTGTCTCCACGGGATTCTTGGGATGTCAAACCCAGGTAAGGTTCTTCGCGTTGCGTCGAATTAAACCACATGCTCCACCGCTTGTGCGGGCCCCCGTCAATTCCTTTGAGTTTTAACCTTGCGGCCGTACTCCCCAGGCGGGGCACTTAATGCGTTAGCTACGGCGTAGGAGGGGTCAATACCCCCTGCACCTAGTGCCCATCGTTTAGGGCGTGGACTACCAGGGTATCTAATCCTGTTTGCTCCCCACGCTTTCGGGTCTCAGCGTCAGTATCCGTCCAGGAAGTCGCCTTCGCCACCGGTATTCCTCCTGATATCTACGGATTTCACTCCTACACCAGGAATTCTACTTCCCTCTCCGGTACTCGAGTCTATCAGTTTCGGATGCACTTCCATGGTTAAGCCATGGACTTTCACACCCGACTTAATAAACCGCCTACACCCGCTTTACGCCCAGTGATTCCGAATAACGCTCGCACCCTCCGTATTACCGCGGCTGCTGGCACGGAGTTAGCCGGTGCTTCCTTCAGGGGTACCGTCAATCCTGACGGATATTAGCCGTCAGGAATTTCTTCCCCCTTGACAGGGCTTTACGACCCGAAGGCCTTCATCACCCACGCGGCGTCGCTGCGTCAGGGTTTCCCCCATTGCGCAATATTCCTCACTGCTGCCTCCCGTAGGAGTCTGGACCGTGTTCCAGTTCCAGTGTGGCTGGTCATCCTCTCAGACCAGCTACCCATCGTCGCCTTGGTAGGCCGTTACCCCACCAACTAGCTAATGGGACGCAGACTCATCCCCAGGCGATAGCTTCCAAGGAGAGGCCACCTTTGATCTGCCAGATCCCTCTGACAGATATTATTTGGAATTAGCTCACCTTTCGGCAAGTTGTTCCAATCCCAGGGGTAGATCATCTACGCGTTACTCACCCGTGCGCCACTCTACTACCAGGGCCGAAGCCCCGGATTCGCGTACGACTTGCATGTGTTAGGCACGCCGCCAGCGTTCATTCTGAGCCAGGATCAAACCCTCCAGTTGAAAAACTGGATAAACACTACCTTATTTGGCGGTGTTTAAAAGATTTGAGGTCTGTCTGTAAACACTATTCAGTTTTCAAAGATCAAGCCAAAAAATATAATTTTAACTTACTATCGCGTCATTTATTTGTCAAGATTTAAATCTTTTATATCCATTCTCCATCTCCAGGCCACCTTTTGGAGGCGGAACTTGAATGGCATTATTGTGCTGGATAAATCTTGATAAATCTTTATAATAGCCTCGATAAAGGTCTTATCTGTTCAGATCTTAAAATAAATATCAGCACAAACCTAAAAATAAAAATTTTAAACTCGATCTTTTGTTTAGTCAAGAACTTCTTTTTTCTCCCCTACACTCAGGGTGCGCTCAGGGCCCGTTCTATATATACTCAATCATCAGAGAACGCAAGGGGGTAAATTGATATTTTATAAATGTTTTACTTTCGCTCAAAAAAACTAAAGAAACAAGGTTGACAAGGCGGAGATTGTTCGTCTATATGGATAAAAAAGATCGCGCCGCACAACCTGATCTCAAAAAAACAATTAAATAAAAAATAAAAGGAGGTTGCCATGTTTCAGATCACGATTGATTATGACAAATGCCAAGGCGACGAAGAGTGTGTAAACGCCTGCCCAGCACAGGTCTATGACTTTGTCGACGGGAAACCGGTGCCGGCAAGGTCCGAGGACTGTTTAGGCTGCGAAACCTGCGTCGAAGTCTGTCCTGTGGGCGCCATAACGGTAGAAGAAGTTTAACCCCCCCAACTTTGGTATGTACCTATCTGCCCCCTGAGGCCTGGGAAACCTTCTTCAGGGGGCTATTTGATACCTTCCATGCACGCCTCATAAAGACCTTTTTCCTGTGCAAGCATCAGACGTGCGGTATGTATGTCCTTTTTTATCTGCAATATCAGCTCATCAGGGCCGGAAAATCTATTTTCATTCCTCAATCTCTCGATGAGATTGAGCTTGATCTCTTTCCCATAGATATCTTCATCAAAATCAAACAGATGGGCCTCGGCCCCAAATTCTTGATCTCCAAATGTCGGGTTGCGGCCTATATTAAGCACGCCGCCATAGCAATAACCGCCAATTATCGCCTGTATCACATAAACCCCGGACTTAGGGCATAAATCCCCCTTATCGATACGTAAATTCGCTGTAGGAAAGCCAAGTAACGGCCCTCCGCGGCGCCTGCCCGGGCGCACAACACCCCTGATCTGATAATATCTTCCAAGCAGGCGAGAAACGGCCCGCATGTCCCCAGCAGCGACAAGCTCTCTTACCTTGGTACTGCTTACCACAACGCCTTCTATTACAACAGGTTCAAGCACATGCACGGCAAAACCAAGCTCCACGCCCGCCTTTCTCAGAAATAGGATATCCCCCTCCCTCCCCTTGCCAAGGGCATAATCATAACCAACCACCAGATTCTTGATGCCGAGCCGCCTATAAAATATCTCGTGCACAAAGTCACTGGCCGACGTCTCCGCCAGCTCCTTGTTAAACGGCAGGATTATGAGATGACCTATGCCCGCCCTATCTATGAGCTCTATCTTGTGCCGCAAGGTACATATCCTTAAAAGTGGATGGTCAGGTCTTAAGACCTTCAAAGGATGCGGCTCAAAGGTAAGCGCCACGGAATCCCCTGAAACCGAGGCTGCAAGCTCCTTTACCTTGCGGAAGAGCGCCTGGTGCCCAAGATGAACCCCGTCGAAGTTCCCGATGGTAAGGGTCGGCCTATCAAGCGGCCTCGATATCTCATCAAGACTGTAATAGGCCTTCATCATCCTCCATCGACCAAGATGATTTTAACGTCGCACACAACAATGCTCCCCTTGACAAGTCCACAACTCACCAGTTTTAATGACCCAAAAAGGCCGAAGTGGCGGAATTGGTAGACGCGCTAGATTCAGGGTCTAGTGAACATCACGTTCGTAGGAGTTCGAGCCTCCTCTTCGGCACCACGGCACTACAACCCTTTTTTAAGACCTGAGGGCCTCTTCAACAAGACCATAAAAGGCATCAAAGGCCTCTAAAAGCCTTTCTTTATAAGGACCTCCCGCCTGCGCCATATCTGCGCGGCCGCCCCCTTTCCCGCCGATTATCAATGCCATGGACTTTATGATGTCACCAGCACTTATGCGACCCACAAGGTCCTTTGTGACTACAACGGTCAATAACGCCTTATCTCCACTTCTGGATCCAAGGGCCACCACCCCTGAACCAAGACCGTCCCTAAACCGGTCGGCCATCTCCCTGAGTATCTTAGGATCCTTGGCACTTACCTCTTTTGCCAATACATTCACACCGTCGATGACCTTGCCCAGAATCGGTTCAAGATCACCGCCCGACCCCGACTGCGCGCCGACGTTCAGCCGCTCGATCTCCTTTTGGAGGAGTTTGATCTGTTCTTGAAGCCTCGCTGTCCGGGAGGCCACCTCAAACCTTGGACACCTAAGGCGCGAAGCGGCAGCGGCGAGCTCGTCTTCGATCTGATGAACAAAGAAAACGGCCGCGCTGCCCGTGTACGCCTCTATCCTTCTAATACCGGAGGCCACACTCGACTCGGCAATGATCTTGAAAAGCCCTATCCTGCCAGTACGGTCTATATGTGTGCCGCCGCAGAGTTCCATGCTGAATCCAGGCACCTCGACAACCCGCACCTCATCCCCGTACTTCTCTCCAAAAAGCGCTATTGCACCCATGGCCAAGGCCTCCTTATAGGGCACTACACTTGTTTTAACGGCCTTGTCGTCACGGATCCACTGGTTCACCAGGTCCTCGACCCTTCTAATCTCTTCACTCGTGAGCGCTGAAAAGTGATTAAAATCAAAACGAAGTCTCTGAGGTGTAACCAGGGAACCAGCCTGTTTCACATGAACGCCCAAGACGGTCCTTAAGGCTGCATGCAGGAGATGGGCTGCCGTATGATTCCTGGCTGTATCCATCCTCAGTCCCTTATTCACGCGGAGACTGACCTTGTCGCCTACCCTCAAAATACCATTTGTTACATCTATCTGATGCAGGATCAAACCACCCCGCTTTACAACATCTCTTACCTCCGCCCTGCCTAAAGGTCCTTCTACACAACCGCTGTCACCCACCTGCCCCCCTGATTCAGCATAGAAAGGCGTCTGCGCGACAACGAGCTCACCTGTCCATCCCACGCCTGCCTCACTAGACGATCGCCCATCCCTTACAAGGGCCAAAATCTCGGCATCAGCCGCAAGTCTATCATAACCCACAAAACACCCGCCCATACCAGAGTCGAGAAGACGCCTATATACCTCAGGGACATCCCCCACTGAAACCTCATGGCGCGCCCTTTTTGAACGCTCGCGCTGCTCGATCATGGCCTTCTCGAAACCGTCACGGTCAAGCGAAAGGCCCTTTTCTCTGGCCACGTCCTGAAGTATGTCGATTGGAAAACCGTAGGTGTCGTAAAGCCTGAAGGCGAATGCGCCGTCTATCAAGGCGATCCTTTCCCTCAACAACTCATCGACCTTTTCAGCGAGCAATCTGAGACCCGTCTCGAGCGTCTCGCCGAAACGCATCTCTTCATGCCCTATCACCTGGCGGAAAAGGGGAGCCGCATCTTTGAGCTCAGGATAATCAAGACCCATCCCAATAGCCACAGCCTCGGCCATCTCTCCCAAAAAAGGTCCGTCGAGTCCGATCACACGGCCGTATCTGGCGGCCCTGCGTATTATACGCCTCAGTACATAGCCCCTGCCTTCATTCGAAGGCATAACCCCGTCCGCTACCAAAAACGCCGATGCCCTGGCGTGATCGGCTATCACCCTCATGGCCACATCCCAACCTGGATCAGAACCATAAGACTTACCAGCCAGCCAGCTTATCTTGGAAATCAACGGCGAAAACAGGTCTGAATCGAAATTGCTGAGCTTCCCCTGGCATACGGCCGCTATACGCTCAAGACCCATACCGGTGTCTATGCTCTTCTTCGGCAGCGGCTGAAGGGTGCCTGATCGATCCCTGAAATACTGCATAAAAACCAGGTTCCATATCTCTAAAAAACGATCGCATTCACAGCCGACTCGGCAATCAGCCCTACCACAACCGACCCCCTCACCCTGGTCAAAAATAATCTCGGAGCACGGGCCACATGGCCCAGTATCGCCCATCGCCCAAAAATTGTCTCTTTCCCCAAGCCTCACCACCCTCTCAGGCGGCATCCCGGTCAAGGTGGTCCAGAGCTTACCCGCCTCGTCATCATCCCTGAAGACGGTCACCCACAAGCGATCCACCGGCAGACCAAGCCATTCGGTCAAAAACTCCCAGGCATATGCTATGGCATCATCCTTAAAATAATCGCCGAAAGAGAAATTGCCGAGCATCTCAAAAAATGTATGGTGTCTGGCCGTATAACCGACATTTTCAAGGTCGTTGTGCTTTCCGCCGGCCCTCACGCACTTCTGGCATGTAGCGGCCCTTGAATAAGGCCTCGTCTCTTCACCCAAAAAGACCCTTTTAAACTGCACCATGCCGGCATTGGTGAAGAGAAGCGTCGGATCGTCCTGTGGAACAATAGCCGAACTTGGAACAATGGCATGGCCTTTTTTAGCGAAAAAATCCAAAAAAAGCCTCCTGATTTCCGAACCTGAACGTTTATCCATAAAAAACACCTTCAAAAACCCTCCAGTGGCCTGGACGGACATAGAGCCGACCTGCCTCTTGACTGATCCTTCAGACTTCGGATCTTACTAGCCTTCTTGGACATCGATAGGTCTGGCCGCCTTGATGCCGTAGACTTCCCTTATCTGCCTTTCGATCTTATCCGCGACATCAGGGTGTTCTTTTAAGAATATGCGCACGTTTTCCCTGCCCTGGCCAAGCCGCTCGCCTTCATAAGAATACCAGGCACCGCTCTTCTCTATTATATCCACCGCTGCGGCAAGGTCGATAAGCGAGGCCTCCCTTGAAATGCCCTCGCCGTAATAGATGTCGAACTCGGCCTCCTTGAAAGGCGGGGCTATCTTATTCTTTACCACCTTCACCCTGGTGCGGTTACCTATGACGTCAGCGCCTTCTTTTAGCGATGAGATACGCCTGATGTCAAGCCGTACCGTTGCATAAAACTTGAGGGCGTTCCCGCCTGTAGTGGTCTCAGGGCTCCCGAACATAACCCCTATCTTCATACGGATCTGGTTTATAAAGACAAGGACCGTCTTGGTGCGGTTCAGATTGCCGGCAAGCTTCCTCAATGCCTGAGACATGAGCCTCGCCTGAAGACCCACATGCTGATCGCCCATTTCCCCTTCGATCTCTGCCTTTGGGACGAGCGCCGCCACCGAATCTACTACTATGATGTCAATGGCACCGCTCCTGACCAAGGCGTCCACGATCTCAAGGGCCTGTTCACCGAAATCAGGCTGGGATACCAGAAGGTCATCGGTGTTTACGCCGAGCTTCTTTGCGTATGTCGCATCAAGGGCGTGTTCGGCGTCCACAAATGCGGCCATCCCGCCCATCTTTTGCGCCTCTGCTATCATATGGAGCGCCAAGGTGGTCTTTCCGGAAGACTCCGGCCCGAATATCTCTACAATCCTGCCCCTCGGCACTCCGCCTATCCCGATGGCCATATCTACCACGATAGAGCCTGTTGGAATTACAGAGACATCCTCCACGCCCCCCCTATCGCCGAGCCTCATGACGGTACCCTGACCGAACTGCTTCTGGATCTGGGCGATGGCGATATCGACCGCCCTTTTTTTGTCTTTCATTGTAGGATCAGACATGATTTATCCCTCCTCGTCGGCAATAAATAGACCAACAATACCCATTGGGCGCCCATTTTAAAAGCTATCGCGACACCCTGCAAACAAAATCAGGGATAAAATCCCTCAGAGACGCCCGGCAACCAGTTAAGGGCCCTGACTACAGCCAATCCGTCTGAAAAAAAATCAATGACATTTATACAAGAAAAATCCTGGTGTATGCTGAAGATGTTTTGCAAGGGCAGACCTACGGCCTTTGCAATTATGACCCTATTCACCCCGCCGTGGGACACAACAGCTACAATCCTGCCATGATATTCCGAAACCACCTGCTGAATAAGACCCCATGCCCTCTCAGCGAGATCACCCACACTTTCCCCCATAGGTGGCCTGTAGGACTCAAGATTAGACATCCGCTTCTTTATGGCGCCGGGAAACCTCATCTCAATTTCATCCCAACCAAGCCCAGTCCAGAGACCGAAATCCAATTCTCTGAGTTCTCGACGGGCCTCGACCCCAACCCCCCTTGCCGCGGCTATGGCCCTTGCCAGGAAGAGACATCTGGAAAGATCACTGCTCAACACCCATGAGATCGGCACTGGCTCAAGGACCCTGGACACCGTTAGGGAACTCTTCTTGCCACGTTCGGAAAGAGGAACGTCCATCTGGCTGTAAAAGACAGCCTTTGCGGCATCGACCTCGCCGTGTCTGAGGAGAATGATGCGTGTCGCCTCGCTGCAAGACACGTCTTTTATGCCCCCCTAGGTGCATAGACGCCGCCTGCAACCATAAACACGGCCTCTGTAAGCTCTAGAAATGCGCCAAGCATGTCCCCTGTGATGCCACCAAACCTCCTTTTGAAATAAAAGGAGGCTGCAAGACCACAAACAACCGCCCCTAGGGATATAAGAAGCCCTGCCATGCCGGACAAAAACCATGCGGCCGAAAAGGCAGTCAATCCTGAAAAAAATAGGGTCCGCCTGGTCTTTCCCCCGACGAATGCCGCACCGAGACCACCCGATGGCCTTGCATACGTCGAAGATGCTGCAAGGACATTTAAGCCCCACCTGGAAAGACATGGTGCAAGCAAGAAGACCTGCCAGAGACCCTTTTGCGACGCGGTCGAAAGGGCCGACGCCTTTAAAAGCAGCACAAACATTAGAGAAACGGCCCCAAACGCACCTATGCGGCTATCCTTCATTATGACAAGCGCCTCTTCAGCCGGCTTACCGCTCCCGAGCGCATCAAACGTATCGGAAAGGCCGTCGAGATGAAGACCTCTCGTAAGAAATGCAAGTGCAGCAGCATCTATGACGCCCAGAGACTGCACGGTGCAGATGCCGCGCAGGGATGAATCAATGCCAAGAACGATGCAGCCCAACATGAGACCTACCAAAGGAAAATAGGAAAGGGATGCCGTCAACTCCGCATCTTTCACTACAAGTCGCGGGGCAACAGGAATAATGGTCAAAAACTGGATGGCGATCAGTAGGGCCTTAATCCCTAATCCTCCCACTCCGTATTGATCCTGTGAATCACCTTCTGGACATACGGAAGCTTTTCGGGCGGGCATACGCCCAGCAAAGGCGCACCCTGTTCGACAAGGCTCCCCGGTTCAAAATAGGTCTTGTATATTACACCGCCTATGCCGTCATAGGTTATGATCGTATCACGTTTCATGAGCGACATGATTATGATCTCGTCCCCGGGCTTGACAACCAAGGCGGCCCTGGGTTGTTTCTCGAGCTTCGATGCAATGTCTGTTGCAAGGAAATATCTTGCATTCTCAGGCGCCCGAAAGATAATGAGCACCTCTTTCAATATCCGATCGACTATCTCTTCCTTGGTAAGCTTATGACGAATGGACAGCACCCTCACACCTGCCTCGACAAAGCCGCCCTCGAGTTCATGCCTGATCTTTATGATCTCTCCGCCGCAGGGTGCCGTAATCTTCTTTACGTTGCGCTCCCGCTCAAGGATATAAAGGAGGGTCCCTGGCTTGTGCAGCCATTTGCCACCAGGACCCCTTACCTCCTGCCCTTCCTTTATCTGGAAAGAAATGATGCCGGTATGGGGCGTCACAAGTTCCCGCTCCTCAAAGGGATGCGAGCGATAACTCCGCAACAGATCGTTTAGGTTTATGTCCGCCATGGCCTTATTTTTTATTTGTAATAGAGATTGGGCCCGCCCATTGTCATTAGGGCCTCGTAAAGGTTTTTACGGAACTCCCGCCTGTCCCAAATGCCCTGTATGTGCCCCCTTTTCAAGGCATTTTTGGCGCTGTGGTAGTCAGGCGGCACATCCTCGCCCGTAGTCTCCCTTATCACCCTGGGACCTGCAAAGCCGATCCTGGTGGAGCGTATTGCGAACTGATACGGCGAACACCCGAGAAAGCTCGCGACAGGCCCTGCATAAGAATTATTGTCGTACACCACGATATAAAGGCCGCCGCTGTCTATATATTCCCGCACCGCCATGGTGCACTTGGGCATCTGTATGACACCCAACGTCCCTTCGTGTATCCTGATGCCGCCGGTCGTATGTATGTAGGAGAGGAAAGGGCGCCTGGTTATCCTTGCCCTGTCACAGGCCCTTACGAACTTCTCCCCCTCGGCCGCACCCACCGTACCGTTTCTGAAGTCACCAAACAACATGGCCACCACCAGTTTGATGTTTTGGATCTTGGCGTCAAAGGTGATCATGCTGGAGCGCCGCCCTGTCCTTTTTATATCTTTCTCAAGCCGACTCTGAAAACCTTCAAATCCAAGGGGATTGATCGAAACGATATTTGTATTGAACTCCTCTACAGAACCCTTGTCGAAGAGGTGCTCAAGGTACCAACGGTACTCCAGAGGGAAATGATGTCCGCAAGTAGGACATACCCCGCAAAATTCCCCGTAAAGATCAGGGACCCAGAGGTCGAGACAGCCGTACTTCGAGGCATTGGGACAGGATACTGTGCGGTCTTCATTTGCAAGCGGACTTACATATGCCTCCCATTCCTCGGCAAAGATCGATACATGCTCCTGCATGCCGCCCCGCCCGCCCTTAGACGCACGCTCGGGACGCGGGAAGACGAATTCATAAGCCGCCCTTACCGGACGTGTCACCTTATTAAGGAGCACAGACCCCTCGCTCGAGACCTCTTCGATGACCTTCATCACATTCCTCTGATGAGACCTTAGGAGCCCATATCTTATCTCATAATAACTCTGACTGGCCAGGTCCTTGGCCTTACCTAAGCCGAGGATCGACGATGTGGCCTCCTCACCGTAAAATCCCTTGGCCATCTCGCGGTATTTTTTGGATCTCAACTCTAGAAGCCGCTCTATCTCGGGCTCCGTAAGGTCCCAATTGATGACCAGATCGAAGTCCTCCGGCACCCCTTCCTTCTCGGCATTCCGTATATTCAATGCATAGGCCCTAAAGGCCCGAAAGCTCTTGGTCTTGAGGACGACTTCGTCCGTCGCCCTTATAAGTTCGTATCGGAGCCTTCGAAAGAATACATAGTCATCCCTCCTTGCCCCAAGCGGCGGCTCTTCAACAATTCGGTCTATGGTGCCAAGGCGCAGGTTGTCTTGGGCCGTAAGCTTGAGTTGCGCAGCGCAGTGTTCCACAAGTTCCTTTGGAAGCTTCTCACCCTCTCTTATCTTTCCCTCAATGGCCGCAGCCCCTTCAGGGGAGATGACTGAATAATAGCCTCTTGAACCCATAAGGCGTATATCTGAAAGACCAATGGCCTCTGCCCCGCCCGACCCGCCTTCCGAGATAAAAGAGACCATCGGCGTCTTCAGTCTAGCCATGGCATAGATGTTTCTGGCTATCTGCTGGGCTGCGCCCGGATAATCCTCTATCGGAAAAGAGCCTGGTGTAAAGATGAAAAAATGGATAGGTATGCCCTCAGTCTCGGCTACTTTCATATATCTCAATGCCTTGGCATTTCCCCATGGACGTGCGCATCCGCCATTTCTGTACTCCTCGCCCCTGCCTTTTTCATGCCCTATGACCATAACCTGATGACTGTAAGTCTTGTTTTTCATACGACGCGAGATCGTGGCCCTTGCAACCACAACGGCGGGATCGACGTTGCATTCACCATCTCCGCCGAGCTCGGTGAACGAATCGTATACGTTTTCAAGTATGTCAGAAAGGGTGAAGCGCTGGGAGCTCCTGACAATATTGACGATCTCAGCAGGAGAAAGTGATTCCGCAGCCTCGCGCTCAAGGGAAGAGACCCTGTCCCTGATTTTATCTATCTCGGCGAAGATCGATGCCTCATCAAGCTCATAAATATCCCTGCGCAATGACTGGACATCGTCCAACAGCGCGCCGAGGTCTTTCCATGCAAGGCCGCCCTTGACGTCGATGAGGTATGCGATGCGTTCGGCAAGCTGACTCAACAGTTTGCTACTGTCTTTCATATATTTTATATCCGCGTGCATTTAGATATGAGGCCGCAGGCGCAGGCCGGCATCAAAACTTGAGCACATTATCTATGCGCTCGGCCAGATAATCAAGATTAGTGACAGCAGCCCCGCCCTGGGCGTCGGATCCTTCTATTACAACGCCTTTCAAAAACTCCATGGCCCTTGTCTTGGCCTCCTCCGTACTTTCACCCCAAATTACAGCCAGGGCAAGGTTCGGATCGTACTCAGTTGGAATACTGTAAGCCCTGTCCCTTGGAACGTGTGTATAGACCTTGGCCCACGGCACATCAGGAAAATCAAAGCGCTTGATGACCCCGCACCATGGCCTAAATCCCCGCCTTGCGTCCTCAGCAACTATCCTCAGCTCTATGCTCGTCCCTTCTAAAAATATGTCTTCCTGCCGATAGCCGAGCTTCTCGCCCATAGCCACCCTTATCTGTTCCTTGATAAGATCGGGATAGCCGTCTCTACCTTTGATCCTGGATATGCGGGCCGATATCCCGTTTTCCACCTGAATGCGGGTATTGACCTCCAGGAGATACGGAGAACCATCCCTGGTCACCACCCACTCCCATGTCCCGACACTATCGTAACCCACGTGTCTCGCAAGGCGCACCGAATATGCGACCATGCGATCCAGAACCGCCCTTGCATCAAACGGATATTCAAAGCTGTCCGGATCAAACCCGGGCGCGACCTCCACACGCTTTTGCCTGCCCGAGCTCTGGATCGTGCAATTCCTCGTACCGAAATGTACCACCTCGCCATGACGGCTGCACAGAAGCTGCACCTCAATATGCTGATAGTCTCTAAGGTTCTGTTCTATCAATACGCCATCGTCGCCGAACTGTCTCTTGGCATAATTCTGTATCCTGCGATAGACACGTCTAAAGGCGTCGAGATGCGTCACTTCTTCTATACCCATGCCACCCCCGCCGGCCGATGCCTTGACAAGGATGGATGGATGTTGAACGCCCTGCTCCTTCTGTATGAAAAAGAGGTCCTCGGCCAAGGCCTCGGCATCGATCTCATTGTAAATAGGGCCGTCTGAGCCAGGGATCACAGGGATGCCCAAAGACTTCGCCAGACGTTTGGTATTGATCTTGCTGCCGAGGTCCCTTATGACCTCCCATCTCGGCCCGATAAAGACAAGGGGCCTCGAGCGCATCTCAGCCCTCCTGGCGAAACGGAAATTCTCGGCAAAGAAACCGTATCCGGGATGGATGGCCGTGCAGCCCACCTGATCGGCAACAGCGAATATCTCATTAGGGTCTTTGTAGCTCGCGATACAATAAGCCCTTTTTACGCCGTCTTTATCATCGCACTTGGCAAGGCTGACATGAAGCGAGGCTTCATCCTCCGGGGCATAGACCACGCAATAGTCAAGGCCTAGATCTTTGCAAGCATCCATAATGCGGATGGCTATCTCTCCGCGGTTTGCTATCAGTACCCGTTCCTTACACATGGTTCCCCTTTTATTTTCCGAACGGTTATACTAGATTTAAAGATTAGAGTCAATTTACAGACTTGCCGACGTCTTAAAAAGGATGATCTCTAAAAGTCATTTATGAGATGGCTAAGCAAAAATCGTCATGCAAGGCGCACAAATCCTGAGGAATGAGGCGTACCTCCTGTACGCCGCAGTGACGAAGGATGCAGCGCAACACGGCGGCTGGCAACCTTTTGTGTTGTGATGCCCTCAAAAAAAGGGGGGTGACAAGTTTTCAAAAACAAGTTAAAAAAATGTGGCCTTGGCGCGAGCGACACAACAACTACAAAAAATGACTTGCCCTCGTAGCTCAGTGGATAGAGCACAGGATTCCTAATCCTGGTGCCGCAGGTTCGATCCCTGCCGGGGGCACCACTTCACCTTTAAAGATAAGGCCGAATATTCCGATATTATTTTATGTGAATCGTATAAAAAAGGTCTTGAACTCCTCATTAAGCCCTAAGCCATGGCTACTCATTTTTATAGCCTGTCTGACATGGGTATTTTTGATCTCAGGCCTCCATCTCTGGCTCAACAAAAAAGAGGTATCTGAATCCACCTTAAGGGTCGGCTTCCTGCCCATCACCGACAACATCATCTGTCCTGTAGCCGCCAAGCACCTGAAATCCACGCCAATGGCCTTTACCCCGATAAAGTTCACCTCCTGGCCCGATCTGATTGAATCCTTGGAGAGCGGGGAATTGGACATTACCTTTATCCTTGCGCCCATAGCCATTGCCCTTTATGAAAAGGGTCTGCCCATCAAGGTCGTTCTCCTCGGCCACAGAAACGGATCCACCTTAGTAGTAAAAAAATCCCTGCACATATCAGGCGTAGCCGGGCTCAGGGGCAAGACGGTTGCAATCCCGATCCGGTTCAGCCCGCACTACCTGACCCTTCTGTCGCTTTGCGACCGTGCACATGTACCCATAAAAGAAATAAACGTGGTTGAAATGCCTCCGCCTGACATGCCATCGGCCCTGGCCTCAGGTGCGATCGACGCCTATATTGTAGGAGAGCCCTATGCCGCAAAGGCTGAAATGGCAGGCACGGCCCGGGTGCTCTATTACATGAAGGACGTGCAGCCTGGCTTTATATCGAGCGTCCTGGTCGTAAGGAGCGATGTACTTAAAAAAAGACATGACGAGGTCGTAAATCTTATAAGGGAGTTCTACAGGGAAGGGCTCTGGATTGAAAAAAACCGCATCAAGGCCGCAGAGATAGCTGCAAAGGCCTATAATCTACCTGAACCCCTGATAGAATTCGTCCTTACAGACCCGCCTGACCGTGTATCATACAGGGATTTGATCCCAAGGGTGGATGAATTTGCCAAGATGGGGAGCCAGATGGTTAAATGGGGCCTGTTAAAACACGCGCCTGACGCCAGGTCCCTCATAGATACGTCATGGTATTCCAGATGATGGAAGACCTTCGCATGACCACCGGCTCATGGTCCATGGCATGGCGGGGCGTGACATCCCTTTTCCTGGCAGTGGACATCCCTGTCCACAGGCCAGGCGGAGGCCATCCGTGGCCTCTTTGTCGGCATATCAAGCCCGGTCGCGCGAGGACCTTTAGTAATGCAGGAGCCTGAATAATGATGAAAGACGCCATAAGGAGGTGGACGCAACCGGACAGGGTCTTACCCATCCTCACGATTGCAGTCCTGATCGCCCTGTGGGAGTGGACGGTGCGGGAATTCGCTATCTCTCCCAACATGCTTCCACCGCCCTCTCAGGTGGCGGCGGCGCTTTGGGAGCTTTCGGTATCCGGCGTGCTCTTTCATTACATAATAGCGAGCCTGTTCCGCGTGACATGGGGATATTTTCTTGCAGTGGCCACGGCCATCCCCATAGGCCTGTTTCTGGGTCTCTGGCCGCTTGGGCGGGCTATCTTCAACCCGATCATACAATTCCTGCGTCCGATCTCGCCCCTTGCATGGATACCGCTTGCCATCCTCTGGCTCGGCATCGGGGACAGACCGGCCATATTCCTGATATTTCTTGCCGTCTTCTTTCCCATGCTGGTAAGCGTGATGGGAAGCGTCGCGGGGATCAAGGTCACCTACTTGAGGATAGCCCAGAACTTCGGGCTCAAGGGCTACAGGCTCTACACAAAGGTCATCCTGCCTGCCGCCCTCCCTGAAATAGTAACAGGTCTCAGGATCACCCTTGGGACCGCATGGCTTGTCATAGTCGCAGCAGAGATGATCGCGGTGAAATCCGGCCTTGGCTATTTGATAATAGACGCCAGAAATTCGCTTAGAATGGACCAGGTCATGGGGGGCATGGTAGTGATCGGGATTATAGGCCTTGGGCTCGATTATATGATAAGGGGCCTTGAAAACCTCCCGTCTGTCAGATGGAAACAGATGCGTAAATAAAAAAGATGCCAGATAAAACAGACAAACCAAACAAAATAGAAATCAACGGGCTTTTCAAGTCCTACATGGGCAAAACCCCTGAGGCAGACGGGGATGGATGCCGGTTGCCAGAGGGTTCGACCGTCCTCCATGACATAAACATCTCCATCCCTCAGCGCTCATTTACCTGCTTTATAGGCCCCTCTGGTTGCGGAAAATCCACGCTTTTAAGGATAATGGGCGGTTTCGATACGCCTAGCAGAGGCCAGGTGCTTATTGACAATGAGCCTGTAAACGGCCCAAGCCCAAGGCACATCTTTGTCTTCCAGGAGGATGGGCTCTTTCCGTGGATGACTGTCAGGGAGAATGTGGCCCTGGGCGCAAGGCAGATCGACGACCCCGAGGCCAGGAAGCAGATGGTCATGGAATATGTCGAGCTCGTCGGGCTTCAGGGCTTTGAGAATCACTATCCGCATGAACTCTCAGGGGGTATGAAGAGGCGGGCGGAGGTGGCCCGCGCCCTTATCACAAACCCCGACATCCTCTTCATGGACGAACCCTTTGGCGCACTGGATTTTCTGACAAGGCTTCAGATGCGGGAAGAGA